>JAHDCI010000155.1 GCA_020629955.1 Myxococcota bacterium | reverse complement strand
AAAAAGGGAGCCGATCAAGGCTCCCTTTTCCCGTTCCGCGGTCGATTAGAACTGGACCCGTGCAGCGGTTTCGACATCCCCGCGCTGCACCAATCTCACCACCCGTCGTTCGATCGTTTCTCGGTCCGTGCCGACGTGCCGAGCGATTGTTAGCGTCACGTACGTATCGGCGACCAAGCGGTTCCCATTGTTGCTGTAGTAGTGCGCCTGCACGAGGTATTCGCCGCGGGGCGCCTCTTCGATGAAGAAGCGTTCGGGACCGAATCCCTGCGTCACGTCGTCGAGGAGCTGCCCTCCAGCAGCCGTGTTGCGATGCGCGTAGTAGCACTTTTCATCGTTCGGATCGGTCACCCAGAGATCGATGTCCGTGTTGTCCGTGTTCCACGTCATGGTCACGCGGAGATCGCCATCTGGCACGCTCAGGTTGAGGGCTTGCTGTCGCTCTCGAAGGAAGGATGCCAGCGGCGAATCGGGGCGCGAACGGATCAGCGCTCTTGTGAAGAGAGCGTATTCCTCCCGAACAACCGTCACAACGCCTCGGAAGCGTCCGTCCCAGTTCCCGCTGAGGACCGCTTCGAAGAGCATCGCCGTCAGGCTTGGTCGTGAAAGCCAGAGCGCTCCCGCGAGGTCGCGATAGCTCTGCGGTTCATACGGGCGCTTTTCGAGCACGTTAAAGAAGAGCTCCGCAGCTTCCGCACGGGCGCCCCACGTCATCAACGTGTAGCCCACCGAGCGTGCGACCTCAGCATCAGAGGGCGCGTTTTCAACTGCCGAGCTCAGAGCACGAATCGCCGCACCCACTTGATCTTCTTGTTGCCTTCGAATCCCTTCCTGACGGAAGTGCTCCACGCTGCCGGCCTCGTGCGAGATACCACTCAGGTAAGCGCGGTCCCCGCTGCGGCGATGTAGCATCGGGACATTCACCCTGCCGCGCACGAAATCTCGCGGAGCCTGGGCGACGAAGCTGCGAAGCTGACGCCAAACGTCTGGCTGGTCTCGCATAAGGTGATGGTGATCGCCCGCATGTTCGAGCGCACTTCGCAGACGTGCCCAGGAAGTCGGCGCACGCGCCGCGAGCTCGGCTCCGGCCACGCGCCGTGCGGCAAGGAGTTCCGCCGGCCCGCGCGTACCCAGTTCGTACTGCTCGTACTCGGCGTCGGTCTCCAGTACGAGGAAGGAGGTCAGGCGCGAGGGGATTCGGTAGTGTTGTCCAAGTGCGACCGCGAGAGGCTCAAGCTCATCGTCGCCCGCCGCGATGAGATGCGCCATGGCGATCTCCGCCCACGCGCGCGATGCAAGCTCACCATCGGGACGCAGCTCAATATCGCGGGTGAAAACGTGCGGCTGTCCTCCGAGGGTTCCTTCGATGCGAAGCGTCGCGGCGCCGGCACGCTCGAGCTCACCGCCCACGATCAACTCGGTGCCCGGTGCAAAGGTTCCGAGTCCGCCGGCGACCAGCACGTCTCGGGTCACCGCGCCGTTCTGCCCGCGGCTCACCACGCGAACGCGTTCAACCTGCATCGCCGCATGATGATGTCCAGTCGCGCATCCTGGGACCGATTCCATCGACAGACAGTTAAAGACACCGCCCCCGAATCGCCCGCTGAGGCGGCGGAATAGATCCGTATTCTCGGCACCGAGGCCGGTGCGGTACGCGAAGAGACGCTTGGTACCGAAGCGTCGATTGCCCTGAAGCCGTGACTCAAGAGACGCGAGATCTTGCTCACCCCAGCTAAGCGCACCGTCGCTGAGAAGGAAGATGTCGAGATCCGGTGAGGTCGTGATGCCGGGGGGCGACTGGAGCGTGTCGAGCGCCGCGGAAAGGTCGGTCGCTCCTTCGAGAAGGACGCCCTCGATGGCCGAGATGGCCTGCGAGCGGCCCGTTGGGTTGTTCGCGTAAAAGCGACCCGCGTTGACCCAGCGCGCGCCGGCGTCGAAAGTCACAATATTGAAGTGTTCAATCTGAGACGAGCGTTCGAGGATTTCGCGCATCAACGCAACATCGATTCCGAAACGTTCCGGGGCTTCGGAGAGTGAGGTGTCCAGTAGAAAGACCGCGTGGCTCGCACCTTGCGCGGCGGTGCTGCGCCGGAGGGAGTCGTCTCCCTGCACGCGTACGATGAAGTGATTCTCTTGCCGGACCGGGTTCGTCCCCGCGACAACTTCGACGCCGCTTTGTAAGCGCATCGGAAAACGGAAGGATAGAGCGCCCGCTTGGGTTCGTCCCGAAGCGGAGACGGCATATGCATGTGCACCATCGATTTGTCCGAGGGAACGGCCACGGAGATCGCCCGTGTATCGCATGCCTCGAACGAGGTCTTGATCTGCGAAGAGCTCAAAGTTCAGCGAACCAAGCTCGGCCTCGGGGATCGGAAACGCGTACTCAAGCTCGTTGCCGACACGGGGCAAGGTCTGCTCGTAGCTCACGATGACGCGGTGAAAGCCGCGCGCCTGAATGGGAAAGACCCGTGCCGCAAAGGTATTCGGAGCGACCTCTTCGACGAGTGCGGGATCGACCCGGCGGCGCGTGACGTTTTCGTAGACTTCGCGGCCGCGCTCCGCCTGGACGATACGGCCGACGCGAAGCTCGCCCCACGCGTCCTCGTCCACTTTCTCCAGAATCGCCTCGACGCTCACGCCCTGCATCGCTTCCTCACGGCGCCGGAGCTGAGTCTGTTCATCGAAGAAGACGGGACGCTCTCGGCGGCCGTTGCCGAGATACATCGCGTAGCTTGAGACGCTCGCCTCGGGTGGGAGCGCATATCGAAAGGTGCCTTCGACGTTCCGGTCGTGCGGGTTAAAGAAGATGTGGTCGACGACGGTTCGGGCCCGGAATCCCTCGACCTTCACGCTGACTTGGACGTCTCGCAGTTCAAGCGAGTTGCCCCCACCCAGATCCACGCTCGCAAATCGCGCAGCGCCGGTTAAACGGCGCCACGTCTGAGCCTGAGGCGCAGGCTCTTCGCGCGGCGCCTCCTCCGCTTGCGCTCGCTGTCCTGCCTCGGCTCCGAGCATGGCGCGGTCGTTGGCAAGCCCGCTGGAGTTGGACGGTGCATTTCCCGGGCGCGCAGATCGAGAGCGGCTCTGCTCCTGCGCCGGGATCCCATCGAGCGTTGTTGTCGGTTCGGGAGCGGCAGCCACTGGCATATCCGCTTCCTCCTCCGCAACTTCCATCTCGCCGAAGTCCGCTTCCGTGCGAGTATTGCTCTCTTGCAGGCGGAGCGATTCTCCAGATTGCGCTTCGTCGTCGCTGGGCGCGACCGCTTGTCCAGTTGGCTCATCGCTTCTTCGGAGCTCGACGATGCCCGACGAACCGCATGAAGCCAGCAGCACGAGGAGCGTCAAAAAAGTGGGAATTCGCGCGCCTCGGCGAAGTTGGGATAGCGCGGAGTCGGAGTCGTTCGGGCCTTGCATGATTTCCTAACGCGCGAGTTCACGTGGGCTTACAGCTCATGGGAAGATTTGCTCTCCCGCGACCGCGCTTCTCTCCGACCCAGGTGAGGACGCGATCCTTGGAAAAAAGATTCGCCCGCGGAGAAGCTGACCGCATCCGGGCGCACCTTGCCGAACTTCTTCACCCATTGCGCGCGTTTCGTCTTCCCGGAAGAGCGAGCCAGAGCGCTAGGAGTCCACCGACAAAAGGCGCTTGCGATGTTCCCCCGGCGGAGCAACCCGCGCAGCCTCCGTGGGTGGAGGGGAGCGTTTGGAGCGTTCGCGCGATGCGCTGGGCCCTGGTTGTGCGCGGCGATTCCACAAGCGCGTGCTGCCCCGCTGCGAGCGTCTCGGAGAGCAAGAGCGCGTCGTCGTCTTGGGGCGCGACCGTCAACGAGCTTGGCAGTGATTCGATAATCGGGCCTGCTTGCTGGCGTCCTGGCGGGCCACCCCAACGTCCGCGGTCGGGTCTCGCGCAACGAGGGTCCGCTTCGTAGTCATGCAGGATCACATACCGCGCTTGAAAGCGATTCGGGCCCGAGACATCTTCGGCGCGCTGCCCCTCGAGTTCTCCGCGCCGGTTTGGATGATCGGCACCTCCCCAAACGCTGCCGGCGGCCCGGAAAAGGATATCTTCCGGGAACGACTCAGGAGCGTAGCGCGCGTGCAGTCGGGTGAGCGTCCAATCCGAGTCCCCGCTTTCGCCAGCGATGTTCGCTCCGAGCGCTACGAGGTCCCTGTCTTCGAGCGGAGACGCGGTGCACGAATCGCAGGAACCGGCGGACCAGGCGTATTCGGTTACCAGGGCGCTCGGCGCGGAAGCGATCACGCGGTCAAAAAGCGAACGATAGAAGGCTGGAAAGTTCCCCCCGGCGCGGTCCTGCAAGACGAGGTTCGTCGGGACAAAAATATTCGCGTAGTTTGCCGCTTCGTAGCGAGTCTCACCGAGGATGAGAATCACCAGCTCATGCTCCCTTGTACCGATCGGGAGGGGTAGGGAGAATTCGCTCGAAGAGTAACGGACCTGGAGCGGTGAAAGCACGGCCCTTCCTTCTCGATAGTCCGTGTTCTGAACATCGACGCGCGCGACCAGAAATCTGGACCCTCGAGCGATATAGGGCGCGAGCGCCTCGAGGGTCTCCTCCGGGAGATTGTAGTCCGCTTCGCGAAGATAGCCTTCGAGTCCGCGTGAATCTTCTGCGCTCAAGATCGCGACTTCGTATTCGCCAGCTTCGAACTCGTTCTCGACCTCGACGCCGTAGTTCGCGCCCCGTGGAACGGCGACGCCGCGACGACCCGCCGCGCTCAGATCGATGCCGGGCCGCACCTCGAGTTCAGGACATGGGTCTTGTTCCCAGTACTCCACCAATCGCGGTGCGCTCAGTCGGTCGAGGTGCGTGAAGAGTTCGACGGGCAGCGTTCGCACTTGGTCTTCGGCTACACCCTCGGGAATCGGAAGCACGAACGCGAAATCCTCCGGCGGACCTTCGTACGCGGTTTGCACGGACAGAACGCTTGTCTCTCCCTGCCTCAGCATGACGACCATCGTCTGACCTCGATGAACGGTTTCATCCCCCTGCCCGACGATCACGCCTCCATACGCGCGACCCGGAAGTGGGACAAAGCTCATGCCGAGTGCGAGCGAGAGGATGAAGTGGAGCTTGCGAACTGAAAGGCGGGGTGTCGACATGGACCTGTGGGGTTGCGGGTTACCTCCTGCGGCGACGCATCGCCAAAACCGAAAGTCCGAGCAGGAGGAAGAAGGCGCCGCGGGATTCACCGGTTGCTGAGCAGCTTGCGCAGCCTCCGGTTTGCGGCGTCGGACGTTGCACGAGGTCCCCAGTGCCCACTCCGATCGAGCGGCGTGGAGCGTCGACAAACTCGGTCTGCCCATCGGCGAGCGATTCCGAGAGGTTGACCTGGGCGAGGGCGGAGGGATCCGCCGTCAATGCGCTCGGAGAGCTCTGAACATTGGGCTGACCTTGGTAGCCACGCTGATTGGGCGGCCCGCCCCAGAACCCGTGTTGCGGTTCTCGGCAGTCGATATCGCCCTCGAAAGGGTGGAGCATGATGTAGCGCCCCTGGAAGTTGTTGGGCCCCGACCATTCGGCTGCGCGTTGCTCATGGAGCTTGCCCTCGCGATCGGGCGTACCACGTCCCCCGTGAATGCGACTTGCCTGGCGGAAGACAATATCTTCTCCGAGAACCTCGTCGTCGTAGCGGAAGTGAAGGCGCGTTAGAGTCCAGTCGGTATAGCCCGGCAGGTCGAAGATATCCGCACCGAGTGTCATCAGGTCGGTCTGATCGAGCGGTGGCGAAGGGCAGGGGTCGCAGGAGCCGGCCGACCACGAGTATTCGGTCACGACGGCTCCTGGATTGGCGGCAGTCACGCGGTCGAAGAGGGAGCGATAGAAGCCCGCGAAGTTCCCGCTCACGGCTTCGTTCACCACGAGGTTCGTCGGGATCATCACGTTGTCATAGTTCGCGGCTTCGTAGCGTTGGTTTTCGGAGAGAACGTGAACGATGAGTTCCTGCTGACCCCGGCTGCTGAGCATTCCAAGTCGAATCGGGAGCGAGAAGGTCGGAGTTTGGTAGTGCATGCGAAGGGGGGAAAGCACTGCGCGACCGCCCTCGTACTGCGCCCGATCGATTGCGACCTTCGCGACAAAGAATTTCGTGCCTTGAAGCACGTAGGGGCGAAGTGTCTCGCTGGCGCCTTCGGGGATGTTGTAGTTCTCGTGCTGCAGCCATCTTTCGAGGCCCGTCGATTCTTCGGCGCTGAGGACCACGATATCGTACTCGCCGACCGCGAACTCGGCTTCGACCGTGACGCGGTAGTCTTCGTCATCCCCATCTGACTCTGTCTCGTCGTCCATCGAGCGCAGTGAGCCGGAGATGGGCACGGACTCGAAATCGTAGTGCGACGAGGGATTGCAGGGGTCTTGCTCCCAGTACTCAACAAGCCGTGGGGCGGTAAGCCGATCGACGCGAGAGAAGACATCGGAGGGCAGCGCTCGGACCTGATCTTCGTCGAGGACTTCGGGAACTGGAACAACGAGTGCGAAATCTTCCGCGGGGCCGGAATAGTCGTTCTGAATAGAGAGCACGGTGGTATTCCCGCGCCGCATCATGACGACCATCGTCGCGTCATTGTAGAGCGTCGCATCGGCGCCGCCGACGTAAAAGCCGCAGAAGGCGCTGCTCTGAGCGGGAAGTGCGAGCATCGCCATCGAGGTGATGGCGACGCCCAGTGTCTGGAGCGTTTGGTGGGACATTTTCCGTTCTTTCTTTCGAAGCCGCGTCGTGGCAACTGAGGCCAGACGTGAAATACCGCGAGAAGAACGCTCGATCGCTTTGCGGCTTACACTTTTGAAGTCGTTTTTTGGATCCACTGCAGGGAGAGACGTACGACGCACGTTTTCGATCTGGCGGGGTGGCGCAGAGGCGTCGCCAAGCTATGACCGCACGTGGCGCGAATGCGATGAGTGAAGAGGCGAGCTCGAAGGGGACCGGCAGTGAGCTACGCGCGCTGCTACGGCTTGCAACACCGCTCGCAGCGCTACAACTCGCGCTCGGCGCGCTCGGCGCCGTTGGCATGATGGTGGTTGGGCGGATCGGTGACCTCGAGATACTCGGCCGTGACGTGCCGGCCTCGACAACGGCGGGTCTTCGCGCTGCGGTAGAGCAGGGCGCCGCCGGCCTTGGCAATATGTTCTTCTTTGTATTGGTCGTCTTGGGGATGGGGGTCGTTCTCGGATTCGACCCGCTCATTTCGCAAGCGATCGGGGCGAAAGAGAATACGCGCGCAGCCCGACTGACGATTCAAGCGGGGTGGATGGGAGTGCTCGTCGGAAGCGCCATCGTGCTGGTCGCGATCGGACTCGCCATCGCGTTGCCGAGCACGAACCTCGACCCTGAGTCTGCGAGCTCGACGAGATCTTATCTTTTGGCCCGCTCTTGGAGCATCGTACCCTTTTTGATTTCAAGCGCGGCGCGAGCGTTTCTGCAGGCACGAGGAAAGCTGCGGCCACTGCTCGTCGGTGCGCTCTGGGCGAATCTTGTGAACCTTCCACTCAGTTGGCTTTTGGTGCTCGGTGATGACGGCCTGAATGCCCTCGGGCTTCCGCAGGTTGGGCTCCCGGCCTACGGTGCGCTCGGAGCCGGGCTCGCAAACGGCGTTGCGACCCTCGTCATGAGCCTGGTTCTTGTGCTCTATGCCCGGCGCGAGACCAATGTCCGTTTCGAAGGCCCGAAGAAGGAGCTTCTCCGAGACGGTTTTCGCGTTGGCGCTCCTCTGAGTTTGCAGCTGACCGCAGAGGTGGGCGCGTTCACGCTTGTTTCCTACATCGCCGGCACGCTCGGGGCGGCGGTGCTCGCCTCTCATGAAGTTGCGATCACACTTGTGAGCCTTCCTTTTCAGGTCAGCATCGCGCTCAACGAATCCGCGTCGGTACGCGTTGGCCTCACGACGGGAGAAGGTATCGATCCGCTTGCGCCTCGGCGCGCTGGTTTTACGGCGCTCGGCGTCGGGCTGCTCCTCTCTTCCCTCTCGGCTTTGCTCTTTGCTGTGTTTCCGGAGTGGGTCGCGGGCCTGCTTACCTCCGAGCCGGAGGTCATTGAGACCGCCGCGTCTTTGATTCGCATTGCGGCGATGTTTCAGCTCGTCGATGGCCTTCAGGCAATCTCCGCCGGTGCGCTTCGCGGCATTGGGGACACTCGAGCGAGCATGATTTCGAACCTTTGCGGACATTTCGCTCTAGGCATTCCGCTCGGGCTCTTTCTTTGTTTCTCTCATTCGATGGGCGCCAGGGGCCTGTGGTGGGGGCTGAGCGCGGGGTTGGCGATGGTCGCGATATTGCTCGTTGCTCGATTTGAGCGCCTGACCCGTCGAGGTGTCGCAAGGCTTTGAGTCGCGCCGTCGATTTCGATACGGCATAACCTGGCTATGGTCGCCAAAGCTGCAGTCTTCGATCTTGGAAACGTTGTCGTGAAGTGGGATCCGGTGGGGTACTTCGATGGCCGAATTGGACGAGCCCGTCGTGAGGCGTTCTTCTCCGCGGTTCCCATTCTCAACGCGAATGAACGCTCGGATGCGGGAGAAGACCTCGAGCGCGTGGTGAAGGAGCTTGCCGAGCAGTACCCGAGCTGGAGCCCGGAGATTCGGATGTTCTGGGACGAATGGCTCGAGATGTGTGCGCCGCTCATTGACGAGAGCGTCGCGCTTTTGCATCGCCTCAAAGCGGCCAAGGTTCCCACCTTTGCGTTGACGAATTTCGGCGCCGAGACGTTCGAGATTGCACGTCGTAAGTACCCGGTATTCGAGCTCTTCGATAAGCGCTTTGTCTCCGGACGGCTGAAGGTCTGTAAACCGGAGGCGGGGATCTATGCAGCGCTTGAAGAGGGAACAGGATTCTCGGGGGACGAGCTCGTGTTTGCAGATGATCGCGAAGAGAATATCGCTGCCGCGGCACAACGCGGTTGGCAGACGTACCTCTTCGGCGACGCGAAAGGCTGGGAGCAAACGCTCGTCAACGCCGGGCTGCTGGAGTAGCTCTACTCGCGCTGCAGACGGTCGAGAAGTCGCTTGGTGAGAGGCGTGCCAAGGTTGAGGTGGAGCGGCAGCCGAACCGCGCGATAGCGCCGAGAGGCTTCGTGCAGCCGCTCGTGCAAACCGCGCCCTCCAATCGGTACCGCGGGAACGCTGACGAGGCGCACTCGGTCGCGAAGGCCGGCTTCTTCAAGCTCTGATCGGTAGCCATTGGCGAAAGGAAACGCGTCTCGTTGTCCGCCACCGTCGGGGTCGATGCCGCCGTGTGCGAAGAGCCAGAGCGTGGCCTCTCGCGGGGCCCCATCGAGAAGCCGCGTGAGTGTGCGGATCGAGCGGCGTCGTTCAGGACCGAGTGAGATATTGTAGCGTTCGATCGCCACGTCGCCGTCTCGCATACGGCGCTGAATCACGGCGCGCCGCGCCATCTCGATCGCTTCCTCGGTGAGATCGCGTCCATACACATCGAAGCCTCGACCCTCGTCTCGGAGCTCGTGAATGCTTGGGTTGTCCGTCATGATCAAGATCATGTGTTCCCGTCGAACGCGGGTTCCGAAGTACTGAAGGTCGCTCATCGCAATGCGCTCTGCGCCCGCGGCCGCGACCGCTTCCGCGCCTTGGTCCGCGACATCCACCATCGCCTGAACGTCTCGGGCGAGCATTGTGATGGAGCGCCGGGCGCTGGTGACGCGCAGGCGATCCTCTGCGATGACGCCGAGGCGCTGGGTCGCGGCGCGGAAGAGGCTGTCCGAAGGGGGAAAGCTTCCAAAGAGCTCTCTGGCGGAAGCGATCGATGTCCACGCGCGATCGTCGTCGAGGGGTGGCGCTCGCACATCCTCTAGAGGGCGCGATCGGATCGTGGCGTCGACCGCGACGCTGACCCAGCTCGGCGGCATCATGATGCGAATGACGCCTTGATCGATCGGGTGGTCTTGTTGACTAAAGAGGCCATCCCGATGGGCAAAGATTCCCTTTACGGACGCCGCGGCTTGCCGCCAACCTTGTGCGATCTCGCGTCCCGAGCGTTGGTAACTTCCGGATTCGCTTCTTGGTCCACGCATCTGGCGATTGCTCGCCATATGGTAGAGGTTCGCGAAACGCACCGCGTCGGGATCGCCAAGATGAGGCAGTAGGTGGTCGTACGCAGGGGGCGCACGAAAAACATTCTGTGGCTCGAAGATGGGGTAGGGCGGGACCGAAGGTTCGGTCCACCGCTCAAGCGCTTGTGGGGGTTCGGGAGGGTCCTCGCGTTCCGGGATCTCTGCAGATTCGTTTCCGCACGCCGAGACGTTCGGCATCGCGAGGGCAAACGTGGCGAGCGAGAGAAGACGGATGGAGCGAACGAAAAAACGCCCGATAGTGAATCTCGAATAGATCACGACCGGGCGCCTTCGCGTGTCGGCGCCTTTAGAAGTAAACGCCGATACCCGCGTCGATATCGATCGCGAACATGAAGTTCGGAAGGAAGATCTGCGCCTCGGGAGAGACGTAGAGGCCGATATTCCGCGCGAATCGATAACCAAGCGTACCGCCGAGCTGCACGCCGTTCAGGCCGGACTGCATAAACGCACGGTCCGCACCCCAATCCGAAGGCTGAACCTGAAGCTGTCCGTATGTGGTGCCGAGATGAAGGTCCGCATGAATGCCGAGCTCAGTCTCTGTAAGACCAACCATCAGGCGAAGACCGATCAACATGTTGTTGAGCGGGCCTTCTCCCGATGCGCTTGGCTGAAAACGTAGAGTCGCTGCAACGCCGAAGCGGGGAATGATGAAGTAGCCCACGGTGGCTCGGATGCCGAGGACGGGGGCGAAGCCATCCGCTTCAAGCTGAAGACATCGAGCGTTCTCCGGCTCATTCGTATCGGGGAATGCGTCGCTGCAAATCGCGGACCCCGGCACATCCCGATCGTCGGCACGGCCACCGTTGCGAATGCTGCCGAAGCCTGCTGCGAAGCCGACGCGGAAAATGAAGCGGGGCATGTCCGCGTTGTCATCGCTGCCGCCGTCGTCGCCGCCGCTCTCGCCGCCGCCGTGCTCCGGCGAGACACAGAAGTTGTCGTCGCAGGTGAGGCCCGAGCGACAGTCGCTTTCTTCGCGGCACGTGTCACCAAGACCCGCTTGACCGCCTTCGTCGTTGCAGCCGGCCATTCCAGGCGGGCATTCACGCTCCTCGCATCGCTGCGGTGCGGGCTGCCCGGGCAGGCGCGGCGCGGGGCCGTCGATGCGGGAGACAACGTCCACGACGTAGGGGTCGTCTTCCGAGGCGCCAAATCCGATGATCTCGCCATGCTGGTCGTAGGCGACCAAGTAGTACTTCAACTCTGGGACCTGCACATCGGCGCAGGGAAGCTCGATGCCAAAACCGCCATCCATGCGGAACATATCGCGCTCGGAGAAGCTGCGGCGGCCTGCCGACTGATAGTAGACGACCAGGCGGCCAACCGGCGCACCTTCGGGAACCTGCACGAAGATCGGAAGGGCCGTGTTGGAAGCCTGTTCTGGAACCGCCTCATGTGGGATATTGCCGGGCGCCATCGGTTCGCCCACGTCTCCGCCGCCACCGTTGTCTCCGCCGCCGCCGTTGTCGCCGCCACCGCCGTTGTCTCCACCGCTGTTGCCTCCACCGCCTTCGGCTTCGACGCGCGCTTGCGCGAGCTGGAACACTTGGTCGATATCCGGATTGGTGGTGAGCGGATCGAGCCGGACGCTCGGATCTGCTCGAAGGGCGTTCATGAAGTGCTCAAGGCCCTGACCATTGTCTCCAAAACCGCCGATCGCGACGATGCCGAGGTTGGCGTAAGTCCGCGCGAGCGGTGCGCCGTTGACCCCCGTTCGCTCGGCGGTCTGCCGCGCCTGAACCAGAATGTCCATCGCCTGTTCAACTTCGAGGTTGTTGTAGGCGTCCATACCTTCGCGGTTCAGGTCGAGGACCCGGCGAAGCTGAGCGGATGCGTGACTGGGCGCAAACGCGCCGAGTGTCAGCGCGAGAGCCCAGGAGGCGATGATAAGGCGTGTAGAAAGAAGAGATTTCATGGCAAATTTCGTCAAGAACGGCAGCGTTTCCCTTTCGCCGCTCGTCCGCGAACCCGTGTCATAGCAGGCTCGCACAAAAACGCCCGCCCGCGAAATGATCGGCGGGACGGGCG
>JAHDCI010000154.1:7896-12180 GCA_020629955.1 Myxococcota bacterium | reverse complement strand
ACCGCGAGTCGTCACGTGCTTCTCGGCAAAGTCTACTGGGCTGCCGGTATGAGCTCGAGTGCAAGACGCGAGGTCGACGCAGCCCTTGAGCTTTCTCCGGGACACGAAGGCGCAAAAGAGCTTCTCGGAGTCATTCGCGCCGGATAGCGAGAGGCGTGAACCCACGGCAGTTCGTATCTGCCGAAACCTGACCGGATTGGGGCCGCCGATCTGAACCGCGGGGCGTAAAATAGCAGATTGGGCAACACTCTTGCGATGTTTCCAATCCCACCCGTGCATCGCGCGGATGACCAGACGGTCCGAGTCAGAGTTTGAGCGCCTCGATTCGGCGACCGACCGGGTTCGCCTCGCGCCGAATAGTGGCGATAGAATCCGGCTAGTTATTTACTCCGGAATGTCGAATATGGTACCCATTTCGAAGGCTTTAACGTGGCACAGTCTTTCCTGCATCGACGCGATTGGCGTCTCTACCCGAACGAAAAATGGCAGCATGCGGCGCCTCTTTTCAAAGCAGGTGCGCCTCGTTATTCCAGCGAAGGTGAAAAGTGAGCGAAAGCAGCGATAAGGTCATCGGGATCGATTTGGGGACGTTTAACTCTTGCGTCGCCGTCGTTGAAAACGGGACGCCCGTCGTCATCGCGAACCGCGGCGGCTACCAAGTGACGCCCTCGATGGTGGCCATCACGGAAGCTGGAAAGCGCCTCGTGGGACATATCGCGAAACGCCAGGCTGTCACGAATGCCGAAAATACCGTCTATGCTGCGAAGCGTTTGATCGGACGGAAGTTTGCTTCCCCGCAGGTGAGCAACGCGGCTTCCACGTCGCCCTTCAAGATCGTGGAGGGGCCGCATGGCGATTGCCGTATTCAGCTTCGCGACAAGATTTATTCGGTACCCGAGATCAGCGCGATGATCCTTCAGGATATGAAGCTCATTGCGGATGAGTATCTTGGTCACGAAGTCACCCGCGCCGTCGTCACGGTACCCGCGTACTTCAATGACAACCAGCGACAGGCGACGCGTGATGCGGGGCAGATCGCCGGACTCGACGTCATCCGAATCATTAACGAGCCAACGTCTGCCGCGCTGGCTTACGGCTTTGGCAAGAACATCGATCGCACCGTCGCGGTCTATGACCTTGGCGGCGGCACCTTCGATATTTCGGTCATGGAGATTTCGAGTTCGGGGGTCTTTAAGGTGATCAGCACCGCTGGCGATACCTTCCTCGGCGGTGAGGACTTCGACCAACGTGTGATCAACTGGCTGGTCGAAGGCTTTCAAGAAGAACATGGTATCGACCTCCGTCAGGACCGAATGGCTCTCCAGCGCCTCAAAGACGCGGCGGAGAAGGCGAAGTGTGAGCTGTCCGCTGTCGTCGAGACGGAAGTCAATTTGCCCTTCATTATCTCGAGCGCTCGTAACGAAGCGCTCCATCTCCAGCGTTTGCTCACGCGAGCAAAGCTCGAAGAACTCACGGCGGATCTAATCGACCGCACGGTGAAGATCTGCGAGATGACCCTGGAAGAGGCCGGACTCGCCACGGATGAGGTCGAGGATGTCGTCTTGGTTGGCGGGATGACCCGAATGCCGCGCGTGCAACAAGCCGTGACGAAGTTCTTTGAGCGGGAACCCTGCAAGGGAGTTCACCCGGACCACGTCGTTGGACTTGGCGCGTCGATTCAGGCAGCCGCGCTCGTCGATGATTCGCCGGAGATGGACATGGTCCTTCTCGACGTCACTCCGCATACCCTTGGGATCATGGTCTCGGGCGGCTACTTCGAAGAAGTCATCGCTCAAAACTCCACCGTTCCAACCTCGGAGACCAAGCCGTTCACGACGGTCCGAGACGATCAGACGGCGGTTAAGATTTTGGTTCTTCAGGGCGAGTCTCGACGCGCGGAAGAAAACGAGTTGCTCGGTGAGTTTGCGTTGACGGGTCTTCGGAAGGCTCCGGCAGGTGAAGTCGAGATCGAAGTGACCTTCGAGATCAACGCCGATGGCATCGTGTCCGTTTTTGCGAAGGACCTCGATACCGGGAAAGAGCAGTCGATCACGGTGACGGCTTCAAGTGGTCTGACCGAAGACGAAATCTCGGCCATGATGGACGACGCAAACGACTACGCTGTCGCGCGGAAGGCCGACGAAGAAATCGAAGGCGCGAAGCAGGAGGCCACGATTCTCGTCGCGGAGATTGAGAAGCTCTTCCCCGAAGTCGAAAAGGTTGTGGCGGGGAGTGACTTCGGTCGCGAAGCGCTCGACAAGGCGCGCGTCGTGATCGCTCGAGCGCAGACCTTGATGGACCGCGGAGATGCGGCCTCTTTGAAGGAACACATCGACGCCCTGCAGCGAACGCAGCGAATGTTTAAAGGCGTCGTTGGTAAGGCCGACTAGCTAGGGCCTTTCCCCAATGAGTGACGAGAAGAAGCCGCCGGGCCGAAAGAGCCACCCCACGTCGCCACCCATTCCGATCCCTGAGGGCAGCCGGAAACGGCGTGTCACCGTCGACTTCACGAATCGTGATTCGCCTCTATCTCTTCCAGACCTAAGTGACGAGGAGGAGCCTTCCAAAGAGTTTGAGCTGCCGCGAACGTCTGCGGTGGGGCTGGTCGACCGCGCGAGGAAACGTAGCTCTGTCCGCCTCGAAGTCGATTTTCCGTCGGAGATGCGCGAACGATTCGCCCTGGATGATTTCTCGGGCGCGCTTCGAATCGCGGAGCTCCTTCTTGGCCAAGACCCCGGCAACCCGGAGGCGACCCGCGTCGCGCAAGAGTCACGAGCGCGCCTTGGGCAAATCCTGCTGTCTCGCCTTGGTGGCGAAGACAAAATCCCGACCCGTCTCGTCGACGAAAATGAGGCGCGATGGTTGGGCCTCGATCATCGCGCGTCCACGGTCCTCTCCGCGATCGATAGCCAAACTTCGATTCGAGAGCTGCCGAGCGCGACCGGTATTCCTCGCCTCGAGGTCTTGCGTGCACTGGCGGATCTACTAAGCGCCGGCGCGATCGGTGTCCGCGGCGAAAGCTGAAGGGGCGCATTCCGCGCTTGGTCACGGACTCCGAATCGCAGTCGGGTCACGAAACGCTTCGCCTACGATTGTAGAGGCGTCCGATTATTGGGCTCGTATTGCACATACGTGGCAAGAGTTGGATGGCGTTTGAGTGCGTGAAAATACCGCGAAGCGGTATCGGACATTCTTCACCAGCCTGCTACAGCCCGCTCGATTTGAGCGAACGGTTTTCCGCGGCGCTCAGGTGCAAACCACATTCTTGCTTCTTACCCAGTAGCCGACCTGCTCGCGGATCCATGTCCGGTGTTGTGGGGAGTGTGGAGTGAACGTCCCCGATCGAGCGGTATCCTTCTGACACGAGCGGATGCAGTGGAAGATTGTGGTCGCTGAGGTATCCCACGACGTCGGTTGTGGACCACTCCAGGATCGGATGAATCTTAATCACGCCATCCTGCACGCCCACCCTTGGAAGGTCCCTTCGATGAGCGGTCTGCCCTCGGCGCAGCCCTGCCATCCAAGCTCGTGCACCGAGTTCGCGGAGCGCGCGCTGCATCGGCTCCACCTTGTTCCGCTCTAAGTAGCGGGCGACCCCCTCTTCACCAGCCTCCCACTCTTTGCCGAAGAGAGCCTCCTGGCGGGCGGCGCTTAGAGGAGATGAGAAGGTATGGATGTCGAGCGAGAGGCTTTGCCGAAGTTCTTCCGCAAAACGGTAGGTCTCGGGAAAAAGATACCCAGTATCGATGAGGATCACTCGGGTCTTGGGCGCGTGGGTGGCGACAAGGTGCAGCATCACCGCGCTGTGCGCCCCGAAACTTGAAGACATCACGAGCCCGTCACCAAAGTCGGCGCTTGCGGCAGAAATCAGCTCACCCGCGGTCAGCGGAGTTGCGCGTCGATTCCATCGCTCGGCTTCCGCGGAGAGCGTATCGGTCTGAATCGCAGCGCTTACCATGACCCTAATATTATATCTTTAATATCGGGATTCAAACAGAAGCTGTAAAACAAGGGAATTTATTTTATACTATTTTAATCGTGTACTTGCTCCAGGGAGTACGTGCTTTCCGCTTCGCCTTTTGGCGATATCGTCGGAAACACCTATGCCTTTCCACGAAACCCCGGTTCATTACCAAATCGCTGCTGGCTCGGAGCTTGAGCGCGCCCAAGAGATCGTTCGTGAAGCCTTTTCCTTCACTGCGGGCTTTCCGGTTCCGAGCAGTGCATTGACGGAGAGCTTGAGTCACTTCGATGGCGAAGAGCGTTTGACGCTCTTGGGAATGT
>JAHDCI010000154.1:0-7796 GCA_020629955.1 Myxococcota bacterium | reverse complement strand
AACTTCTACACTTCACTCGGCTATCGCATTACGGGCTACTCGGAGGCTCACGGGATCCCAAACTTACGGACCCACTTGGAGAAAACGCTGTTCTGATCAGCTCGGATAATTCCATTGCCTCTCGGGAAATCACCCAAACGAGGTAAAAAGGGATTGACAGCCTTGTCGTAATCAAGCAAACACGCTCTCGTGTCGCTCGAGGGGATCTCGATGAAAGGCGAACAAGGAGGAAATAATGCAGGGTTTTAAAGAGTTTATTCTTCGCGGAAATGTTGTTGAGCTTGCGGTCGCCGTTATCATCGGCGCAGCGTTTAAGACCATCGTCGATAAGTTCGTTGAAGGTGTTGTGAACCCGGCGCTCGCCGCAGCGGTCGGCGCACCGAACTTTGATGAGGCACTCTCGATTCCGCTCGGCGACGGAGACCCGATCAAAATCGGTCTCGTCATCACCGCGCTCGTGAATTTCCTTTTGGTTGCGTTCGTTATCTACTTCTTCTTGGTCAAGCCCGCGTCCCGCGCGCTCGAAGCGATGAAGAAGGAAGAGGAAGCTGCGCCTGCGGAGCCGCCTGCGGAGCAGAAGCTTCTCGAAGAGATTCGCGACCTTCTCAAGAAGTAATCAATCGCGACTTCGCAAAAGGACCACTCGAGAGAGTGGTCTTTTTTTGTTTGAAGAAGGAGAGCTGCTTCCCCGACCGAAGAACGGCGTGCGTTCTATCGCTTCCGTTTGTGCTCTCGCAGCAGCATTCAAACGCATCCCATTCGATCTCAAACGAAGATCGCATCTCGAAACGGGCTTTGCTTGCTGGTCAATCCGTGTCGGGTAGAGAAACCTGCCGTGGGCTTCGGTGTGAGCGACCACGTATCGTGCCGATCTGATGACTGCGATTGTCCCCCCAGCAAAGGAGCGATTCCTCTGCGAACATGCAGGCGTGATGCGTTCCTGCGGCGAGTCCTTGGAACGAAACGCCTCTCACCGGGCGCGCGAGATGAACCGGGCGCGGACGCCTTGAGGTTCTTCCAGTGCCGTCACCGAGCTGGCCGCGGTGATTTAGTCCGACGCACCGAACGCCATCTTCAAAGCGTGCGCAAGTATGTCGAGAACCGAATGCGACTTCGTGGGCACCGTTGAGCCAGGCTACCGTCTCGGGTGGGGACAGCACGCTTTCGGGACGACCGCCGGAGTGGTCGAGCTGAGCCGAGTCGTTTCGGCCGCCACAGGTCCATGAGCCGTCCGCGATCTGCGCGCAGGTGATTCCAAAACCCGCGATCAGCTTATCCCCATCGAAGCTCTCTGCTCGGACGGGAAGGCGCGCAAACCCCTCTGGCGTTTGGGTGACCGGGACCCCAAGTTGCGCGTCGACGTTTTGTCCCCAGCAGTAGACCGCGCGATCTTCCAGCCGGGCGCAGACGTGCGCATTTCCGCTTGCGAGCTGAACCACGCGGCCAGGTACAGCGATGGGCTGATTCGCAAGGGCGCCTGGAGCGACGCCGAGTTGTCCTTGGTCGTTTCGCCCCCAGCAGCGAACTTCGCCAAACGGGCTGCGGGCGCACGTATGTTCTCCTCCGGCGGCGAGTTCAACTGCGCGCAGTGATGGCACCCGTGCCGGAGTGACTACGTCATCCATGACGTCGCGACCAAGCTGTCCATACCCCCCATGTCCCCAGCACGCGATTTGACCGTCGTCGAGCAACGCGCAGAAATGGAAACTTCCCGCCACGATTCTGCGCGCGGGGAGGGGCAGCGGGACCTCGGTCGGTTCTGAACGGCGCGCGCGGCTTTCTCGGGCCCGCCCGGCGCCGGTCGGAACGCTTGCGTCGCCGAGCTCACCGAATCGATTGCTTCCCCAGCAATAGACCGCTCCATGCGAGTTGAGAAAGCAGGTTGTGGAGGCTGAGAGGGCGAAGCTGGTGGCTCGCGGGGGGACGGGGTCTTCACGTGGGGGCGGTGGCGCAGGCTCCACGGGCGCGACTTCTTGTTCGCTGACTCCTGCACCCACGCTCCCGCTCGAAGTCTGCTCGGCCGTTTGATTTTCAATAGGCGCTTCGACTGGAGCGATGGGTATCTCCGGCCCACCGCAACCGAGAAAGAGACCGACCGTGAGAAAGGAAACGTGCTGTTGGGATCTCATGAGGAGGACGTTGCGCTCCTCTCAGAGGTTCGCGACCTGGAGTATTCCAGTGAGCTCAATGGGCTGCGGTGAGTGCCGACCGGGTCGGGAATGCGATCCAATAGTCGAGATCGAGCACGACCGCTGAGTGGTAGCGTTCTTTGCCTTCTACGCGGACGCGCCTCGGGATGTTGAGTTCGATTGGATCTTTGTTTTTAAGACCGACAAGTCGGACTCGTAGCGCTCCGAAATTGTCGTTGAGCTTCGCCGTATCGAGGATTTCGCTGTAGGCGAAGAGGGTGTCGCCCGCAAACGTTGGGTTCGCATGCGCGCCGGCGTTAAACGCGAGGATTCCGGTCGCGTTCTCGAGGCCGTTAAACGAAAGCGCCCGGCAGAGGCTGATGACGTGGCCTCCGTAAACCAACCGCTTTTCGAAGCGGCTGGTCGCCATCGCATACGCGTTGAAGTGGACCTTTGCCGTGTTCTGATAAAGGCGCGTAGCGAGCGCGTGCTCGGATTCTTCAAACGTCATCCCGTCGACGTGATCGATGCGCTCGCCAATCGTGAAATCCTCAAAGGCGACGGTCGACCCTGTCGCGCGGGTGAAGCCCGCCGGCACGTTAAACGAGGGCGCGACCAAGTCGGTGGCGGCTACCGCCTCGGGGAGTTCAGGAATCACCCGCTCACCCGTCGCCGTCTCTACGTCCCGCTTGTTCACCATCACCCAGCGGCAGTACTCGAGCACGGTCTTGCCGTCCTGATTTTCCCCGGTCGTTCGCACCCAGACAACGCCATGCTTGCCGCTCGAGTTCTCCTTCTTTCCGAGGACTTCACTGCGTGCACTGAGCGTGTCGCCCTCAAAGACGGGCGCGAGAAAGCGGAGGTCAGCGTAGCCGAGGTTCGCGACGGCGTTCAGCGAGATATCGCCAACCGTCTTACCGAAGACAAGATGAAAGACGAGGAGGTCGTTCACCGGTTCTCGTTCGAAGCCCGCGGCCTGCGCGAGTTGTCTTGAGCAATGCAAGGGGTATCGGGACCCCGTCAGGGCGATATAGAGCGAAGTGTCGCCCGAAGTTACGGTCCGAGGGACTGCGTGGTGAATGATCTCGCCGACTTCAAAATCTTCGAAGAAACGGCCACTGTTCGTTTTGCTCGTTGCGTTTTCGGTCACCCAGCCCTTTTACCTCGATGGGAGGCTTCCGTCAGCCGGGTTCCGTTCACTTCTTGGGAATTTCCTCGGTACAAAATGAAAAAGGCCGCCCCGAAGGACGGCCTTTCCCGAAGAGGTTGGACTATTCCACGCAGGATGCGTACTCGCCATCCACGGCGTACCCGGTCGCGTCGAGACCGTTCGTCGCGTCGAGACGAATCACGTCGCCCGTCGCTGCTGCTGCACAGTCGCCGCTCCATGCACCGGCTCCGGCTTCCGAGAAGCGGTTCGGGGAAGGAATCGTGCCCCAGCAGACGTAGTCGACGATGTTTGCGCCCTCGCCGAACGAGCCGTTCGCGTAGAGAGCAATCTCGCCACCATCGGCTGCGAAGGTCCAGCCGGGGTTGTACGTGGCCCAGCCCATCGCGGGAACGGTCGTTGGACCGGTCGAGGCAACGCCGCCGTACTGACGTCCCATGCCACACCACTGGTGGTCGCCGATCGTGACGTCCGTCGTGCTCGGGTTGTAGAGCTCGATATCACCCGAGCTGATGTCGACCTGCGTGATGACGAGCTCACCCGGGTTGGCGTAGCCTGGCGTTGCACAGCTGGAACCGCCCGCGTCCTCTTCGCCCGCGTCTTCTCCGCCGGCGTCTTCCTCGCCCGCGTCTTCTCCGCCCGCGTCCTCTTCACCAGCGTCTTCGCCAGTTCCGGTATCTTCCTCGGTGCCCGTGTCGGTCGTACCGCTGTCGGTGCCGCCATCGGTGGTTGCGTCGTCATCTCCGCAGCCGACCGTGAAAAGTCCGAGTGCGAGAATCAAGCTGAGCAAAGTATTCTTCATGGCCGAGAGCCTAACGATGCTCTTGCGGCCGGGCAAGTCTCCGTCGCAATTGTCTATGCGCGGTCACAAATAGAGCTGCCGCGATACCCTAAATATGGTCAGACCAAGGCGTTCAGCATTCGGTCGATCGCCATGGACTCTTCGACCAGGTTCATGCGCCGGAAGGTCAGCCGAGCTTCGCGTAGCCGGGTGCGCGCGTTTTCCTCGTCGCCCCGTTCGATGAAGTGCTTTGCCAGCTCGACCGTGGAGCGAGCAGCCTCGAGTGCGTTCCCGAGCTCCTGAAAAAGCTGAATACTCGTCGTCAGCTCTTCTTCCGCGCTGCTGGTGAGACCGTCGTTATCGCCAAACAAGGTCTGTGCGCGCTGCATGCCGAGCGCCCGATGCGCATATGCGATCGCTTCTGGCGCGCCATATTCACGCGCAAGCTCGAGCGCTTCTTCAAGACGCGTGGCGGCGTCGGATTCCCCTCGTTTGAGGGCGAGCATACCAAGATTTCGCTTCACCTCTGCAAGGGCGCGCCGGTCGTTCCCCTGCTCGGCGAGCTCAAGCGCTTGGCCAAGCGAGATGTCGGCTTCATCGAGTGCTCCTGCGTGCATGCGCGCTTCGCCCATATTGTTGAGGAGGAAGCACTCGCTTCGGCGATCGGCGATCTCGCGTGCTCGGTCGAGCGCGTTTCGCCATTCGCGGATGGCCCCTTCGTGATCTCCGCGAGAATAGGAAAGCACGCCGAGGGCGTTGTGCGCCTGCACGGCACCTGCTGCATCTCCGACGTTGATACGCTTTTCGAGCGACGAGGTGAGAAGCTTTTCTGCCGTCTCAAACTTTCCGCGACGAATTTCGATACGGGCGAGCGTATTGAGCGACACGGCCTCGCCGCGAATATCCCCATGGGCCTTACGGATTTCGAGTGCCTCATGCGCTTGCTGAGCCGCGTTTGTAAGCTCGCCGCGTAGCGAAGAAATCTCTGCGAGGTCGTCGAGCGTTGACGCTACGCCGCGAAGATCGCCGGCGCCGCGGAAGAGCTCGAGCGCTCGCGTCAGCAGCTTTCGCGCTCCTTCATCATCGCCCTGAGCGCGATTGATTCGAGCGAGTCGGTTCAGCGCCGCGCCGCCCTTTGAGCGAGAGCCGATACCCCACGCGTGGCGGAGCATGCTGGCAAAGCTCGAACGGGCATCCTCGTAGTGCCCTAGCACGTGATGAAGGGAGCCGTGGGTGTGCAACCCTTCGATGCGACGAACCACATCGTCTTCCGAGATATGCCTCAGCGCTCGATCGACGTAGTCGAGCGCGCGGTGCGTTCGGAGCTGGGCGCGTTCGTAATGAGCGGCCTCAAGATAGGCCCGCCCGGCTCGCTGCGTTTGCCCTGCAGCTTCAAGATGAGGCGCGATCATCGCGGCAACGCCTTCTCGTTGATGCTGGCCCACGAGCGCAAGCCAGCGAGCGACCGCCGCGTGCCTTCGGATGCGCAACCCGTCATCCAGCTCGCCATAAAGCAAGCGTCGGGTTCCATCGACGGTAAAGGTGTATTCTCGCGCACCAGGAAGGTCGCTACGATCGAGCGCTTCAACGAATCCGAGCTCTTCGAGCTTAAGCAGCGCGGAGGCGAGTGCATGCTGATCGTCGTCGTTGGACCAAATGGAAAGAGGGTCTCCCTCCGTTCCAGGTGGCGGACGTTCGCTACGCATTTGGCCAACGATGGCGCCATCCCAGAAGATCTCGCCGATCACCGCGGCGCGCTCGAGTGTTGCCCGTTCGAGGGCGTTAAGCCGTTCGATGCGCGCCTGAATCGCGTCTTCCATAGAGACGGGAAGGGTGCCTTCACTCAGTCTGCGGAGGTCGACTTCAAGGCCACGTTCGGTTTGAAGGAAGAGACCGGCTTCCCAGAGGGCATACGTTAGCTCGCGGATTGCGCTCGGGTTTCCCCCGCTTCGGTGGGTGATCGCGGAGAGAAGCGGTTCCGGTGCTTCGTAGAGGCCGGGGAGCAAAACGTTGAGCGTTGCGTTCACACTCGGTTCATCGAGCGGGGCGATCGGCCCGATCGCGAAGCCGCCCGGCGGGTCGATCTTACTCGCTTGCTCGCTGACCGGCGCGTCGCCGGCGACCACCATCGACAGATGACCCGCACCATTTCCGAGGCGCGCGATCACATCCCAGGCGGAGTCGTCGGCCCAGTGCATATTGTCGAGAAGGAGCAGGACTGGACGCTCCGATGCTTCTCCCGCGATGAATCGCTGAATCGCCTGACAGCATCGGTCATGAAGTTCCCCGGGTTGCTTTTCGAGTGGCGCGAGGAAAGGGCTGTCCGGAAAGGGGATGCCCGCGACGTGTCCAAGGAGGTGCGTCGTCTCGGCGATGGCGACGGCTTCTTGGGTATTGAGAAGCTCTCCGACGAGAGCGCTCATTTGCGCGCGAACCGCACTCGGTGAAGAGGAGGGCGTTACACCGAAGCGTTCGAGCAGCAGTCTCGAGAACGGAGCGTAACCGCCTTCGCCACCGTCTCGGCAGCTCGCGTAGAGTACGAGCACGTTGTCCCCATCGACCTGTGCAGCGACCTCACTCGCGTGAATGAGGAGTCGCGTCTTGCCGCTCCCGCGACCCCCTTCAAGGGCGACCAATGTCGGGGCGCCGAGAGAGAACGCTCGGCTAACGCCAGCCTGAATGGCGGCTGCCGCATCCGTCTGCCCGATCAGCGGCATCTCCGCATCTTCTTGCGGTTGGTTCTCCGGTGGCCGGTCGGTCTTTGCTTCGTCACTCGGCGCCGGCGTTTGGCCTGGCTCGGGTGCGCCTGTCACGACCGTTCGGTCAAGATTTGCGATGCTCGTGATCGATGTCTTTCTCGGACTTCGTCCAAGCGCATGACCACAACGGGCGCAAGCGCGCCAAGCGCGCGGATTTTTGAACTCGCAGTTCGGACAGACCAAGAACGTGTCCATAGGGCGATTTAGTCACGCTACAGACTTCGGCACAACCTCTTCTCCAGGGAAAATAGGCTCTACCTCAAATGGGTGAGGTTTTGGTGGGCGGAAAATGGTTCGCCATGGAGCACAGAAGCCAACGAAAAACGCCCCCCTCGGAATGCGAGGCGGGGCGCTTCGTTTGGTAGCCGACGACTACTGGAACATGCCAAAGCTATCCTGGAGATACGCCATCACGTTCTCGAGGTCTTCGTCGCTGATCTGGTCGGCGTCAAAACCGGGCATTCGGTCCTCGCCGTGCCGAATGAGTGCACGGATCTCCGCGGCCTCGTCGGTTCGTCCATGAAGATCTGGGCCAACACCTTCGGCACCACCTGGATGGCAGCCATCACAGAATGTCGCGTAGACGGTCGCGCCAGCGCTGGCGTCGCCATTCACAGGGCCTTCGAACGCGCTCAGGTCTTCTCCGCCGGAGTGCGACTCGTGGTCATGATGGTCTCCTTCGCCACCGCCGCCGCCACAAGCGACTGCGCCGAGAAGGCCGAGGACCGACATCCAACCAAGAAAGTTCTTCTTCATTCTCATCCTTTCCGGCCGAAGCCGAGAACAGGAAGAGTGCCCCTGTGAGACCTCGATTGTCCAGAAATCACCGCGCTCAGCTGCTGGAAACGTGCGCCGCGTCGAGGGACGCGAGGGAGGGCCTTGGGAAAGCGGGCGATGACCTGGCCCAACTCGAAGTCCAATCGCACCAGTTCGAGGTGCGACGTTTTGGGGGGAATCGC
>JAHDCI010000153.1 GCA_020629955.1 Myxococcota bacterium | reverse complement strand
CGATGCGTACGCGCTCGCGTTCTTCATCGAAGAAGACAGGCACGGCGACGCGCACATCTTCGAGCAGCGCAGGGTCGCTCGCGGAGCCGGCCTGCCAAGAGCGGAAACGGGCTCGCGCCGCGCGCTCCTCGACTGAAAGCTGCTGCGGAAATCCAAGCTCTTCGCGCGATGCGGTCGCCGCCCCTTCAAAGAGCGCGGCCATCTCGAGCAGACCATCTTCGATGCAGAGATTGCCGAGGACGGTTTGGCTCCGAAGCACGGCTTCACCGAGCAGCTCTCGCAGCTCGCCGAGCAAGAAGCGATACGCGCTTCCGACGCGCGCGTAGTACTCCGGAATCGGCTCAAGACTGACCTCAGGAAAGATGGTGATCGAATAGCCAGCCCCAGCGGCGGGGCACTCGAGTTGTTTGACGTGGGTTTCGCGATTGAGCGCGAAGAGCGCCTTGAACTTTGTCTCGAGCTCGCTCTGATAGCGAGGGCCGATCTCGAGTCGCTCGGAAGATGCTTCAAGGAGCGCGGCGATGGCGAAGAACTGATGCGCGTACCAGCCGTCGTCCTCGTTCGGACCGGGATCGAGCCGTCCGTCACGGATTCGCGTGATAAGCTCTTCCGCTAGCTCAAATTCCTCGGGAATGCGCCGGGTCCCGAAGAGCTTCTTGATGAGGCGATTTTCCAGGGAGTCGGAAGGCGGCAAGAGGCGAACATCGTCGGCGTTCTCATCGTAGACGCTTGGATGCGCGAAGGCGCCGGTGAGCTTTGAGACGATTTCTAAATAGCGCCCATACGTCGCTGCGAGCGCTGGGTCGGAAGCGAGCGCCGCACGAAAATGCGCTGCTTCGGGCTGCTCGAGTTTTTCCTGCAGCAAGCGATCGTGTCGGAAGATTTTCTGCAGCGGACCTCGCTCGTT
Organism: Myxococcota bacterium; assembly: GCA_020629955.1. Classification (GTDB taxonomy): domain Bacteria; phylum Myxococcota_A; class Polyangia; order Polyangiales; family Houyiibacteriaceae; genus JAHDCI01. Next base: position 11,280 of record JAHDCI010000153.1, on the reverse strand, counting down.
GTAAATGCCAAGTGGCTTCGAGCGCTTCTTATCGCTTTCGAACTTGTCGTAATAGCGCCGGGCGTAGAGCCTCGCGGGACCGCTCTCGGGGAACTCGCCGCCGCATACGTGATGCGCGGCATTCATCAGGCCCCCCGCTTTCGACGCCTCATCGAGCAGACCGCGCAAACGTGCAAACGCGGCATAAAGCCCCTCGAATTCGCCCGCGCCATCGTGTAGCAGTTCTTCCATGGCGATGTAGAGACGGTCGTCGAAGTGCTTCGCCTTGATGGCCATCGCCATCAGCGGGGTAAAGCGAGAGGTGATTCTTGCAGCGTTTACCGAAGAGTGAAGCGGGGCCGCGTATTTGAATCCGTCGGGTAAAACATCGATGCAGAGTTCGTCCCCAAGGGCACCGTCCTCGAAGTCTTCGTCCTCAAAGTCTTCACCCTCGAAGTCTGGGCCCTCAGTGTATTGGTCTCGAAATACCTCCGGCGGAGGACGCTCCTGCCAGTTCGCCTGCTCTTGAACCTCCGCCCGGAGCGCCTGCTTCGAACGGTCGACGACACAGCGATAGCCGTCTCTCCCCCACGTGTATTTCGACATGAGAAGCAGACTACTCGAAGAAGCGCGAGACGGCACTCATCGGCGCACCCCGATCGAAGAACACGGACAGTTCGAAGAATCAGGAAATCACACGCATGACTTCAGGGATGAGCGAACCAGGTGACTCGGAAACCGAGTTCCATTCCAGGACTATCGTCTCGGCCCCGGAGGTCGAAAGTTCCTGGGGCGAGATTGATCTCGAATTCCACGAGCGGCACGTCTCGTTGCGCGATCACCGCACCGAGTGAAAACGAAGGCCGAATATATCCTTCGTGTTCGTCTGAGAGCGTCTTGAAATAGCCCCCGGAGGCGCGCGCAAAAATAAACTCGGCGAAGCTCGCGGTGAGCGCGAGATCCACATGAATGAACCAGCCGCGGTCTCGGGAGCGAGCGGCCCATACGTGTTGGGCTGCTGCTGACAAATCCACCATCAAAAAGTCGATCGGGCGAACCCGCGAGCGAACTCCAAAGAAGAGTCTCGTAACGTCAAACTCTGACGGGGTTCTTAGCGTGACGAACGCGCCGATGCCGAGCTGCGAGACGATATCGCCCGCCAGGCTGAGCCCGAGCTCGCTTCCCGCAAACTCAACATCGGAATCATCGTTAAACGCCAAAGTCGCAGGATTTGCAAAGATCTCGAGGTATGAGGTCAGGCCATATCGAAGGGGCACGCCGATGGCGCCAAACTCAAAGGGTTTGGATCGACTCAAATCAAAGAGCATTCCCAGTTCGAGCCCGCTTGAAAAAACTGCCCGCGGCAACGTGATGGGACGTTGGGCGGCAGAAATTGGCAGCGAAGGTCCCCGCTCCTCGAGCGTTTCCGGCTGGCGTCCCAAGTCGAGAGGTCTTGGTCTATCTACTTCGTATCCGGGATCCGAATCGTGACCTTCCAGTTCCGGTTCAGGGTGCTCTACGCCGTCTGGGTCCGCGAGAAAGTCGATTTGTTCTTGCAGGTCGGGATCCGAGCTATCCGAGGCGGATTCCGGATCATTCGGGCGATTCGCGTCATCCTCTGGCCCCGGATTTGCCAAGTAGTCGATCTGGTCTTGCAAATCTGAATGGTGGCTTTCTTCCTCGCCAACTGCTTCGGACACTGGCCCGGCGTCCTCCGGATCTGTCGGGCTCCCAAGCTCTCCGCTGCTTTCCTGGGCAAAAACCTTAGTCCCGAACACACCTGCGCAAATCAGAACGAGCATCCAAACACAGATTCGCATCGCACCCCTCACCGTAAATTCCCTTCGCTCGTGTCTTCCGACACAGCGCACAGAAGTGTCTAACCGCTTTCGCGAAGAATTCAAGATTTTCAAACCCAGATCATCGTCCACCCACAAAAAAGGCGCGCCCAACGGACGCGCCTTCTTTGCGTGATCTCAGCTCTTACTGAACGGAGAGGTCGACGCCCCAGGCGTTTAGGAAGCCTTCGTTGCCCGTCGCGTTGTCGGTGACGAAGAGTTCGTAGTTGCCCGCGCCATCTTCGCCGTTGAAGTCGTCGATGGTGAAGGTCCGGATAAGCATCTCGTCGTCCACGCTCTCGCCGTCGAGGAGAACCACGCGCTCGCCACCCTCGCGGCTGATCTCAATCGTGAGCTCGCTGATGTCCTCGTGGAGGAGGTTCACCGTGATGCGGGCCGCCGTGATGGTGCCTTCGCCGGCAACGTCGAGGCTCGTGCTGACCGATCCATTGTCGTCGATGACGAGGAGGGAGTCGTCTTCCGCGGAGAGCGTGGAGGGCATGCTCTCGCAGCTATCGCCTTCGCAGCGCGTGAAGTTCAGGCTCCAGCTCACGAGCGTGCCGACGTCCTGACCGGCGTTGTCCGTGATCGCGAGGACCCAGTCGCCCGCCGAATCCTGTCCGTCGAAGTCGGAGAGGTCGTAGGTCTCGATGACGTCGTCCTCGGCGCCGCCTTCTTCGTCATGAAGCACGACGGTGGTGTCGCCCTTGGTGAGCGTGATGCGAAGGTCGCCACGGTAGGTGTGCTGGACCAAGAGATCGACCGCGAGGCCCGTGATCTGACCGCCATCGGCGACGGTGATCGTGCTCGTGATGCCTTCCGGATCGTTGTCCGGAATCTCAAGCTCATCCTGGCTCTCGTAGGTGTCCGCCGGGTCGAGGCAGACGCGGTCGCTCTCGCACGCCGGGTCGGCGCAGTCGGTGAGCTCGTTGAAGTCGTTGTCGCGACCGTCGCCGCAGACCTCGCGCACATTCACTTCCGGAACGCGCGTCACGTAGGCGGAGAGGAAGCGGTCGACGTATTCGTAGGAGATCCAGCCGTAGCCAGCGCCGAAGGGGTTGTCCTGCGCCCAGCCGGTGCCCCAGCTGTTCTTGAAGAGGAAGAAGCCGGTGTCCATCACCGGATCGCCGTTGTCGTCAACCATGAGCGTGCCATCCGGCGCAATGCGCTGAACCTCGAGGTTGTCGTCGTATCCGACGAGGAGGAAGGAGTGACCCGCGCGATGCTCAAGCGAGCTGTCGATGTCTTCCTGGCTCGGCGTCACAACATAACCGAGCGAGCGGTAGTCGCTATAACGCGGGATGCGGGAGCCGCCGTGGCCCCAGGCCTGGTAGTAGAAATCGCCACCGGCCTGAACGGCGGTGCCGGTGTTCACCATGTGCGCCTTGAGGCTATCCGCGGACGTGTTGATCCAGCGGCCGCGCGAGGGGAGGCGGATGCGATCGGCCATGAGCGCTTCCATGGGCGGAGACCCATTCGTATAACACTCTGTCGGACGCGAGCTTTCTTCTTCGTTGCCGCACGCTTCCAGATCGTCGGCCGTCCAGGCGGCCGATTCGTAGGGCCAGACCGACTCGAGAACGGTGCCATAGCGCTGCATGGTCTGCAGGTTCACGTTCGTGTTGGAACCGCTGCTTCGGAGGAAGGAGCGGTTTTCAAACTTCGTGGACCACTGAAGGAACTGCTCGCTGAGGTCGAGATCGGGAAGGGATCCTTCGACGCGATAAAGGTGCTCAACGTAAGCGGCCGTGCCGAAGATCGAGCAGACGCCGCGGCGCCCCTGGCTTCGGACGGGCGACTGCGTGTCGATCAGATCGAAAGACTCGGGGAGAACTTCGTCGAACTTATTTTCCGTCGGGAGCTCGTCGTTGGACGGCGCACCGGCACGCACGGTGTCGAAATCATCAAGTCCGAAGAGATCGTCCTCGACGGGAGGCTCCGTGGTGTTGCCGCAGGCGATGGCCATCGCGAGGGCGGGGAAAAGAAAACGGGTCTTGATGCTCATAAAGTCGATCGCCTTTGGAGAAGTTCAGGGACGAAGAAAGTCGTCGAAAGTCAGCCGGAACTTAAGCAGAAAGCGGGCCAGGATGCCAACTTACGCAATCATTGAACAATTTGGACACTTTGGCCCTATTCGCGAACGATCCGGCAGATCGAGTGGCCACCCGATTCACCGTCGAGGTCGCACCTGACCCCATTGCTCTGTGTGCTGTCTCAAAACCCGCACAAATCCGATCGCATTTTGAAAGGTCCGGGTTTTGGTCGCGACACACCAAAAAAGAACAATAATTTCAACTCCCACACGATCGGAGGGGCAGCCTCCGAATATTAAATGAATGCTCATTCAGCCTTGACTATCGAGGCGAAGGAGCCTAAATCCGAGACGCGGCATCGGGCCGCTGAAAGCTAAAGGAGCTACGCGTGAAGATCCTCGTTCCGGTCAAGCGTGTCGCCGACCCTGACAACGCCGACAAGGTGAAGGTCTCGGCCGACGCATCTCAGGTCACTTCGGATGGCCTCGAATGGAAAATGAACCCCTTTGACGAATGGAGCCTTGAAGCGGCGCTTCGTCTCACGGAAAACGCAGCTGAAAAGAAGCGTACCGGTGAGGTCGTGCTCGTTTCCATCGGCCCGGACGATGCGGTTCAGACGATGCGGCAGGGACTCGCGATGGGCGCCGAGCGCGGCATCCTCGTTCAGTCGAACGACGGTGACCTTGACTCGGGCGTTGTCGCCTCGGTCCTCGCGAAGATCGCCGCCGACGAGACGCCGGACGTTGTTTTCCTTGGAAAGCAGAGCGCGGACGGCGACTCCAACGTTGCCGGCACCAAGCTCGCCGAGCTTCTCGGTTGGCCGCTCGTGAACTACGCGACGAAGATCGTGACCGACGACGAAGGCAAGAGCTTCACCGTCACGCGCGAGCTCGACACGGGCGTTCAGACCATCAAGGTCACCGGCCCCTGCGTCTTCACCAGCTCGGATCGCATCCTCCAGCCGACGTCCATCAAGAATGGCCAGACGCCGGACGACTTCGCCTACCCCGCCTCGGAAGGTGGCCGATACGCCTCGCTCAAGGGCATCATGGCGGCGAAGAAGAAGCCGGTCGACACCAAGGCGCTCAGCGACTTGGAGCCCGCCGATCGCACGGACGAGTACCTCTCGTTCGCCCTTCCCGAAGGCCGCACCGGTTCGGTCGCGTTCGTCGAAACCGTCGACGAGCTCGTCGGCAAACTGCAGTCCGAAGCCAAGGTCCTCTAAGAGGATAAGGAGATAGAGCAATGACGGATATTCTTGTCGTAGCAGAACTCGCGGGTGGAACCGCCCGCAAGACCTCCTTCTCGGCAATCGCCGCGGCCAAGCAGATGGCCGAAGCGACCGGTGGAGCCTTCGATATCCTTGCCATTGGTGAGGGTGCGGATGCCGCCGCGGACGCGCTGAAGGGATTCGGAGCCCGCAAGGTGCTCAAAGCCGAAATCGCCGGTCACTACTGGGCCGAGAAGTACGCCCCGACCATCGCCGCCGCCGCCGAAGGCGCGGGCGTCGTCGTCGCGTGTGCCTCGTCCTACGGAAAGGACCTGCTCCCCCGCGTCGCCGCCAAGCTTGGCGCCGGCGTCGCCTCCGATATCACGGGCATCTCGTCCGAAGGTGGCGAACTTCACTACACGCGTCCGATGTACGCCGGAAACGTGCTTGGCACCGTGAAAATCACGAGCGACAAGCAGGTCGTCGGTGTTCGTCAATCCGCGTTCGAGGCCTCGGCCCCGGCCGGTGGCGACAGCGCCGTAGAAGACTTCGCCGTCGTCGATGGTGATCTTGGTGATCGCATCGAAGTGCTCAGCACGGAAGTCGTTCAGAGCGAGCGCCCGGAGCTGACCGAAGCGGAAGTTGTTGTGTCGGGTGGCCGCTCCCTCAAGAGCGCCGAGAACTTCGAGAACGTGCTCGAGCCCCTCGTCGACGCCTTCGGCGCCGCCATGGGTGCCTCGCGTGCCGCGGTCGACGCGGGCTACGTCGCGAACGACCTCCAGGTCGGTCAGACGGGCAAGGTCGTCGCGCCGAAGCTCTATGTCGCCGTCGGCATCTCCGGTGCGATTCAGCACCTCGCCGGCATGAAGGCCAGCAAGTGCATCGTTGCGATCAACAAGGACAAGGAAGCGCCGATCGCTCAGGTCGCCGATTACTTCCTCGTCGCCGATCTCTTCGACGCCGTCCCCGAGATGACGAAGGCCGTCAGCGCGATCAAAGCGCAGGGCTAAACGCGAAGCCCAACTTGGGAACTCAAAAGCCCTCCGGTCCGCCGGGGGGCTTTTTCGTCTTCACATCTCCAAACGAACCAGCGCGTAGAGAAACCCGGCAAGGCCAGAGAGGACCCAGAACACCTTGTGCGCTTTGGGTGCCTGCTGAACCCAAAATCCGGCGGGCACATCCTCCGAGCGGTACTGCGCTACGGAAACGCTCGCGCCTGGCAGGATCAGCATCGCGGCCCCGGCGCCGCCGAGGATATGACCGAGGAAGAGTGGGGTGACGGCGCTATCGAACATCGGCAGCAGCGAGGCGCCCATTTGAATCATTAGCAAGCCGAGCGCGATCGCGCCGAGCGCTGCAACGCGGCCGATGGGGAACCAGGTTCGAGAGCGGCGTAAGACGATTTGGTCTCCACAGGCGTGGCAGGTCTTTCCACGGCCTTCTTCCGACCGAAGCGCGAGCAACACCGCCCCGCAGCGACAGCCGGTCAGGAAAGAGGTTTCGGGACTTCGTTTCGCACTGGAATCCAAGTCTGCAAACTCATCACTCTCTGAGCCGCGTCAAGCTCGCCTATCCGTTCTTCGCTCGCCACAACGCAGCTTTGACCTCGGTGAGGCACTCCTCTGCTGCAGCCTCGTTCCCAAGCGCAACAAAAAGACTTGCGCCCTGGCCTTCCACGGGGCTGGGGAATCCGTGGAGGGAGAACCCGGGTCCTGACGAGAGGCCGAGCTTCGCGCCGATATCCTCTTGCAGCGATAACGACAGATGTGGCGCGGAGAAGGTCGCCGTGCCGCTTCGCTCACCCAACGTCCCAACGACGACGTGAGTCCGATGCAGGGCGACCATCATCAATGACCAAGCATCGGGATCTACCGGGTTGATACGCCGCTTGAACATCTTTGCAACGAAGCCGTTCGCGATAGGGTTGTCGATGCGCGTTAACCAACATCGCGCATCCTCCAAATCGAGCTGACGTGCTTTGACGTGCGTTTCAACGGAGCTTCGAAGATCGGTCGGCGCCTCGGAGAAAACAATCGCTCGAGTACGTCGGTGGAGAGCCATCCAGTCAGGTCTCGGGGCTGACCGTTAAGCCTTTGAAGTATTGATTCAGGCCCCACACTTCGATCGCGCGCAGGCTCCCAAACTGAAATCCGACGCCATCGGGTCGAGTCCAGCGAACGGTCATCTTGAAAGATGCCTCTTCTTTGAGCGCGGGAAGGCGCAAGCGTACGATCACGGGCGCGCCGAAAGGCACGGAGAGATCGGTCAAAAGAAAAATGCCCCCGAGGGAAATATTGGACACTGTCGCGTGGTGCTCTTGGTCATCCCAAACAAGCACCGCGGGAAGGTCACATTCGTATCTCTCGTGGACGCGCCGGCCGGTCATGAAAACTCCCCCTCAGGGTGAAATACGAGTTAGCGTTGAGCGATGAAAGAAGTCAAGAAGTCCAGTGTAACTCCGGCAGGTTCCAGGTTGATTTTGGCTTCCGTCGCCGCCGGATGCGCAGCCGTCCTGCTCCTTTTGCCACGTCCGGTCGCGCCGCTTTCAGGCCCTTCCCTCTCCCTCAGCGATAGCGAGCTTGGCACCCTGAACACGTTTCCCTCCGCAGATGTCGAACTAAGCGAAGCCGCGACCGGAGCGCTTTCCCTCTACCGCCAACAAGGTGAGGTCGAAGCGGGCGCCGGCGAAAGCCGAGAGGATTTTGCCAGCCGGGCGAGACGCCTCGAAGAGGTGGGCACGCAGCTAAGCGAAGACGATTTGAACGCGCTCCGCAACCATCTCCTATCGAAGATGATACCCGCCCTTCGTGGCGAGCTCGGAGCCGAAGAAGAAAACGCCCTGCTCGGCTCCTTCCCGAGAGTGCTCGAACGTTATGGCGCGAGTCGCGACGGCGAGACCATCGCTCCGCCCTGGGTGCTTCGGGCGCTCTTTATGGCCCGATTCCACCATATTTTCCGGCTCGAACCGACCCGTGATTTTTCCGAAGCCGAACAAAAGGCCTATTGGGGTTGGCTGGCCCTTTACTCCGAGGGGGCTCCTGCGGAGCTCCGACTCGGCGCGGCGAACCGTCTCGAAGTCCTCGGGCAAGATGTCGCCGAGCTGCGCGCGTGGCTCTCCTACGGACAGGAGGATTACCACCGCGCAAGCGGCGCCTACTTCGATCTCTCCGAAGCGACGGGATCTATCCGCGCTCGTAATCACGCCCTGGCGGCGCAGGCCTTGCTCGAATAGCGAAAAGACCGAGCGAAGCACTCGACGATCGCGCGCGCCCGGACCAATGTTTGGGCATGCTCTCCTTATTCGGAAATGCCACGCTCCGCGGCCTCCTCTTCCTCTCCTTGATCGCCGCCCTCGCGTGCGGTGATGACGATGCTGCAGGCGATGGCGGCACGGACGCCGGAACCGATGCGCAGGTGGACGCTCCCGAGCGAACCGGGATCGAGGCGCTCGAAGTCGACGAAACCCGTGCGCTCGAAGGCCTCAGCGGCGAGGTCCACGCGGTTCAGGACAGCCGCGGCATGTGGCATATCTACGCCGAAAACGAGCTCGATGGCATTCGCGCGCAGGGGTATCTCCAGGCCCGCGACCGTCTTGGTCAGATGGAGTTTGTCCGCCGTCAGGCCGTCGGCACGCTCGCCGCGTTTGGTGGAGCGCTCGACGATTCCCTGATCGACCGCGATATCAACGCGCGCTTCGAAGGTCATGCCCGCAACGCGCAGGCCATCTTCGATTCGCTGAGCGGCGAAGAGCAGACTTTCCTCGAGACCTTCGCGGCCGGCATCAATGAGCATATCGCCGATATCCGCGCCGAAGAGGTCTTCTTCCCGAGCGTCATCGCGACCGTCATTCCGCCGGAGATTGTCTCCGACTGGACCCCCATCGAAACGCTCGCCATCGCGCGCCTGCAGGCGGCCGCGCTTTCCTTCGACGCGCGAGAAGATCTCCGCCGAACAAACCGCGTGCGCGCGTTCCAGGAAGTGTTCGCGGCCGATTCCGAAGACCCGCGCCGCGCCCGCCTTGCCGGCGCCTTCTACGATCTCTACCCGATCCGGCCCGCCCAAGACGCGTTCAACATCGACGGCTTCCCGAACATCGGCGATGACTCCGGAACGCGCGCCCATATCATCCCGCCTTCGCTTCCGTTCTCTGCTGCGCAGGCTCTTCCCACAGAATCGCTCGCCGCCGCCGCCGCCTTCCTCGAGCGAAGCGAAGCGGGCCATGTCGCGCTCTTCGGCGACGGCTTCCGCGGCAGCAATAGCTGGGCCGTCTCCGGCAACGTTACCGAAAGCGGAAACCCCATCATGGCGAACGACCCGCACCTCGCGCTCACCTCGCCTCCCCTCTTTTGGATGGCGCACCTAAACACGAAGCGCGCCGGAGGCGATATCGACGCGGCCGGTCAGATGATCGCCGGCACGCCCGTCTCGATCCTCGGCTTCACCGACCAGATCGCCTGGGGCCTCACCACCAGCGGCTACGATGTCTCGGATGTCTACCTTGAGCTCATCACGCCCGGCGAAGGCGCGGGCACCGTCGAGTTCGAAGGCGGCCAGATCGCAATCACGGAAGAAAACGAAGTCATCGAGATCAGCAATGGCACGACCCAAGAGGTGACCTTCCAGCGCGTGCCGCACCACGGCCTCATCATCCCCGGAAGCCGCGTCGCCTGCGAAGAGGATTCGGCGCCGCCCTGCGAAGCTGGCAAAGAGATCGCGCTCTCGATCGCGTGGGAAGGCAACACGCCCTCGAACGAAGCCGGCGCCTTCCTCTCGCTTTACCGCGCGAACAATATCGAAGAAGCGCGCGACGCGTTCCGCCAGTTCGAAGTGGGCGGACAGACCCTCGTCGCGATCGACCGCGAAGGCGGCGTCTTCTACACGAGCTCCGTGCGCATCCCCGTCCGCGAAGCCGGCGCACTGACCTACGACCCGCTCACGCACGAAGGCGCGACGCCCTGCATGATCCTCGACGGTCGCGGCGGCATGGAATGGACCGGCGAGCATGTCGACGAGCGCTTCATCCCGCACGCCTTTAACCCGGAGACCTACATCGCGACCGCGAACGCCGATCCGGTCGGCGTCACGGCCGATGGCAACGCGCTCAACGGGGTCGACCCCGAAGATCCCGCCGACGATATTTTCCTCGGCTGCTCATTTGCGAACGGTCATCGTCAGGGCCGCATCGCCGAACGCCTCGACGCGCTGACCGCCGCGGGCGACGTCACGGTGGAGCAGATGTCCGAGCTTCAGAACGACGCGGTCTCTCCTTACGGCCGCACGCTCACGCCGATGTTCCTCGAGCAGCTCGAGCGCGTGATGGAAGAGCGCGAGACAGCGGGCACCCACGCCGATCTTGAAGCCGCTGTTGCTGCGATGGACGAAGCGACCTTCGCGAAGCTTATGGACGCACGCTCGCGCTTGATGGCGTGGACTTCGTTCGATACGCCTGCCGCCGTCGAGGGAAATCCAAGCGATGAAGAGATTGCGGATTCGGTCGCGACCTCGATCTTTAACGTCACGATGGGCCACCTCGCGCGCCTCGTTTTTGACGATGAGTACAGCGCCCTCGGCGAAGGCCGCTCGAACGCGGCTGGTCGTACGCTCGTCAACCTCGTCACCCGCCCCGAGACGCTTCATACATTTGACGCGGAGCTTGGCGATTCGGTGCTCTTCGACGATATCTCCACCGAGGCCGTCGAGAGCCGCGGCGAGCGCGTCCTTCAGGCGCTGCTCCTCGCACTCGCAGAGCTTGAAGCCGACCACGGCGCGGACCCGATCGAGTGGCGCTGGGGCAAGCTGCATACGCTCCGCCTCGACGCGATCGTTCCCGCGCGCATCTTCGGAAACGATCCGCTCTCGATCCCAAGCCCGAGCGACGAGACGTTCCCGAACGGCTTCCCGCGCCACGGCGATAGAGACGTCGTCGACGCCTCGAACTTCGGCGTCTTTAACACCAGCGCCCTCGACTACGGCTCCGGCCCCCAGCAGCGCCTCGTCGTCGAGATGACCCCAGACGGCCCCCGCGCCGTCAACGCCCTCCCCGGCGGCAACTCCGAAGATCCAGGCAATCCGCATCATCGCGACGAGATGGAGCGCTGGCGCAACAACGAAGTCTCGAACGTGCCCTTCACCGAAGAAGAAGTCATCGAGGCCGCTGAGACTCATATCGTCTTCACGCCGAACGGATGAAACGGATCTTGCTCGCCCTCGATATCCTATG
>JAHDCI010000152.1 GCA_020629955.1 Myxococcota bacterium | reverse complement strand
TCTCGTTTAATCGGCGACTCATCGCGTACTCCTTGCCGCTCCTATGGGGTGCGGAAGGAGGAACGTCCAGCACGTTTCACGAAGTGGACGCGGATGGTCTCACTCGATCGTTACAGGATGCAGACGTTGAGCGTGCAGATTAAGCAGAAGGTCTCGCCTCCGCAGTTGCATTCGCTGGCGTCGCACGACGGGGTACCCCCGCCGCACTCCATCCCGCAACCACCGCAGTTGGCGTCATCGCTCGTTGTATTTGCGCATGTTCCACTGCAGCACTCTTGCGACGCGGAGCACGAGTTATCGCACCGGCCGCAGTGACTATTGTTCGAGTTGGTATTGATGCAGGTTCCCGAGCAACATGCTTGGAGGCCACTGCAGGAGGGGCCAGCGCCGCAGCGGCAGACGCCGGCTTCGCAGGTCTCGCCCGTACCACAACTTGGCTCGCAGGGAATATCGGTGGTGCACTCGGACGCAATGCACGCTTGGGCGCCACTACACATTGTTCCGCAACCGCCGCAGTTCGAGTCGGAGGTGGTCGTATCGACACAGGCACCGGAGCAGCAGGTGTCGCTTCCCGTACAGGCCGGTCCAGCGCCACACTCGCACGTCACCGTATCCGGGTTGCAGGTCTCGCCCGGACCACAAGGTGGATCGCAGGGGACGTCGACGCAGGAGCCGGCCTCACAGGCTTGCCCATCCCCACATGCGACCCCGCAGCCACCGCAGTGAAGGGGGTCGCTTTGGGTATCGACGCATCCCTCATCACAGCACGATTCGCTCTCAGTGCACGTATCTCCACCGCAGGAGCATGAGCCGCGGCTGCAAGAGCCTCCTTCACAGATGACGCCGCACCCACCGCAGTTGCTGGCGTCTTCGAGAAGAGACACGCAGCTACCGTCGCAACATGCGAGTCCACCGGCGCAACGAACGTCGGGCGAACAATCGGCGACTTGCACACACGCGCCGGCTTGGCACTCATGCGTCGAGGCGCAGGGGGGATCGCAACCTTCCGGCGTGCCTTCGTCGGGCGTAGCGTCTTGCGTGCCGCCACCGTCCATCACCGTGCCCGCATCTTCTCGTCCGCCTCCGCCGGAAGCACACGCGGTAAGCGTGGCGATCAAGAGAGAGGAGAGAAGAAGGTTAGAAAAGGTAAGAAGACGCGTCATGGCCGAGACCGCTCAGTATTGAGGATCCCTCACAGTCGCGCCAGGAAAGAGCGAGAAGCCGATTCGCACTCCCGAGGTTTGCTATGGATTTTTGTGAAATGAGTTCATTGGGCGCCGCCGAACACGGAAATCGAAGGACCTCTGTCGGGGGCGAAAACAAACGTAGGCCCCGTTCCTCTCTATCTTTACGAGCAAAACGAACACGCCGAACTTTTTCCGAAATTCGAGCTTGACGAAGGCATCAAGGCGCGTCAGCTTAGGCATCCACTCGACGCGGGGTGGAGCAGTTTGGTAGCTCGTCGGGCTCATAACCCGAAGGTCGTAGGTTCAAATCCTGCCCCCGCATCCAGGAAAAGTCGCTCTTCGGAGCGGCTTTTTTTTTGCCTTTTTGGCAGAGATACGCGGGCTTTGCGTGACAAACGGGCCGCAAAGGCTTGGGCGAACGCGTCGATTTCGCCGACGTTGCGCCGGCCTCGTGTTGGAACAACCTTTGCGAACGCAACGGGCATGAACCCAATCATTGAGACGCAAGGCGACCTTCTCGCACAAAGCTGCGACGTGATCGTAAACCCATGGAACCGCAACATCATCCCGTGGTGGTTGCTCGTCCCTCAAGGCGTAAGCGGTGCGATCAAGCGCGCCGGAGGAACGATGCCGTTTCGAGAACTGCGCGGGGCCATTCCTCTCGGAGAGGCACGCCGCACCTCGGCCGGACGTCTCCCCTTCCGCGCGATTATTCATGTCGCCGGCATCAATCTCATGTGGCGCGCGACGCCACGCTCCGTTCTCGACTCGGTTCAGAGCGCCTGCAAATGTGCGATTCGGAGCGGGGATCGGAGTGTTGCTTTTCCCTATATCGGCGCGGGTTCCGGCGGCATGAAAGAGGAATCGGTCCGAGAGCTTATGATCGATGCTTTCCAGCCGTTTCGCCCTGCGCTCGAAATCAGCCTGGTTCGCTTCAAAAAAAAAAGCCGCCCCGCTAGGGACGGCTTTTCCTAGTGCCTGATCCTTACATCCTGGGTTGCGATAGCGCAGCCCTTGAAATCTCAGAGCTTTCCGAGGCTCGTCGAAAGAGCACCGCTCTTCCTCCTCACTTCTAAAAGCTCTGTGAATCCAATCATCTACGCTCTGGCAACCCAGGATGTAAGGATCAGGCCCTCGTTCGAGGTTTTAGCCCTCGGTGACGATGAGGAACTCGACGCGACGGTTCTGCGCGTGGCAGTCGTCGGTGTCCTCTTCGCAAACGGGCTCGGTCTCGCCAACGCCGTGGGAGTCTAACTCGATGGACACGCCCCGCTCCTGGAGCGCGTTGAGGACCGAGTGCGCGCGACGCTCGGAGAGATCCTGGTTGTGCTGATGGCCGCCGGCGGCGTCGGTATGACCAATGATCGAGAGGTGCGCGATCTCGTCCTCGTGGTGCGAGATGAAGAGCGCGATGTGGTCTAGAAGATCGTGCGAGTCCGCAAGAATGACGTCACTATCGGTCTCGAAGTTGATGTGACGATCGATCTCGATGTGGTCGCCGACGATGTGAACGTCATCCGGGTCAGCTTCGACCTCGGTGGTCTCTGCGACGAGCGGGGCGGGCTCGACGTGATCGACAGGGGTGGTCGCCGGGGTGGTTTCTTCGGCGGGGGTGCTGCTGCCGCAACCAAGGGCGACGAATAGTGCGAATGCGAGGGAACGCTTCATTTTAATCTCCTGAGAACGCTTGAGGGTCGATTGACTGACACACGTTGCGTGACAAATCGTTAGCACGTGGGGGGCACTTGGCCAGCGAATGCCTCCCATCCGAGCGGACCTCTGGTATCCTCTTCCGCCATGGACCGTTCCTGTCCCCGTTGCGCCCCGGCGAAAATGAATCGCCGTAAAATCGGCCCGTTTGAAATCGATGTCTGCCCGACTTGCTGCGGCACGTACCTCGACTTCGGTGAGGGCGCCTTGTTTGGGCTTGATGACGCCGTTCTGAGAGACGCGCCCGTTGTTCGTGAGAGCGAGAGGCGATGCCCTGATCACGGGCGCCCGATGAAATTGCATGCGCTCGAGGTCGAGGGAGGCGTTGTCGGATTCGAGGTGAGCGAATGCGGTCAGGGGATTTTCCTCGACGTTGGCGAACCCAACTTGCTCGCAGCCCGCGTCAAGCACGCGGAGGATGAGACCTTGCGCGATCACCATGTGGACCACCTTCAGTGCCTGCGATCGGAAGAATCGGGCTGCCTTCTCGTGGAAGAAGAGCAATGGCTTCGGGGCGGAGTTCCGGTCGACGCGATCGATTTCGAAAACGCAGATTCTGCGCCTGGCCATGCTTGCAGGAAGTGCTCTGCGCAGACGAAAGAGGTTCAGTTTCCCGGGCTTGAGCTTTTGGGGGCGGCCGCGGAACCGATCGTGCTCGAATGGTGCCCAAGCTGTCGCGCGACCTGGCTGGAGGAAGAAGAGCGGCCGGTGTTTGTCCGGATGGCACGAATCGCGCTGTCGAACCGGGCCGAAGCCGAGTCTCGCGAAGGTAAGGCTCCCACGCCCTCTCGCGCTCGGACCGTGGGTCCAAGTGCCGTCGATGCCTCCAATCTCGCGGCCGCGCGAGCGAGCGCCGAGCGGACGGATCGTCGAATCGTTGCGATCCAAATCGAAGACCTGAAACGGAAGGTCCGCCGGGTGTCTCGTCGAAACCGTTGGTTCCGTTAGGGGGAAGTCATGACCACTCGGATGTGCCCGAATTGCGTGACCGTGCCGATGGCCCGTCGACGCATCGAGAAAACGAAGATTGATGGTTGCCCGACATGTCATGGGATTTTTTTCGATCCGGGCGAAGGCGCTCTCTTCGGATTGAATGAGCGGGAGCTTTGGGCAGCGCCCGTCGTGCGCGTTTCGGAGCGTCGCTGCCCGGATCACTCGCTGACGATGGATATTCGGGAGATCTACGGAGAACACGGGCAGGTCCATTTTGAGACGGCGCGCTGTTGCAAAGGATTCTTTCTCGAAGTTGACGAGCCGGTACGTCTCTCAAATCGCGCGGCGGCCCCCGCGCCTACGAAACGAAAGCTGGATCCCGCGGACGATTTTCGGCGGGCGGTGTTGGCGGACCGAATCGTCTCGCTGCGACGTCAACTGCGGGATCTAGAGGCGGAGCTTCACGAGCTCGAAGGCTGAAGATACGTCTTTTTCGAAAGTTCATCGCGCGGCATTCGCACGGATCGGCACCCCCACAACGTGTCACGTTCGTCGTGCACTTCGAATCCGCGCTCGGCGAACTTCGACGATTCCCGATGGCAGTACGTCGCAAGAGTGTTTCACACACACGCGAGGCGCCGGTGGGCGTTCCCGAAAAGAGCCGTCTTGAAAAAGTGTTCGACCGGTGCCAGAAAGAGTATCCGAATCCCATTCGGGTTTTATGAAATGACAATCGGCTTCCTCTCGGAAGCTCGGAGGCTCCATGACACAGACGGCACTCCAGCAGGGTTCAGCTGCGATTCCGGAGGCGGAACATAGCATTCCGCCCACTCAGCAAAGTGCGATCGATGAGTCGCTCGCAGTGCTACGTGATCACGCGAAAGAGTGGACGGAACTAACGATTCCCGAGCGACTTTCGATCCTGGAAAAGCTCCGCGTGACGTGCGCCGATGTCGCCGAGCGATGGGTTGCGGCAGCCTGTCGCGCGAAGGGGATCGAGCGCGGGTCTCACGCCGAAGGCGAAGAGTGGCTCGGCGGTCCAGTGACGCTGATTCGAAACGTCGCGCTTTTGATTCGTTCTCTCGAGGACATTCATATGCACGGCCGTCCTCAGCTCCCGAAGGCGGTTCGTGCCAGGCCGAACGGACAGGTGATCGCACCTGTATTCCCGACGGACAAATACGACGCGCTTCTCTTCCAGGGCTTCGAGGGAGAAGTTTGGCTCGAAGAAGATGTCTCGCTTGGCACCTTCGCGGATCACATCGGGACTTTCTACACGAAGCCCGCCGGCGATGGTGTCGTTTCTCTCGTTCTCGGAGCGGGCAACGTCGCTTCGATCGGTCCGATGGATGCGCTCTACAAGCTCTTTGCCGAGGGGGAAGTCGTCATCTTGAAGATGAACCCCGTCAACGAATACCTCGGCCCCATCATCGAGGATGCGTTCGCTGAGCTCGTTCGTCGCGGCTTCTTCCGAATCGTCTACGGCGGCGCGGTAGAAGGCGATTATATCTGCAACCACGAGCTGGTTGAGACGATTCACATCACCGGTTCGGACAAAACGCATGACGCGATTGTCTGGGGTCTCGGGGAAGAGGGCGCGAAGCGGAAAGAACGCGGAGAGCCCCGCAATGACCGTCACATCACGAGCGAACTCGGAAATGTTACGCCGATCATTGTGACGCCGGGCGTTTGGTCCGAAAAGGAGATCGAGTTCCAGGCCAAGAATGTTGTCTCCTCGCTGACGAACAACGCCGGATTTAACTGCAACGCGACCCGTGTCGTCATCACGCACGCAGCATGGCCCCAGCGCCGGGCGTTTCTCTCTGCGATCGAGCGCGCGTTCGCACAGGCGACGGCTCGCAAGCCGTACTACCCCGGAGCGGCGCAGCGTCAGGCCGCCTTCCTCGAAGCGCATCCGGACGCGAAGGAGTTTGGCCCGCGCGGCGAGGGACGCGTTCCGTGGACCTTCATCAGCGACGTCGACAATCGCAACACCGACGATATCTGCTTCACGACGGAGGCATGGTGCGGCGTGACGAGCGAGACCGCGCTCGGCGGTACGGACACCGTGGACTACATTCAGCGGGCGGTGGAGTTTGCGAACGAGAGCTGCTGGGGAACCCTCAGCTGCTCAATTTTGGTGCACCCGGATTCGATGAAGGATCCGCGCATCGCTCAGGCGGTCGACACCGCGATCGCTGACCTCCGCTATGGCTCCGTCGTCGTGAATCATTGGTCGGCGCTCTCGTACGGGTTTGTCTCGACGACCTGGGGTGCCTACCCAGGACATACGCTTGAGGATATCCGAAGCGGAATCGGCGTTGTCCACAACACGTACTTGCTTGACAAGGTTCAGAAGTCGGTGATTCGTGGGCCTTTCACCGTAAGCCCGAAGCCGCCGTGGTTCTTTGATCACAAGACGGGACACGAGATCGGACGCAAGTTGGTTCAATTCTACGCGGACACCAGCTGGACAAAAATCCCGTCTCTTCTGTTCTCTGCCATCCGGGGATAGGAAGCGACGCTACGAAAGCGCCTTCTCGCGAGAGGAGGCGTTTCTTAATTCCGTCGCGACCGGTCTACGTTGCGAGGAAAGGAAAACGCCCCTCGAACGTCTTGTTCGAGAGGCGTTTATCAGCGGCTGAGCCGCATCGAAAGCGTCGCTACGGGAAGAGCGCCTCGCACTGACCCGGGTTGCCAGCGGAGGTACCGAAGCTCCAGTCGTCACGAACACCCGAGTTGAAGCAGCCCGTCTCATCGAAGCGGCAAACGCCGGAGATGCCTACGCAGCTCTCGCAGTCCGCGGCAGCGTCACACTCAACGCACTGGCTCGGGGTCGTTCGCGCGTCCTCGCAATCGGTCGCATCTTCCACGCAGCTGTTGCTGCTGGCGCACCACTCGAGGCCTTCTTCGATGCAGCTGCTGCAGGAGGTGAGGTCGGGGCGGTCACCATCCCCAGCACACCGACCGCTGACGCACATCTCTTCGCCACCGCAGTGCTCATCCATCAGACATTCCTGGCAGATGCCCGCTTCCGTATTGCAGTGCTCACCGTCGATGCAGTCCTCGTCGGTCTCGCAGGTATCGGGCTCGCAGTAGGGGAGGTCGACGTTGTCGCCACCCTTCGTCGCGCGGCTGAATCGGAAGCTCTCATCGATCGTGACGAAGTCGCGAGAGAAGAAGCCGAGATCCACACCGACGCCACCGCTGATTCCAGCCTGTCCTTCAACGTACGCTTCCCAGTCGTATGTGCATGCAGCGTCATTGGTTTGAATCGAGGCGCCGGCATCGAGCGTGGCAGATGCGCTGGGAAGGTTCAGGAGGTTGATATCGAGGTTAAAGTAGAGCCCTGCGTGAGCCGTAATGCTCGCGGAAGCTTCGCCACCCTCTTCAAGGTCGACATCGAGTTCGATGTCCTTTTGCAGGTTCGCGTCGACTTCGATGCCTCGTCCTCGTCGCCACGCGGCGGTCGCGTCGAGGTCTCCCGTCAAACGCACCGTGGTCTCAAACGTGGTGGGTTCGATGTTCACGTTGGTGTTGATCTCAAAGACCGGAACAATCGTGAAGCGAGCTCGGAGCCGTAGGGGACCAACGCGGAAACGCTTCTGCCAGATGATCGGGCGGAGGCGGAGCGCTTCCACAACGTCCATGATGCACTGCACGTTGACGTGGCCAGAGGTCGTCAGCGTCGCGGTAACAGCGGCCGAACCCTGAAGCTCAACCCCGACCTCGTTGATGCGGGCGAACCCGGATTTGTCGAAGAGGAACTCCGTCTCCAGCTCATCGGTATCGAAGTCGTAGGTGAAGTCGACGTCACCGCCGCCAGCGCCGGTGCAGGAGGTAGAACCGCCGACCAGGCCATCGTTAACGAAGGAGAACGAACCACCCAGCGCGGAGCTTCGGCCGCCCGTTTCATCGCCCGCAAGGATGAATTCCTCCGTGCGCGGATTGAGACCCACGCTGAAGGCGCCGCTTTCGATAACATCATCAAGGGTTGCCGCTTCGGTCGTCACGCGCCGAACATTGCTCCCCTCTTCGACCGCCATCACGCGGACCATATAGCCATCGCCTTGATCGCCAACGATGATGTCGCCCGCTGCAAACTCGACCTCGGGACTGCCCGCGTAGGTGAGTTCGAGCCTCCCATCGTCGAGAAGCTGAGCATCGACAAGCGCGCCATCGTCGCCGGTGAGGACAACTTCGGGGTTCAGCACGATTTCGTTCTGAACGTTAACGACAGCCCCGTTGTCTTCCACCGGTGGCGCGGTCGTGGCTGCGCAGCCGAGAAATGGAATACATAGAGCAAGGAGACAGGAGAGCCGAAGGAGCATGTTCTTATGCTGCACAGTCCGGAGCCGAAAAGCTCGATCAAAATTCGAGGGTGCGCATATGTCGCAATGGTCGAGTTGGCTGGAGATTTTTGTCTCCACTTCGATTCCCCTTCGTTGTGTGGCTTTCCGCGATATTCGTCTCAAAGAGACGTAAGTTGAGGTCTGTGAACCCCGTTTTCGTTATGTGATATATCTCACTTATTTGTTCGAAACCGGTCGTTCTTTCCGGGCTTGCGCTCGTTTCAAGACTGCGGGACGCTGTCGAAATGCGGCCTTTTCTAACGTTTCGCGCTCTCGGGTGGTCTGCGCTGCTCTTCTCCACCGCCTGCGGCTCATCGAGTGCGCTCGTCGATACCGTTGCCGATGAGGCTCCGCTCGATCAACCCGCGACGTGGTCGGGGACGGTGCGTTATGCCTCCCGGCAGGCGACGACGACCGGCGCTTCCCGTGAGACTTTCATGCGTCCGGCGCGACAGGTTCCCGTCTCCGTGCTCGATGCGGATGGCGAAGTGCTTGCCACCACGCGAACGGACGACGAAGGGGCGTTCACCATCAACTCCGTCACCGCTGCAGTTCGACTCGAAGTGACCTCGCACATTGATATTGAGGGGATCGATCTCGCCGTGACCCGAGACCCGGGAGGCGAAACGGATCATGTCTTCGGAGGGACGCTTCCTGAGCCAGGTACTCCGGTCGAGGTGGAGATCACCGACGACTTTCCCGAAGCGGGCGCCTTTCACATCCTCGATGCGATGCTTCTCGGCTCACGTTCGGTACACGAATGGACGGGTCGGCGTCTGCCACCCTTCTTTTGTTACTGGGGCCGCGGTGTCACGGTCAGTTGGAGCTTTTACACGGGCGAGCGAGGGCAGACCGGGCGGTACACCATCGAGCTCCTTGGAGGAGAACCAGGTCGCCAGCACCTGACCGATACCGACGAGCATGACGAGTCCATCATTTTGCACGAGTTCGGTCACTTCGTGATGGATCAACTCTCGACCAATAGCTCTTTCGGAGGCTCGCACCCGCGAGGCTTTCTCTTTAATCCGGGGCTCGCTTACGAAGAGGCGCGTGCGACCTGGTTTGCGTCGATGGTCCTTCGGGATCCGCTTTACCTCGACACCATCGGCATCGAGCCGAGCGGTGAGCTTCGCGTTCGGCATGACTTAGAGCGTGGCGAACAAGGCTCGGTTCGAGGGCTTGGGTCCGAGGGGGGGACCGCCGAGATTTTGTGGGACCTTGCCGATGGTGAGGGAGACGAGCTCTCGGATGTGGACCGCGATGGCGTGCACCTCGGCGCCGCGACCATGCTTGAAGCGATGGCGGAGATGCGCGAACGCGAAGATGCGTTCCCCGCCATTGATGGATTCCTGCGCTTCTTGGTGGAGACAGGTCGCGTTGAGCCAGAAGCCGTCGACAATCTTTTGGCACGCGGTGGTCACCCCCGGACGTTGCTCCCGGAAAACGACAACCTCGTCTGGCCTCCGCGCTTGGCGCTTGGTCGGACGGTCTCCGGCAAAATCGACGGAGTTTCCAACCCGGCGCCGAGCGGTGGCCCTCCTCGTCCTAGCAACGGGCAGGACGCGATGGACGTGTTTCGGATTCACGTTCCCGAGAGCGGTCGCCTCACCGTCGAGCTTACGATTCAAGGGAGCGGGTCCGCACAGGATCGAACGAACCTTGACCTCGAGCTTCGAGATATCCGCGCGGAGGCCCTCGGCCAATCCACGGGCATGACGCCCCAGCACATCATCAGCCGGGAGCTCGAGGCGGGCCAATACGTCATCTACGTCCGCGACGGCGGAGAAGGCAATCGCGCGGATTATGAACTGCGCGCGATGTTGCGATGAGCGAGAGCGGTTGGCTGCGACGCTTTCGCGACGCGGGTTACCATTCCCTCGCGGAGGTAGAGGATATCCTCCTCGGTTGGGGCGCAACATCGATCGGTGAAAGCGTGGATGGCCGGAGGCTCTTGCGCCTTGAGCTCGGCCCAGAGGATGCCGAAGAGTGCAGTGTGCTTCTCGCGGGCATTCACGCCATGGAATGGATCGGCGTGGAGGTTGCGCTAACGCTTTTGCGTTCCCTTCAAGACGCAACACTGAAGCGAAAGATCATCGCGTTCCCCATCGTAAACCCAGATGGATACGCCCGGGTCGAAGAATCGCTGCGCTCGAAGCGATTCCGTTTTCATCGCGCGAATACAAACGGCGTCGACCTCAATCGAAACTGGTCCGTACATCACCGCGCGAATCTCGCGTCGCGTCTCCGAATCTCCCGCGTCGTGCCAGAACTCGGACACACGGGCGGGCACGGACGAAGCGAGCCCGAGGTGGATCGCTTGTGCGCCTCGCTTGAAAACTCGCTCGCGGATGGGCTTCGCATCGAACGGGTTCTCAGTCTGCACAGTTTTGGCCGGAAGGTGCTCTATCCTTACGGGGGCATTTGGGCGCCGCCGAAAGCGCAGAAGCATCACGACGTTGCGAAAGCCCTGGAAGCGCAGCTGCCGGGATACTCCGCCGTGCAAACTTCGCATTGGGTCCCGGGATCCTTCGCACCCGGAATGGAACTCGATCACTTCTGCGATCGCTACGACGCTCTCTCGATCTTGGTCGAGTGCGGTGGCCTTGGGGTTCGAAAGACGGTCCTCTCCGATTGGTGGCGACCGTTTTCATGGTTCAACACCGTAGAACTTGAGGCCGAAAAGCGCCTTCTAAGGGGGCCTTTGTGCGCCTACCTCGAAGGTCGGCCCGCGTAGCGACAATGGACCTATTCGATCGCCAAGCGCTCTCTCGCGCACCGCTCGCGGAACGGGTTCGGCCTCGCCGTCTGAGCGAAGTCGTGGGTCAGCGCGCCTTGCTCCGCGATGGCGCGCTCTTCTCCCGTTTGGTTCGCGCCGATCGGCTCCCTTCGATGATCCTTTACGGTCCGCCGGGGACAGGAAAGACGACGCTCGCGCAGGTGCTCGCAAATGAGACGAGCGCGACCTTTGTTCCCTTTAGTGCTGTCCTAGGCGGGGTTCCGCACCTGCGCTCGCTCCTCAACGAAGCCCGTGAGCGCCGCGCGATGGGCGGCGCGACCTTGCTCTTTGTCGACGAGATCCATCGCTTTAATAAGGCGCAACAGGATGCGCTTCTTCCGCATGTGGAGAAGGGCATCGTGACCTTGGTCGGTGCGACGACCGAGAATCCCTCGTTCGCGGTGAACTCTGCCTTGCTCTCGCGAGCGCGTGTTTTTCGGCTGGAGAGTCTGAGCGAAGAAGAACTCGCGGAGCTTCTCAAGAGAGCGATCGAGCATCCGGATGGCGTGGAAAAATCCGCCAGCGAAGAGGTGCTTCTGCATATCGCTCGAGCGGCCGATGGAGACGCACGTTCTGCCCTTGGGCTCCTTGAGGCGCTTAGTGCTGACGGCCGGGAGATCAACGAAGCGCGCGTCGCCGAGGCCGCGGAGACGCTTCGCCTTCGATACGATAAGAACGGGGATGAGCACTTCGCCATCGCCTCTGCGCTGATCAAAAGCATGCGCGGGAGCGACCCCGACGCTGCGATCTACTGGATGATGCGCATGGTCGATGGCGGAGAGGACCCGCTCTTCATCACGCGCCGTCTCGTGATCTTTGCGAGTGAGGACATCGGAAATGCGGACCCGCGCTCCCTTCAACTCGCGGTTGCGGCCGACGCGGCGGTGCAGCGCCTGGGAATGCCGGAAGGGCTCTTTGCGATGGCGCAATGCTGCGTTTATTTGGCGACGGCGCCGAAGTCGAACGCATCGTATCGCGCCTTCCAGCTGGCGCGAGACGCGATCAAAAAATTCGGCTCTCTCCCGGTGCCGCCGAAACTTCGGAACGCACGATCTCGGGTAGATCGCGAAGCTGGATTCGGGAAAGGCTATCGCTACCCTCATAACGAAGGCGGCTTTGCAGCCGGCGAGACGTATCTCCCAGACCCGCTCACGAACGCGCGTTTCTACCACCCAACGCATCAAGGGTTCGAAGCGCGAATGAGCGAGCGTCTCGCCACGCTCTGGCGCGAACGCCACG
>JAHDCI010000151.1 GCA_020629955.1 Myxococcota bacterium | reverse complement strand
CCAAGAAGGCCACCAAGAGCAAGGCGGCGCCCAAGAAGGCCACCAAGAGCAAGGCGGCGCCCAAGAAGGCCACCAAGAGCAAGGCGGCGCCCAAGAAGGCCACCAAGAGCAAGGCCACCAAGAGCAAGGCCACCAAGAGCAAGGCCACCAAGAGCAAGGCCACCAAGAGCAAGACCGCCAAGAAGAAGGCGGCACCCAAGAAGGCCGCCAAGAGCAAGGCCAGCAAAAAGAAAGCGACCGGGCTTCTGAGCGGCAACGCGCGCGTGAAGATCAAGCGCGTCTGTGTGTTAACGGGTGGCGGTGACGCGCCGGGACTGAACGCCGTCCTTCGCGCGTTCGTGAAAGAAGCGACCTCGCTCGGCATTGAAGTCTACGGCGCCGAGGATGGTTTCGAAGGTCTGATTCAGCCAGGTCGCTGTCGGCGAATGGAGCCGAGCGATGTCTCCGGAATCCTTCCGCGCGGCGGCAGCATTCTCGGCTGCTCGAACAAAGCCAATCCCTACGCCTATCCTGTCGTTCGAGCGGATGGAACCGAAGAGCATATCGACGTCTCGGACCGCGTTGTTTCGCGCCTCCGCTCGCTCGGCATCGACGCGCTCGTCCTCATCGGGGGCGACGGCACGATGCATATGGGCAGCCGCTTTATGGAGAAAGGCGTCCCGGTCATCGGTGTTCCCAAGACCATCGACAACGATCTTTCCGCAACCGACTTTACCTTCGGCCTCGACACGGCGGTGAACACCGCGACTTGGGCGATTGATACCCTTCACACGACCGCCGAATCGCACGACCGGGTGATGGTGCTTGAGGTGATGGGTCGTCATGCCGGCTGGATCGCGATGTGTGCGGGTCTCGCGGGCGGCGCGGACGCGATTCTGGTTCCCGAAATCCCCTACGACCCGAAACGCGTGATCAAGAAGGTGAACGAGCGAAGCAAAGCGGGATCCACGTTCTCGATCATCGTCGTGGGGGAAGGCGCCTATCCCGCCGGCGGCACGTACTCTGCCGTCGCCGCGGCAACGCCGGGTCATCTCGCCCGACTTGGCGGCGCGGGTCAGCGGGTGATGGAGCTTCTTGAGGGCAATATCCCCCACGACGTCCGCGTCACGGTGCTCGGCCACCTGCAGCGCGGCGGCTCGCCCTCCCCCTTCGATCGCCTTCTCGGAACGCGCTTCGGGGTTAAAGCGGCGCGCCTATGCAAAGAAGGTCGCGTGGGCCGAATCGTTGCGCTTCGCGGAACCGTCATGCGTTCAGCGCCGCTCACCGAAGCCCTGAAGGAACCGAAGCTTGTGCCCGTTGACGGCGAACTCGTTCGCGTTGCGCGTGCGCTTGGCATCGAGGTCGGCCAAGGGCCGGGCTACACCGGCAAATAGCTTTACGGAAATCGCTTTCGCGCTCCCCGCGCGTCGAACGTCGGTGTACTCTTCTCGGCATGGAAACATGGCAGTTGATCTCCGCCGGCGGCGCAGTCCTTGGGCTCCTCTCTCTCGGAGGCATCGGCTTCTCGCTGAAGAAGCTTGAAGGCGGCGCCAAGTGGGGCGCGCTCATCGCTTCCCTGCTGCTCGGCGCGGCCGGCGGCTACATGGTTCTGAACGCAACCGCGCTGACGACTTCGGAAGAGGAAGCGCAGATCGATGAAGCAGCCGAAGCCGCGGATGATTTCGACGCGCCCCTCGACGACGACTTCTGAGAACGTGGGATAGAGAGCGCCCTCGCCTATCGCGAGCGTCGGCGAAGCGCGATGAGCGCGAAGAAAAGCGGCGCGAGTGAGCTTCCTGAAAAATGGCCGCCGGCAGAACACGTCGGCTCGCGACGCGGAGATACCGGGTCAAGAGCCGGGTCTGTTTCGGCCCACCCGGATTCGCCGCTGTAGTGCAGCCATTCGTTTTCGCAGACGAGGTCCGCGCCATCATCGCCGCATGACTCGGGCGCTCCAATCTGAAGCATCGAAAAATAGGGACGCTCTTCTTCGCCGGCGGCGGATGACACGAGTTCAAGAGTGCTTGAACCGGAGCAGGCGAAGACTCGTTCGCCGTATTGCTGCAAGCAATCCCAAGAGCGCTCGGAGGAAGCGGTCCACCCCGCCCCATCCCACTCGTGAAGCACTTGGTCGAACATGGCGAGGGTGCGGCCATCGAGGTTCACCGGTCCGCGACGAGACAACGTGAAGTCGCGTGAATCGACCAGGCCCGCACTCTCGACTCGCGCCAGCGCGAGCGTTCCTCCACTGAGCTCCAGCCAGACGCCCGCAGAATCGGCGGCGACCGGAATCACGCGCGCGCCCCAGTTCATTTCGGTACCTTCTTCGGCCACAAAAATGTTCTCACTCGAAGCTCCGGCAACACGAGCGACAAACGCGGGCGGGCCTGCTCCGGTCACCCATAATGCGTTTGATTGCCCGAGCAATCCGTCCGGACGCGCTGGGAAATCAAGCGTCAGCGCTTGCGTATCCCCCTGCTCATCTACGAGAAGAATGCGCCTCGAAGCACGCGTACCCACCAGCAGCGCGAACCGGCCTTCGACGATATGCGCACTGACGACGGGTTCGCCCAAATCGAGCGCGGCGAACGTACACCCCGCGTCGAAGGAGAGATAGGCGACACCGAAACTGAGCACGAGAAGTGTCTCGCCCGATCGGTAGGCAAGAGCTCTCGAGTTCCCATCCCAGCGAGAAGGACAGATATAGTGAAAGGACCCGTCACCGGCAGCGCGCGCGAGACCAAAGCTCGTGTTTACGAAAGCTGGCGACGATTCCCCCGTTACGAGCGTTCCCGTTTCGAGTACGGAAATGGTGACCGGCGGGATCGGATGGGCGAACGCGGCGCGGCTGGTGAGCACCCACGCCAAGCACGCGATAGCAAGAAGCCAGTGACCACGCAGAGCATATGAAGAAAAGGCCCGCACCCGCGAAACCTAACATGTTCTCCCGCTTGTTAAATCCGGTGGAGCATCGAGAGGGAGTGCGTTTTCACTTGGTCAAGCGCCTTCGCGTCCCCATAGTCCGGGCATGTCTGACTCGAACCAAAGCGCTGCCGTTCTTCTCATCGGCAACGAACTGCTGAGCGGCAAGATTCAAGAGGCGAACTTACAGCCTCTGGCGCGCTTGCTCTACCAGCGCGGCATTCGTCTCTCGCGTGTCGAGATGTGTCTCGATGGTGTCGATACGATTGCAGAGGCCGTTGGCCGGCTGCGGGCGAGCCACGACCTTCTCTTTACGAGCGGCGGCATCGGACCGACACACGATGATATGACGCTCGAAGCTATCGCGAAGGCGCTCGGCCGGGAGGTCTATCGCGATGAAGCGCTTGCAGAGAAGATTCGTCTTCGTCTTGAGGAAAAAGGCATCACGCCGACCGACGATCACTACCGCCTCGCAGACCATGTTGTCGGAGGTCGTTTTCTCTCCCGCGAGGGGCAGCGCTGGCCGACGCTTGTCGTCGAGAATATCTACATCATGCCGGGCGTCCCGCAGGTGTTTCGCCTGATGCTCGAAGCTATCGGCGACGAGCTTGCAACGGGCAGCGCGTTCTTCACCGAGGAAGTGCGAACATGGTGTGACGAAGGAACGATCGCCGACGAGCTAAAGGCACTCGAAGAGGCTTTCCCCGGGGTGATGATCGGAAGCTATCCTGTCTGGGGCAACGAGGAGTATCGCGTGAAGGTCACGTTTGACGGCTCCGATGAGGCTGCCGTGAAACGCGCACGAGACCGCTTTGTCGCAGAGCTCGATCCCGAGAAGCTCGCATAAGCACTCTTTGGCGCGACAGCCTTGCTGCGCCGAAAGCGCTCGGCCATAACTGCGGCATGGATCTGCAGAACCTCATCGATGCCGCTTTCGAAGACCGCTCGCTACTTCGAGATGAAAAGTACTCCGAAGCGGTCAAAGCCGTCATCGCATTGCTCGACCGGGGGGAATTGCGAGTCGCGGAGAAAACCGAGGATGGCAGCTGGGATGTCAACGCCTGGGTGAAGCGTGCAGTGCTGATGTATTTCGGCGTTCAGGGCATGGAGACGCTCGAGGTCGGTCCGTTTGAGTTCCACGACAAGATCCCGCTGAAGAAGAACCTCGCTGCCCAGAAGGTGCGCGTTGTTCCGCCGGGCGTCGCTCGGTTCGGAAGCCACCTCGAGCCGGGTACGATCCTAATGCCGGGTTATGTGAATATCGGCGCCCGCGTTGGCGAAGGGACGATGGTCGATACTTGGGCAACCGTCGGAAGCTGCGCGCAGATTGGAAAAGGCGTACATCTCTCCGGAGGCGTTGGAATCGGCGGCGTGCTTGAGCCACCCGGAGCGCGCCCAGTCATCATCGAAGACGGTGCGTTTATCGGCTCCCGCTGCATCGTGGTCGAAGGGGCACATATCGGCGAGGAAGCGGTGCTTGGCGCCGGCGTTGTGATCACGAAGTCGACCGCGATTCTCGATGTTCGTGGGGACGAGCCCGTCGAGTATCGCGGAGAGGTTCCGGCGCGAGCCATCGTGATTCCGGGCGCGCGGGAAAAGAAATTCCCCGCAGGCACCTTCCACGTTCCATGTGCGCTCATCATCGGAGAGCGAAGCGAGAGCACCGACAAGAAGGTCTCGCTGAACGAAGCGCTTCGCGAGCACGGCGTTCAGGTCTAGCGCCTGTCCTGCGCGGAGCCAATGCGATCCGCGCGGGCGCGCGATTTCGCGGCAAAACACCTTCTTTTCACCTTTGAGCGACACTGAAGGGCCCTCGCGGAGAGCGTCGTCAGGGGTCGGTGCTATGGTCCGCGGATGGACGCCTACCGGGTAAGAGACACCGATCGTGACGCGGCAACCCGCGCTGCATCTCGCTTTGGCGTCGGCCCCGTCGTCGCGCAGCTCCTTTTGCAACGAGGCGTTGCCGACGAGCAAAGCGCGCGAGATTTCCTCGACCCTCGACTTTCGCAGATGAGCGATCCAAGCGCGATGGTAGATCGCCGTGAAGCGGGGGCGCGGATCGCGAGAGCGATCAAAGAGCGACAGACCATCGTTGTCTTCGGGGACTACGACGCGGACGGCACGACCAGCGCGGCGATTCTCTCCGACATCATTGAAGCGCTGGGCGGCAACGTGAAAGGTCTCGTCGCGAATCGATTCGAAGGGGGCTACGGCTTTTCGGACCCGGCTCTCGACCGCTGCCTTCGCGAATCTCCGGACCTCATCGTGACCTGTGATTGCGGGAGCGCCGACGCCCCGCGGATCGCACGGGCCAAGGAACGCGGCGTGGACGTCGTTGTCGTCGACCATCATCTGGTTCCCAAAGAGCCGCTTCCGGCGGATGCATTCTTGAATCCGCACCGTCCGGATTGCGGTTTTGCGTTTAAGGGAATGTGCAGCGCGGGGCTGGTTTTCTCCCTCGGCGCGGAAGTCCGAAAGCAGGTCGGCGCGGACCTCGATATCCGGCCTTGGCTTGATTTGGTCGCGATTGGCACCGTTGGTGATGTCGCCCCGCTCGAAGGCGATAATCGCGCGATTGTTCGAGCGGGCCTGCGCATCCTTTCATCCCATCGCGTGAGGCCAGGTGTTGAGGCGCTGCGGGACCGCGCAAAGCTGCGCCCAGGAGCACCGATTGGGGCGACGGATATCGGCTTTAAGCTCGCGCCGCGCTTGAACGCACCAGGGCGATTGAGCGATCCGACGGTAACGCTTGAACTTCTTCGGGCGAAGACGCTCGAAGAGGCAAGAAAGCTTGCGGCGCGCGTCGAGGAGCTGAACGACGAGCGGAAAGCCGTCGAACGTGCGTGTACAGAAGAAGCGATCGCGCAGGTCGAAGAGATCTACGGGAGCCGGCCGGAAAACGGCGTGGTGCTCGCGGGGCATGGCTGGCATCGCGGCGTGGTGGGCATCAGCGCCGCGCGGGTCGTAGACCGCTTCGGTGTTCCAGCGGTCGTCATCGGTCTTGACGGCGACAAGGGCCACGGAAGCGGCCGAACGCCCGAAGGCTTTCACCTGCATGAGGCGCTCACCAAATGCAGCCATCTTCTGGGACGTTTCGGAGGGCATGCCGCTGCAGCCGGTCTCACGATGGACGCGGGGAAAATCGATGCGCTTCGAAGCGCTTTCTCCGAAGTCGCGCCGCGTCCCGAAGAGGCCAACAAAGCGCCGTGGGTCGATGTGGAACTCGATGAGAAATGGCCGCTTCCCAGCGTTCGGGATCTTCTTATGCTCGAACCGGTCGGCGAAGGAAACCCGCGCCCAACCTTCGCGTTGAGAGATTGTCGCGTCGCCGATGCGCGCGTCATCGGAGACGGTCAACACCTGAAGCTTAAGGTCGTTCACCGGGACCGCGCAATCAATGCGTTTGCTCCGTTCATGGCCGCCGAAATCGATCGCATTGGGGACCGCGTTACACTTGGTGGCTCACTCGCTCCGGACCTCTACCGCGGCGGGGAGAACCTCGAACTTGGTGTGAAACATATCTTCGCCTAAGAACGCGGACTGAAGTTCTCTGCGCGGGCAGGCCTTTGGCAATCTCAGGATATTCCCGCGACAGGTTACGGAGCTGAGGTGGTGGGTTCCGCCTCGTTGGAGAAGTACGAGACGAAGCCCGCCGAGAGGAAGAACCCCGTGGAGCGATTCGTGAACGTCGCGGCTTCGGCGTCGTAATGGAGAAACCCCGGGCCGAAGGCTTGGCGCACAAAGAACTGCGCTTCGATCGCAACCGCGAGGCGCCGGGAAATACGCCACTCGACACCCGCACCAATTTGGCCGCCGAGCTGAGCGAAGTGACGAGCATCCGCCGTTACGCTGTCTTCATCTTCCACGAGCAAGGTCATGTGGGGGCCGATATGCACGAAGCCTTTGAAGGACTCCGGACCAAAGAAGAAGACCGCGTCGACGAAGACCGGAAACGTGGTGCGTGACGCTCTTCGCGCGCTCAAGGTCGCGAGGTATCCGATATGGGCCTGTAGTGCGAACCATTCTTTGGGTCGAAACCGAAGCCCGAGCTCGACACCAAAATTGGGGTCTCCGCCATCGCTTCCGCCCAACAATCGGAGCGACCCGGACCATCTCAAGGGGAGCGGCGGAGGCTCGATTCGCTGTCCCGGGCAGATGTTTGGGGGATGACACGACGCGGCTTCCACCGGGATCCTGGGTGGAGGCGCGGTCGGCTCGATAAGGAATTCGCGCTCACTCGGCGCGGTTGCGTTCGGCGGCGACGCCGGCGGCTCCGGAGCATCCGATCCGCCTTGTCCTGCTGGCGTCAGAACGATCGCACCCGGCGGCCGGTTTTCGAGTCGGCGCTCGTCTTCGTTTGCAGGCGGCGCGATCTCTGGCGGGTTTTCATCCACGAATGGCGAGCCTTGAGCTCTTGCAGAGACCGCGCAGAGAAGCGCTCCGATGGTGAACATCCTGAGGGACATCCGCCGAAGGGACTGGGAAGAAGCCATCGCGCGCATTCTCATTTTCACAGACACAGCATGATTCAAGAAGCGTTCCGCTCGGGACGAAGCCCGGTCGGCAGGATTCTTGTTGGGTATGTGATTGCAGTTGCCCGAATCGGTGAACCTCGGTTCACATTGGGTGACGCGGGAGTGCAAACCTTCGTTCTCGAAAGACGGTGGCGAACTCGATAGCAGGCTGGTGCGGGGATCAAATCGATAGAAGCGATGATCTTTCGTCAGGGCCGCCGACCCAAGGTTCGGCCGACGAACGACGACCTGCCGAGGATATCGAAAGAAGAGCGAAACTCGGATCGGAGGCCCTGGCGGAAGAGGGCCCTTCTAGCGATGTGACTAGTTCGAGCCGTGCGCTTCAATGGCGTCTAGGAGGGCATCGTACTTCGGCGCCTCCGTGCGCGCTTGTCCTTCGTATTCCTGGACGCCCCACTGTCCCCAAATGCTCGGCAACGAGGCGCTCGTGAAGTGAACAAAAGGAGCGTCCCCGGTAAGTTCGCGCCAATAACTCAGGTACTGGGCGTAGACTTCTTTCATTCTCGAATCTCGGTTGATCGCGAGATAAAGATCGTAGCGCGGACCTTCCTGACGGGCGACGAAGTGCTGTCCGCCTTCGTAGGCAAGGAGCCGGATGTGCGCGAAATCTTCTCGTTCGGAGAGCGTGCGAACGTCCTCGTGCATCCAGCGATACACGCCGCCGTATTCCGCTTCGGGAGGTCCGCTCAGAACACGGTAGGACCCGGGAGGGGCGCCGTGCGTTCGCTCTGAGTTCTGCTGAAATGCGTCGTCCACTCCGTTGATCCAGTCGACATCACCCGCGCCGAAATACGGAGCAACGGCGACCGCATCGATCGCGCGATGAACCGCTTCATCACCGCGCCAGGAGGCCTCAAGCATGCGCGCTCCACGGTCTGCAACCGCACCGATCTGCGTGGCGAGAACGCGTGTCACGCGAGACTCACCGAGGACTTCCCGCGCGATCGCTCCGATCTCCGCAGTGCGAACCGCAAAGTAGCGTTCGCCATACTCGAGACAGTTTCGCTGCGTCTGATTCCACTCCGTGTATTCGCAGAGAACACCGTTTCCATCCGGGTCGCAGTCGCCTGCAGGGTCGCCGGAGTAACGACGACACCCTTCCGCGTTGATCTCCTGATGCTGGGCGAAGATGTCGTTCCAATACTCGTTGGAAAGCTCGATATAGACGTTCAGATCTTCGCTGAGGTTGTCTTTCAGGGCCTGACTAAACTCGCGCACGAAATCGTCGCTGGCCATATGCGGAATGCAAACCCACGCATCCGCCCGAAGCTCGTTTGCGGTCTTTGCAATGATCGACGCGGGAACGGGTCGCCAGAAGGCGGTCTCCTCGGTCGGCCACGACGCAAACTCACGCATCGGCCACCACTCCGGACGGGGCTCATCGTCCGCGTTGGAGAGCGCGTTGGTTCGCTGCCAATCCATGAAACGGGCGATTCCAAAAGGCCGATTCTCGCGAATAAAGCGACTCGCGATCGGCCGCGCTTGATGATCCTCCTCGTGAGGGACACATCGGGCATCGCATTGCGAATCTTCGGTGCAGGAAATCGCAGCATCGGAAGCGCAGCGACCACCGCTTGGGACGATGTGAATCGCGCGCAGATGATTTTCCGGGTTGGTCTCATGAATCTCGATCCAAAGGCCCGAAGGCGCCGCGACCCGAATTCGGTGGCGTCCCGGAGCTTGTTCCAAGACTTCCGCCCCGCCGAAATATTCGATACGCCCTTCCCCTTCGAAAAGAACGATGAACTCTCCTGCGAGGTGGTGAGGATTATCGCCGGAGACGACAAACGAGCGCGCGATCTGTCCAGGCGCGAGGCGCTGCACCCATCCATGCTCGTCGAGTTCGAGAGCGCGACCATCCTCCCAACTCTCACTGGCACCCGAGAAAAACGGATCGGCATTCTTCATCAAATCGACGAACGGATACGCGCTCGAGCTACGATTGTTCTCCGCGAGATTGGTACCGATTACGCGTTGCGAAGGGGGCGCCGGCGCCGGCGCACGGCTCGGCTGGACGCGCTCAATCGGTTCGAGCGGGTCGGTCGAATCCGGACGGAGAAGGATCCGCTTCACGCACGCGGCGGCACCGAGCATGAGAACAAGCGATGCGCCCCCGAGGACGGCGATTTTGGTCTTTCGTGTCACTTCACATTCGTTTTACGACCGAAAACAAGCGGCTCGCAAGGACGAACGGTCGCTCGAGTCCACGCGACGAGCTGAATGGCGTACTCCGCGCGTGATGCTTCGGCGGAAGTTGAGCGCGTTCGCGGAATGACCCGTGATTTCTCTCGTGGTACGACTGCCGCATGGACTCCACCGCGCGCGCCTCGGTCCCGACCCTGATCTGGTTGCTCTTCGCTCTCTTGATGAGTGTCGGCTTTGTGGCCAGGACTGTCCCTCTGCTCGACGATCAACGCATGATGGAGCAATGGCCGACCGAGGACGGCTATTTTATGCTGACGATGGGGAGAAACGTCGGCATTGGGAGGGGGCTCTCCGTGCGCGGCGGCGATATGCCGACCAACGGAACCCAGCCGCTGACAACCTTCGTTTGGGCAGCCGGCTACGCGATGCTCGGGCCAGAGCGTTCTGCTGGGGTACTCTTCGCCCAGATTCTACAGCTCATCGCGGGCCTCTTCGCCGCTTTCGTGCTCTTCCGCCTGACGCGAACGCTCGGTAAAAATCGGTCGCCCGGCGAAAGGGACGTTCGCGCGCTCTTGGCTGCGGGGATTTGGTACGCAAGCCCCCAGGCGCTGCACCACACGATGAACTGCCTTGAGACCTGCTTTAACGCGCTCGTTGTTCTTCTGATCGCGTGGATGTTTGTCTCGGATGAGGAGGAGGAAAAGCTCTGGAGCTTTAAGCGGTGCGCACTCTTCGGGGTTTTGTTGGGGATCGGCTTTTGGGCTCGAAACGACTCCGCACTCGTCATCCTTGGGGCCTGTCTCGCGTACCTCGCGCCCGCCCTGAAGAACGCCGACGAACGAATGCCTCGTTTCACTCGCGTACTCTTCTTCGGTAGCGTTTCGGTCGTCGTTGCTTCGCCTTGGCTAATCTACAACTACTCGAACTTCGGGCATATCATGCCGGTCAGCGGCCGGGCTGAGGCACTCACGGGGCACTTCGCAAGCAATCTCGGCGGCGTTCCCATCGTACTCGCCGAATTCATGAGCGGGATTTTCCCGATACCGAGCTCCTTGAGCGGAAACCCCGCGGTAATCGCCGGAGCAACATTGGTGGTCGTGGCGGGGCTTGCGCTCCTGGTGCGGTCCCGCTCCACAATGTCGTCGACCGAGTCACGTATGATCCCGATGATCATCGTTTACACCCTCGGCCTCGTCGCCTTCTACGGGCTCTACTTCGGCGCCGCGTGGTTCCTTCCTCGCTACTTTCTGCCGCTGTCTCCTTTCCTCGTGATCGGCCTCGTATCTGCGGTGATTCACTTCTATAAACGCTTCGATAAGCCCGCCTTGGCTTTCGCCGCAGCGACGGTTCTCGTGGGCGTTACCCTCGCCCTGACGTGGCGAACCCATCAGCAGCGCCAATACCATCAGCATTTCCAGGTGGTTCGCTGGCTGGAGGAAAACGTGCCTGATGACACCTACGTCGGCGCGATTCAGACAGGTACGATCGGTTTTTTCCACGACCGAACGATCAACCTTGATGGCAAAGTGAACCAGGACGCGCTCAACGCGCTCCTTGAAGGGCGCGAAGGTGAGTACGTCGTCAACGATACCGAGATTGCCTACCTTGCCGATTGGACGGGGATGCGAGACTGGATGAACAAGCCCGCGATCGCCGCCAACTTCGACGTCTTGGTGTTCGAAGAAGAGCAAAACCTCTGTGTGCTTCGGCGGCGAAGCGCCACTCCGTGATAAAGTCTTCGCATGGGACTGCTCAAAGACCTGAAAGCGGATTGGGACCTCCACAGCCGCTCGTATTCTCATCGCTCCATGGTGGCGTTAGGCGTGTACCGGTTCGGACGCTGGGTGCAGGACTTGCCAACGCCGGCGGCAAAAGTGGGCGGCAAGCTCTACGGCGCCGGGCTCCTGGCGGCCGAAGCGATCTCCGGAATCTATCTCGCGCGCGATACGGAAATCGGTGAGGGTTTTCACATGGTCCACGCTGGAGGGATCAACATTCATCCCAATACGAAGATCGGCGACCGCGTCGGGATCATGCATGGTGTCACCCTTGGAACGGGCCCCGATGGGAAAGCACCAACCCTCGAAGATGATACCTTCATTGGAGCAAATGCTTCTGTTCTGGGAGGCGTAACAATTGGAAAAGGAGCCCGCGTAGGTGCGAACTCCTTGGTCATGCGCGACGTGCCCCCCGGAGCACTCGCGATTGGCGTCCCTGCGAAAGTGATGCCTCAGATCGGCACCAAGCTCGAGGGGCGCAAGTAGCGAGTTAGGCTGCGTTGTAGGCAGGGACTTCGTCGACGAAGCGCTTCCGCTCGTTGCCGACGAGGTTCAAAAGCTCCTTGCGATCCACAAGACCTGCGTCGAGGAGCGCACGCATATACCCATCGGCGTAGCCATGAGCGCGGGCGAGCTTTGCGTAAGCGGCGCCATCAAAGCGAGCTCGGAGTACTTCTCGAAGAAGGTCTCGGAGGGTGTTCATCAACTCTTCGCTATTCGATTGTTTCTCGTTCATTCGCCCATGACTCCTATATTTGAACGCGTCTGCTCCTCGCGTTCTCAGTCACTTCGCCCGTGACCTACTAGCGGTTTTCCCTATTTGAACGATCGCGGTCAAAAAAACGACGAGCTTCGCGAGCTCCGATTCTTTGAGAGTTCGCGTCGATGATGCTTGCAGCGCATCGAAGCCACCCTCTAAAGTCCGCGTCTATGGCGCGGAAATATTTCGGTACAGATGGCATTCGAGGACTCGCGAACAAGGGCAATATGAGCC
>JAHDCI010000150.1 GCA_020629955.1 Myxococcota bacterium | reverse complement strand
TTAGTTCGAATCCGATGCGATTCGCGCCCGAACGCTATCGTACGTTCGGAACTGATGCGGCGCGGAGAGATATGCGGTGTACACGAGCCACGTCATCGCCCAGAGCAGCCAAAGAGCACCTGTCACGCGGTAGCGGCTCATCCGGCGCTGCTTAGCACAGGCGCCCAGGAGCACCGCGAGGAGGAACCCGAGCATTCCCAAAGCGGAGCGCGCCCGCTCTCCCAATAACGAGGCATTCGCGGCCGCTTCTTCAAGCAAGTGCAAGGTATCTTCGCTTACGCTTCTCGCGGGTGCATCCGCTTCTTCGCGGCAATAGCGAAGGCTCGCTTCGACGCCCGCATGGTCGGAGAGCCGGGTGCGCACGCCGTCGATCGTTACCGGGTTCACAAGAGCGGGTTGAGCGCTCTCGCCGATGAGCGAAGCGTGAGTTCCCGAGCGAGCCATAATGAGGTCGACGTCATCGCGTCCCACAACATGCGCGCCGGAAGCGTTGACGAGCGCCCGATGGGAGACCTCATGTAGCTGCGAGTTGAAGTCACCAAGAACGATGGCAGGCAGCTCAACATGCGCATTGACCACAGCACTGAGCTCGAGGCTTTGCGCGACACGCTCTTCTAGATTCGCGCCAGGCTCGTAGTCGGCGTGGATGTGCGAGTTGTGCACCCACACATTTCCGGCGGGCGCTTCGACAAGCACCGAGAGTACGCCTTTGCTCGCATACCAATCAGGGGGCCAAACCCATGCTGGCGCCGCCGCGGATTCGAAGGGAACGAAATGTGACTCGAGGATCGGAAACCGGCTCGCGAGAACCAATCCAGCGCTGGCGATGGCAAGCGGCGCATCGGTCGAATGAGAGGCCTGGTACGAAAAGCCGGCGTTATCGAGCACGTCGAGGAACAGCTCGCTCTCGTCTTCGTGCCAAACCTCCTGAAGAGCGACGATGTCCACCGCCTCGAGAGCGATCTGATTTGCGCTCTCGATCGCGCGTTCCTCGCGGTAGTCATGGAAGGGAATCGTAAACGTGTTGAAGGTCAGCACCCGGAGCGAAGCACAACCCGGTCCGGGCGTTTCCGTGGGTGGCGACGGCTCCATAAATGCCGGCCCGCGCGCGAGATACCCGGGAGGTGGGAGCCCGTCACATGCGCTGAAAAGGAGGACACTGAAAACGAGAGCGCAGAACAGCGAAACCGTGAAGCTGTGCTGCTTTCTCATCCCTTCAGTGTACAGCCCCTAGAGCGTTGGGCGAACTCAGCCGGAAGCGTCGAGTCGAACCCGGGGGTCAAGCGCTGCCACCGCGATATCTGCAATGAGGTTACCGATCTGAACGGCCACCGCGAAGACAACCACAACGCCCATGACGACCGGCGAATCGAGGTTCGCGATGGACTCGATCGCGAGCATGCCCATGCCGGGCCAACCGAAAATCTTCTCGGTGATAATCGCGCCGCCAACGAGCAGGGGAAGTGACATTCCGATCATGGTGACGATGGGGATGAGAGCGTTTCGAATCGCGTGCATGCTTACCCGGCTAGCCGGCAGCCCCTTCGCGCGGGCCGTTCGGACAAAGTCGCTTTGCAGCACCTCGACGAGCTCACCACGCATCACGCGGGCGTAGGTCGCCGCGCCAATGATCGCCAGGGTCAGCCCAGGCAATATCGCATGGCGTAGATGATCCGCGGCATCGATGCCGTACCCGCCGAGAGGGAACCAACCGTAGAGGAAACAGAACACGATCAAGAAGATCGGCCCGGTGACGAACGTCGGTAGCGAAATGCCGAAGTAGGCGGCGCTCATCAGGCCCGTGTCGATCAATGTGTTCCGCCGGAGTGCGGCAAAAATACCCACGCCCAAGCCGAGGAGGAGCTCGAAGACGAGCGCGACGATACCGAGCAGCAGGGTGCGCGGGAGGCGGTTTCCAATCACGCTGGCAACTTGCTCATTGTGCGAGAACGACTCGCCGAAGTCGCCTTGTAGCAGGCCGCAGTAGCCGCGCTCAGAATCGTCCTCGCTCCACGCCGGCGATGCTTCGCGAACGCATCTGCCGACCCCGAGAAAGCTCGCGAACTGCACCATCAGGGGACGGTCAAGCCCCTGCTTGGCTTTAAAATCCGCGATCGCTTCGGGTCCTGCGTTCGGACCGAGCGTACTGGCCGCAGGATCACCGACCTCGTTGATCAAAATGAAGACCAAGAAGATGGCGAGGGTCAGAACGATCGAAGCGGAGAAGATACGCCTTGCGATATAGGCCCACATATCAGGAAGCCTCTCGATGAGTTGGGAATCCGAGCATGATCATCTCCACCCCGGGAGCGCGAAGAACGCTGCGGGGACACCCGTCCCGCGGCCGGCGAGCGAACGGGCGAGCCGCTGACGCGGAAGATCAAGCCAGAGGTTGCGGTAGTCCTCGCTATACACAGGATGCGGAGCATAGCCTCGCACGTAGGGCTGCCAGAGCTCCATCGAGAGCGGGTAGTACGTGAAGGCCCACGGCGCGTCGTTCGCGATGATGGCATTCGCTTGACGGTAGAGATCGAGCCGCGCTTCGCGGTCCGTCATGGAACGGGCTCGGTCAAGGATCGCGTCCATTTCATCGTTGCGGTAGAACGCCCGGTTTTCGGAGTGCTGTTCGTGGATGGCGCGCTGATGGAAAAGGATATCGATGAAGTTCGATGGGTCAGGGAAGTCGAGGTTCCAGCCGGTGAAGAAAGCGGGAACGGTATTCGGCTTGCCCGTCTCCTCGAGGTAGGTGGCAAACGAAACGAACTCGAGATCCACTTCGATCCCGATCTGCTGGAGGTCTGCTTGGAGGAGCTCGCCGTATTGACGGGAGGTATCATCCTGCCCCGTGATCCAGAACGGCACGGGTTCGTCGAGACCATCGGGGTGTCCTGCGAGGCGCATCTCCTCGCGCGCGATATCGAGATCAAAACGTTGCGCTTCGGCGAGATTCTCGTCGTGCCCCGGCATTCCTGGCGGCAGGATCTGCCCGGCTTCGAGCATGCGACCGGAGCGCGCCCGAGACCATCCCGCACGGTCGAGAGAGAAGGCGATCGCACGCCGGATATGGCGATTGGTGAACGGCTCCATTTCGCAGTTCATGCCAATCCCAAACGTCGACATCCTCGGGAACTCGACGCGATACGGGGCCCACGCTTCCGAATCGCGGTAGAACCGATAGTCCGAGGGGCTCTGACGATGAATCGTGTCGATATCGCCGTTTTGGAAGCGGAGGGACGCGAGCTCCCGAGTCACGTTCTCAAGAAAAACCATCCGATCGGGCCGAGGCCGATCGTCGCGGAAATAGTGATCGTTGCGCGTAAACGTGAGCTGCACGCCGCGCTCCCAGCCTTCGAAGCGGAATGGTCCAACGCCAACCGGATGGAACTTCACTTCGCTGCCGTGCGCTTCGACGTTCTCCCTTGGAATGGGATAGGCGAAGGGCATTGCCATGACGTTCAGGAAGGTTTGGTCCGGCTCCGTGAGGCGAAACTCGATCGTATAATCATCGATCACGACGATTCCAGGAACGTCGTCGGTCTCGCCTTCGTGGTACGCGGGCGCCCCCTCGATCGCGGAGTAAAACGGGAATCCGGGCGAGCCGACTTCTTTGCTCATCAGGCGCATCATCGAATACCGAACATCCTCGGCGACGAGCTCTCGTCCTTCTGGCAAGCCCGGCATGGGATGGAAACGAACCCCTTGCCGAAGGTGAAAACGGAAGACCTTGCCATCCTCCGAAACGGTCGGCATTTGCGTTGCGATAGACGGGACCAGATTCGACTCGAAATCGTAGTCGAGGAGGCCGTCAAACATCAGCCGGATCGCCATGCCGGAGAGCTCGTCATACGCGATATGCGGGTCGAGCGTACGGACATTGGATTCGTGCTGGAAAACGAACGTCCCGCCCGAGTGGGGTTCGGACTCGGCACCTCCGTAGCGAGGTCCGTCGGGTCGCTCCGGCAAGAGTACGATAAAGCCGATGAGGAAGATGACGCCGACCACAAAGGTTGCGAGACAGCCGAGATTTTCGAGCTGCCGGCGCGTCTTCGTCGACGCGATCTCGGGCGTTTCCTCAGTCTTTGGGGTCGAATGCGTCACGAAGACCCTCCCCGAGCAAGTTAAAACCGAAGACCGTCACCACGATCATCGTGGCCGGAAGAAGCATAAGGTGCGGTGAATCGACCATCAGCTGCTGCCCCTCATGGAGCATGGAGCCCCACGATGCTTGAGGAGGGTCGACACCAAGGCCAAGAAAGGAGAGTGCCGACTCGAAGATGATCATCCGCGCGACGAGCGTTGTCCCGAGAACGATGATGGGGCCGGTCACATTCGGAAGCACATGCTTCATCAGAATGCGCGTGTGCGTCATGCCCAGGGCACGCGCGGCTTGAATGTATTCGAGTTGCCGGACCTGCATCACCTTCGCTCGCGTGACGCGCGCGAGGCGGGTCCAGGAGAGTGCCGCAAGCAAGAGGATCAGATGAAAGAGCGTCGCTTCCGAGATGACGGACTTAAACGCGATGGCGAGTAGCAAGAAGGGAAGCGAAAGGAGCAGGTCGACAAAGCGCATCCATAGGGTGTCAACAATGCCGCCGAAGTATCCGGAGGTGACGCCAACCACGACACCAATAAGAATCGTCAGCGCGGTTGCGAAATACGCCACGAGCATCGAGATGGCCCCGCCGTGAAGTAGGCGAGATAGCTCGTCTCGACCGGTGCTATCCGACCCAAGGAGGTGCCCAGCAAGCTCGAATGGGCGAGCGAGCGTTCCGTCGTCGTTGATCAACGTATCTCGAAATTGCTCGGTCGGGTCATGCGGCGCGAGAAAGGGCCCGAGAATCGCGACGAGCGTCACGAAAAGGACAAGCACCGCGCCGACGGTTGCGCCTTTGTTCGCCCGGAAGCGCTTCCACGCGCGCGGGTCCATCATGAGGCGGCTTGGTACCGGCGCGGGGCTCGCAACGCGGAATTCGGCAAAAGATGGACGGCGGGCATGACAGCCGGGTTTAGTCAGAACCCCCCGTAGAGTCAATGCCGAGGACGTGTCACCGTGCCATCAAGGCACACTGACGCTCGCCCCCTACTCCTGGTCTTGAGTCGTTGCCTCGTCCGCGCCCGAACCGAAGGGTGTCGAAGCTCGCTCAAGACATACAACAACGCCAGCTTGGGTTGCGCCGCTACAACTCCAGCCTCGTGGACACTGTTCGTTTCCAGCGCAGCTCCTGGTGCAAACGCCTTCGTCGGCACTCCCTGAGGCCACGCAGAGGTTGCCCTGACAGTCTCCGTCACTTCGACACGCTTCTCCGAACTCGCGCTTTTCCGCGCAGGCACCGAGCGAGAGCAAGCTCGAAAGCGAGAGAACCAAAAAGATTCGGCGAGCGAGAGGCATCGCGTTTTATGAACCGCGGCGCCAGCGGGGGCAAACCCGCCCGGAGGGGGCTCCGGCGGCCAAGCCCCTACGCGGGACGCGCTCGAAAGATTCTCGTCCAGATGGGGAAACTAAAGAGGACGAACACGAGGACTTGTCCGACGAGTCTCGCCAAGAGATACGGCGCGGCAAAAAAGGTAACGAAGGCTTGAAACGCAACCGCGTTGAGCACGAGCGCTCCCGCTTCCGTGACGCCGAAGGATAGGAGTTGCGGGACGAGCGGCGGGCGAGCCGATGACTCCACGGGAAACACGTAGTATCGGCAGCCACAAAACTGAACGGCGGCTCCGGCGAGCAACGAAGGAAGATTCGCCGTGGATGGAGAAAATCCGAGGAGATCCACCAGGAGGTAGAGCACCGCGAAATCAAGCCCGGAGGCGAGAGCGCCGACGAAGAGAACCCGCACGGCGCGACCGCGAGCGCTTGCTTCGCTCATGTCGCCACTCCTTCGGTGCGAAAGCCGTCCGGGTTCGAGGGGATTGAATGACGCGGGTAGGTTTCAGGAAGGTTTCGATTCGCTGGTTCAATCGGAACAAGTCGCGTTTGCGATTGCATTCGCAGACGATTTCCTCGCCATTCCACATGCCGACGAAACGGAGCCAGCATCCAGACCACGACACCGAGAAGGTCGCGCAATACGCTCGCCAGGAGCATTCGCACAACGTTCGACCAATTGAACGCGGGACGGTTGCCCGAGAGCGAATACTCGGCCGCGAGTTCACGAAGAATATGCGCCGCGATGCCCCAACCGAATGCGGCTCCCCAATCGCGCGTGACCGCTCCGCACAGTGTCGCGACGACGAGCGGGGCCATCAGCGGTTCGAACACATACGCGGCCGGCATCAAGCGGGCACGCATCATGGCCCATCGCAACTGACGCGCGAGATAGCTTTTCACCGTCGCGGAAGATGTTTGATTCTCGATCGCTCGGTCGACCAAGACCGTTCGCAGTCCCAGGTCTTGGAAAAGCTGCCCGATGACATAGTCCTCTGCGAGGAAATCGCCGACGCGAACCAGACCTCCCAGCGCGGCGAACTGCGCTCGGCGAAAGAGCATCGACTTCCCGACGATCGCCGATTGGCCAAACACTCGGTTCGAGATCGCGAGACTGGGCGATACGACAGTTCGTAGGTAGGCGTTTTCAAGTGCGGAACCGAGGCCGGCGCCATGGCCCCGAATCGGGCTGGTGACGACGCCCACGCTCTCCCCGCCAATCGTCTCCACCATCTCCCTCAGATGCGAAGGTCCAACGCGAACATTGCTATCCAAAATGAGAATTAGGTCACTTTGAGAAGACAAGAATGCGGATTGAATATTCCGCATCTTCGGGTTCTGAAAATTTTCGAAACCAACAAAATCGCTCAGAATGAGAAGGCTCGACGGGACGTGGGGGAAGTCGCCCATCACGCGTCGTGCGACAGGGATTGCAGAGTCGCTATCGCTTTCCACACAGAGCAAAACTTCGAAGCTGGGATAGTCCTGCTGAAAGGTGCTTCGAAGACACCGCTCAAGCTCAGGCCTGGCTCCGCACAAGGGCTGAACCACGCTAACATCCTGTAATCTATTTGTTTTTGAACATTCTCCTCTTCGCTGGTGCTGAACCAACGCACAAATC
Source organism: Myxococcota bacterium (assembly GCA_020629955.1). Lineage (GTDB taxonomy): Bacteria > Myxococcota_A > Polyangia > Polyangiales > Houyiibacteriaceae > JAHDCI01. Next base: position 5,312 of record JAHDCI010000150.1, on the reverse strand, counting down.
GAGATCACCGCATATAGAGCGGCAAGCCCCGCGACCACCGCTACGAGCGAAATCATCGCTTCAGCCTCAGTTCCGCGGTCGCGGTCGGTCGAGAGGTCTTCGTTGGGACATTCGTCCCGCATCGAATCATACGGTCTTCGCTCATCACAAAACCGGAGACACGCTCCGTTCTGTCATAAGTGATCGAACCCTAGGAAGGCTTACCGACTTTTTTGATTTTGGTTTCGCCCGCAGAACGTGAGCGCTCGCGAAGCGATATCGCACATAGAAAGTTTGGGGGGCGAGAGCAAGCGGCCCCCAACCCCGCTGCTCATCGCGCGACTACGGCACGAAGATACGCCAGCCCTCCGCGGTCCATTCAAAAACCAACGGAGAGAGAGGACGCTCGGCGTTCTGATACGCAGCCTGGGCGATCTGCGTAATGGCGACAGCGGCCACCGGGTCGGCACCGTCGAGGAAGAGCAGTGTCATCGGATCCGGCACCGCGACCAGCAAACGCTGGAAGCGCGGGGCGATCGTGTCTCGCCATCGATCGGTCAAGAGGAGCAAGCTCGACGTATAGAAGTCATCCGTGGGCACGCGCCCAAGCTGCCCACTCGGCGGTGGTTGAACGAGCTCGGCGAAACCATTGAACCGAGCCTGGAGATTGGCGAGAGCCTGAGCCCGACTCTCTTGCTCGCTGAGGGACATCGACTCTCTCGACGCCGGATCGAGAGGTCGTGCGCTGGTCGGAAAATCCAAAACCACCATGGACGCGAGTTCCCCAGGAAACCGTTCAGCGTCCACCTCCGCCTGTTGCGCGACCGAATCGATGTACGCCTGAGGGCGCATAACGACAAGGAGCTGCTGTGGGGAAAGGGGTTGGCTCTGCTGCTGCGCGTGTGCGCGAAGAGTCGCGACGACTTGATTCATATAGTCCTGAAGCGACGCCTCACACTCGGAGGGAACACGTTCGCAGTGCGACCAAATTCGGTGCAGATTCACTTCGATGCCTTCGAGCTCCGGCGCTCCCGAGCTCAGCACCAGCTGCTCAGACGAACCGAGCTGAAGGTCGGGTGCGTTTGTCACCATGGACAGCGCCCGCTGAGTTAGCGCGGCCGGGGAGGAATGTGCGGGCGCCCCAGACTCGGTCGACGGGATAGAAGTTGACCGAGGGGAAACGGGGCTCTGCAAGGAAGCGTTGCCCCCACCGCACGCGCTGATCAGAAGGACGAAACAAATTGGAAAGCGGGTCATGGGGTGGAATAGGCCTTGGTTCAGGTCTTGTAAACGATGGGACGTTCCGTGAGCGGAGCATCCGCCGACCATCGGTGTCGGAGGAAAGAGGTTCGACTCGTGCGGGGATCGAATCAAAGGAAGGGATGATCTTTTGTCAGAGGCGTCGAGCCGATCGATTTAAATCCTGCACTAACTAACCATCAAGCCGACAAGCACGGAGACCCCATTCGCCGCCAACGACCAGCCAAGCGCTCGCCGCCATCGTCGCTCCTTCGAAAGAAATGGGGCGACGACGAGAGCTTCAGCAAGCCAAACGAGCACCTCACCGAACGCAACCCGCGGCGCGTACGCGAGCGATGTTGTAAGTGGCCAGAAAAGAAACCAGAGCAGCGGATGGGTCAGGGCGCTCGGAAGGAACGCGAGCACGATTTGCTCAGCGCGCGCCTTTTCCCGCAACGCCCATGCATAGATGGGCGCTTCGATCCCTTGGGTTAGCGCGTAGGCCTCAAGCCATTCCACGGGAAATCAGGTCTATTCCTCTTCGCTCTTGGGCTCCCCACCCTTGCCGCCGAAGAAACGGCTCGTGAATTTTCCAATGCCATCGCTGAGCTGATCCGCGAGCGGACCGATGTTCTTTCCGACCGTCGACACGAGCTCCTCGGTTTTCTTCGCCGCTGAGTTGATGGCTGGGTCGAGCTTGCTGAGCGCCGGGTCAAGCGTATCCGCGACTTTATCCACCGCATCCGACAGTCCCTTCCCTGCGGTCGATGCCGCCGCCTTGTCCATCATTTTGTCGGCCGCGGTCATGACTCGCCGGGCGGCTTCTTTGAGGTCATCGCCGGCGCTCGGAGGCTGTTCTTCGCTCATACGCCCAAGAGTACTGAGCAATGGCACATTTTCCAACCCACTCATCCGACGGTGGACGTCAAAAACTTGCGGCAAGGGATCAAGCTTGATCCCTTTTTGCCCACTTCGATGACCCTACACGTAGGGCACGCGAACGAGGTCCACAATATGTAGAGTGTGCGAACATGTCGCATACACAAGTGCGATCTGGATACGAACGTGAAGATCGGTCACAAGGCGGAATTTTCTTGTCCAGAAAAGTGTGCGCTTTTCCATTTTTGCTATTTATTTCAGCAACTTAACTAACTGTCCGCACGTTTCACATTTTTGTTGACGGAGTTCTTTTGAAAAGAATACTGTCACGACCAATCAACGACGTGACTGATTCGAAGCGAAATAACAAGCCACGAGCTGCCAGCCCCTCCGGGAACAACATCTCCGTTTTTTCGGATGATGAGCTGCTCAGCATCGAGGCATCTCACGCAGAGGGAATGAGCGTGAATGAGATCGTTGCCTGTTTCCGAGATCGCGGAGAGCATCTGACGGAGGCAACGTTCCGGAAGTACGTTCAGCTTGGCCTGCTCCCCCGGAGCCGACGAGTTGGACGAAAAGGCGAGCGACGTGGTTCGCGCGGGGTCTACCCGGCGACGAGCGTTCGGCAGCTCGCTTACATCCGAAAGCTAATGAACGATGGCTTCACCATGGAGGAAATCCAGCGCGATTTTCTCTTCGTGAGGGGCGACATACAGGCTCTTGAGCGGCAGCTCGACCGAGTCTTTGTGGCCATCGAAGGAGCACTTCGGGCTGGTGATTCTATCGCCAAAACGGAGCTCTCCGAAGCGCGGGAGGCGGGCGCAAACCTCCTGCAGCGACTTGAGCGAGTGGAACAAAGGGTGACGTTCCACGCACGAATGGCTCGGGCCGCGATCTAGTAGCGCAGGAATTTTTCTTCGAGAGCAAATCACCTGGGAGGGTGCGGAAATGACGATTGCCTTTAACGCAGCAGAAAAGATCGAAACTGAGGACCAAAGCAGCCAGCAGGCGGTTGCGGTTCAGGATATCACCCCGAGCATCACGACGGCCGTCCCGGCCCGACGTCGTGGGCGGCGCAAGCGCCGGGAACGAGCACGGGCGCGTACGATTTCGATCCGTCGCCTCAGCAAGACCGAGCTGAACCGAGGGCGTCTCCTCTATCCGGAGACCGATTACTGGAAGCCTTCGACCCGTTCCGAATGCAAGGATATGGAGCGTCCTTGTCCGTTCGTTTCTTGCAAGTACCACTTGTTCATTGACGTCCACCCGGAACGAGGATCGATCAAGTTGAACTTCCCGGACCTCGAAGTGTGGGAAATGGCGGAGACCTGCGCGCTCGATGTTGCAGACCGATCCGGCATCACCCTTGAGGAAGTCGGCGAAATCATGAACCTCACGCGTGAGCGCGTACGTCAGGTCGAGACGAGCGGCCTTCAGAAGCTCGAAGCGGTCCGCGACATCGAGCGTCTCCGCGACTACATCATGTAGCTCGCGAGCAAGGGGCGGAATCCTGTTCGCCCCTACCCTCCGAAGTCGGCTATAGTCGCGGCGTGAAAGAGACGTGGAGAGCGGCCCGAGTAGGTCTGATGGTCGTCGCCGGTGCGATCGCCGTCTATCTCGCGTTTCGTTTTGTGGATGAGCGCTCCTCCGAGGGCGAAGGGTATCGCGTCCACGCCCACTTCGATGACGTTCAAGGGTTGATCGAAAAGTCTCGAGTCGTCATCGCGGGCATCCCCGTTGGCTACATCGAGAGCATCGAGCTCGACGGCAACCAAGCTCGCGTCGAAATCCAAATGAACGACGGCGTTGTCCTCCACGACGACGCCAACGTGACGATGCGGGCAGCCTCCCTCCTTGGAGAAAAACTGCTTGTGATCAATCCGGGCAGCGCCACCGCGCCGGCCCTCCCAGAGGATGGCGAACTACAAGTCGCCGGAGGCGCGGTCAGTACCGACGATGTGCTCCGCACCGTCCAAGACATCGCCCTATCCGTTCGAAACGTTACGAACCAGCTTGAACGAAGCTTTGGGACCGACGAAGCCGGACAGCGGATGGAGAGCGCCCTCCTCAACCTGAGTGAAGCGCTCGAAGCCGTGAATAGAACCGTTCAAACGAACGAGGCGGTGGTCGGCCGCACGCTGCAAAATGTTGAAGAGGCCACTTCCGCAGGCGGGCCTCGATTGGTGGCCGCGCTGGAGAATATCGAGGTGATCACCGAAGACCTTCGCGGGATGATTCACGGAAATCGCGATGGCCTGAACAATGGTCTAGCGGACGTTGATGATACCGTCGCGTCCATCCGGCGATCCTCCGAACGGCTCGAAACCATCCTCGACGATGTCGGAGAGGTCACATCCAGAACCGCAGAGGGCGAAGGAACGATAGGGCGTCTTACGAGCGACGAAACGCTCATCGATGAAGTAGAAGGCGCCGCCGAGGGAATCAACAACCTCATCGGCGGCTTCGCTCGCCTGCAAACCATTGTCTCGCTTCGCAGCGAATACAACTTCCTCGCGAACACCTTCAAAACGTACTTCTCACTTCGCATCGCCCCGCGCGAGGGAAGATACTTCCTCGTGCAGCTGGTCGATGATCCCCGAGGCTCTCTCAACGTCACGCAGGAAACGGTCCGCCGCAGCCCAGCCCTCCCCGACCAACCCGGCGAGTACACCGAGGAGCGAATCACGCGCAGCGACGCCCTTCGTTTCACGATTCAGTTCGCCAAACGGGTAAGCTTTGCCACGTTCCGCTTCGGCATCATGGAATCGACCGGTGGGCTTGGCCTTGACCTCCATCTCTTCCGCGACCGGCTCGAGATTAACACCGATGTCTTCGCGATCGGTGTCCAGACCCTGCCAAGGCTCCGCGCGCGCTTCTCCTTTGAAATGTTGAACCGGCTGTGGGTCGTCGGCGGCGTCGACGAAATCCTCAACTCGAATCGCGACTTCTTCCTCGGCTTGCAGGTCCGCTTCAACGACGACGACCTCCGCACCCTCCTTCCCTTCATGGGCGGAGCGCTCAGCGGCGCAGCCAACTGATTGATTAAGGGGTTTTTCGCAAAAACCCCTCTCTCCTCGAACAAGTTCTCGTCGATTCACCCCATAACGTCTCAGCGCAGCCGCTTCGATTCGTGCTCCGATCATCGGGTTTCGGAAACACCTTTTCGCAAAAACCCCTCTCTCCTCGAACAAGTTCTCGTCGATTCACCCCATAAC
>JAHDCI010000149.1 GCA_020629955.1 Myxococcota bacterium | reverse complement strand
GAGATTCGCCTGTTCTGTCTCCTGCCGCTCTGGATGGCCGCGCGAACGCTCGTTCTTGCAGAGGGCAACGACGCCATCTTTATTCCGGGACAACCCGTTAAAATCACCCGCGCGGAAGTGGACGCGCTCGTCACGGATTGCCTGCAGAACGTCGGCAATAACGACGCGCTCCGAACGCACTATGACGCGCTCTGGATCTCTCCGAGCCGCCCCCAACCCACAGAGAAGCGAGCCCTTCAATGAACATGCCCAGGCGAGATGTCCCGATCCTTGTTACCGGAGCCTCCGGTCACGTCGGCGCCAACCTTACGCACCGCCTTGTCGAAGAAGGCCGGAACGTTCGCGTTCTCCTTCGCGAGGGCGAGACGAACGAAGCGGTCCAGGGGCTCGATGTTGAGGTGGCCTATGGCGACCTCCGCGCACCCGAGACACTGAAGCCTGCGCTCAAAGATGTAGGCGCGGTCTTCCACGTTGCATCCATGGTTTCGACCATCGACGGCAACGCCGATCATCGCCGAGAGATCTACGAGACCAACGTTGTCGGTACGAAGCATCTTCTCCGACTCGCGAAGGAAGCCGAAGTTGGGCGCTTCATTTTGACCAGCTCCTTCTCGGCGGTTGGTTACGACCTCGACCAGACCGATCGCCCCGCGGACGAGAGCGTGGGTTTCTATCCGTTCCATCGCGCGATGCCTTACGAGCGAACGAAGGTTCTACAAGAGCATGAGCTCTTGAAGGCCGCCGTCGAAGGCATGGATGCGCTGATCGTGACGAGCACCGCAGTGATCGGCGGACACGATTACCTCCCCTCCCGCATGGGCCGCACCATGTGCCGCTTCGCAAATCGTGACCTCCGCGCCTACGTGCCGGGTGGCTTTGTTTTTGTCGGAACGCGTGACCTCGTCGATGGACACATCAAGGCGCTGGAGCGCGGCCGCACCGGTCAGAAGTACGTCATCGGAACGCAGTTCCTGACGCTGGACGATATCTGGAAGATCCTCACCAAGGTCACGGGTCAGCCTGCGCCGAAGTTCCGTATCCCCAGCGAAGTGCTCTTGCCGATTGCCGAAGTGACGAGCTTTGCGCTCTCCCGTCTCGCACCAAAGCGGACGCAGCTTCTTACCCCGGGCGCCATTCGCCGCCTCAAGCTGCGTCGTCACGCAGACCTTTCGAAGGCCATCAACGAGCTCGGGTACGAGCCCGGTTCGATTGAAGATGCCTTCGCCGAAGCCTACGCCTTCCATCATGCGCGCGGAGCGATCACGCACCCGGACGCCAAGGCACCGACCTTCACCCCGCGTCCCATGGGCGTGCCCTCCCAAGACGCGCAGACCATCTACGCCTGAAGCCTGAACAAGAGAGATCGTTATGAGTCGTATTTATACCGAAGAGCCCAAGCGTCCCCCGAGCTTCACCGAGGCGAAGAACACCCGTCAGCGTGTCCGCGCGGCAGGCATGGACCCGAACTACTGGTACCCGGCGGCCTGGTCGAAGGACCTCGAAAACGGCGGCGTCAAAGATGTTGTCTTCTGGAAGCGCAGCATCGCGGTCTTCCGCGGCGAAGACGGCCAGGTTCGCGCGATCGAGAACCGCTGCGCACATCGTCAGCTGAAGCTCACAACGGGCGCGGTTGAAGGCTGCAACCTTGTGTGTCCGTACCACGGCTGGGCGTACGACGGCGAAGGCAAAGTCGTCGACATTCCCCACTCGCTCTTCGGCAAAACCAAGATGCCGAAGTTCAAAGTGCCGAGCGTCCCCACCCAAGAGCGCTACGGCGTGGTCTGGATCTTCCCGGGCGATCCCGAAGAAGCCGCGAATGTCGCCCTTCCCGAGGTTCCGGAGCTTGAGGGCAGCGACCCGTGGCCCTCGATTCCGGTCGGCATGAAGATGAACGCCCACCACTCGATGATCATCGACAACGTGAGCGACTTCTCGCACGCGTACCTTCACCGCCGCTTCCGCCCCTTCGACGAGGCAGAGCTTCTCGGTTTCGAGACCAAGGGCGACACGGTCGAGCTGGAATACGACACGAAGGTGGGCCGCGGCCGCTTCAACGGTCTCTTCGTTGACCACAAGAATATCAATACGAACCACATGAAGCTCGCGTACGAATATCCGTACCAGCGCTCCAATACGGACGAGCAGATCAAGCACTGGCTCTTCCTGCGCCCGATCGACGAACGCACGACCGAGACCTTCTTCATCTTCTACTTCTCGTCGCTCAAGGTTCCATTCACGAGCCGCGCCATCCCGAACCGCATTCTGCGCCGCGCGATGCCCATCGCGAAGCGCCTCACCGTACAGCCTCTGCTGGCCGAGGATCTCGACGCGCTCGAGGCCGAACAAGAAGGCTGGGAGCGTCACTTCGACGCCCCGCTCGCCGAGCTGAACCCCGTCGTGAAGGCGTTCCAGGATGTCACCATTCGAAAGTGGCAGGGCTTCCTGGATCGTCAGACGACCAAGGGCCTGACCAAAAAGAGCCGAGGAGCGAGCGCGACATGAGCAACGACGGTTCTAGAATTCCGGGCTTCTACAAGCTCGATATCGACGAGCGATACGAAGAGCTCCGCACCCGTTTCGACCTCTCGAAGGACGACCTCGCTGTGCTTCGCAACGCAGGTCATCTCGACGTTGAACGCGCCGATAAGATGGTCGAAAACTGCGTCGGCGTCTTCGGATTGCCGATTGGCCTTGGCCTAAACTTCATCATCAACGGCGACGACGTAACCGTCCCGATGGTCGTCGAAGAGCCTTCGGTCGTCGCTGCAGTCAGCAATATGGCGCGCACGGTTCGCAAGGCGGGTGGATTCACCGCCTCTGCGGATGACGCGATGATGATCGGACAGGTCCAGATCCTGGATGTCGAGGATCAAGGCACAGCTGCCGAGATTCTGAAAGAGCACGAAGCGGAACTTCTTCGTCTCGCCAACGAGGTCCATCCGAACATGGAGCGGCGCGGGGGCGGCGCGAAGGCCATCGAAGTTCGTGCATTCACGAACCCCTACGCCATGCTTGTCCTCCATCTGCTCATCGACTGCGGTGAAGCGATGGGCGCGAACGCAGTCAACGCAATGGCCGAGGGCGTCGCGAGCCGCGTCGAAGAGCTCACGGGCGGACGCGTCAACTTGCGCATCCTTTCGAACCTCGCCGACCGTCGCTGCGCGCGCGCTTCCTGCCGCGTTCCCGAGCTGCTCCTTGCTGGCAACGGGTTTACCGGCGCCGCTGTCGCTCAGGGCATCGTTGAGGCGTATCAGTTCGCCGCGGTCGATCCGTACCGCGCCGCCACGCACAACAAGGGCATCATGAACGGCATCGACGCCGTCGCGATCGCCACGGGCAACGACTGGCGCAGCGTCGAAGCCGGCGCACATGCCTACGCGGCCCGCGACGGGCACTACACCTCGCTTACCCGCTGGTGGCGTGAGGATGGCCACCTCTGTGGCGAGATTGAGCTTCCGATGGCCATCGGCGTCGTCGGCGGCAGCACCCGGGTGCATCCGACGATTCGCGTGCTTCGCAAAATCATGGGCGACCTCAACGCGAAGGAGCTCTCCATGGTCATGGCTGCGGCGGGTCTCTCGCAGAATATGGGCGCGCTTCGTGCCCTCGCGACCGAAGGAATTCAACGTGGTCATATGACCCTTCACGCGCGCTCCGTGGCACTCGCCGCTGGCGCGGAAGGCCGCGAAGTTCAAGAGATCGCTTCCGAACTCGTTCGCACGGAAAGCATCAAGATCGACGTCGCGCGCCAGCTTCTGAAAGAGCGTCGCCTCGAGAGAGTGAGCTAACGATGCAGCAGATGCAGACCTCTTCCGCCTCGGGCGGCAAGCAGACTCCAAACGGCGGCAGCACGCCGCGTCGCCCCGTTCCCAAGGTCAAAGGCCTCCCCTGGATTGGCTCGACCCCTGCGTTTATCAAGAACCCCCTCGCAATGCTGGAGAGCGCGTACAAAGAGCACGGCGAAGTGTTCTCGTTCACGCTCGCCGGTAGCGAGATGGTGCTCTTCGCCAGCCCCGAAGCGCATCACGCGTACTTCGCGGCGGCGGAGGATCATCTCAGCGCGAAGGACGTGTACCAGTTCACGGTTCCGATCTTTGGCCGCGGCGTCGCGTACGACAGCCCGCGCCATATCATGGACCAGCAGCTTGGGTTCTTGCTTCCGGCCCTCGGCAATAAGCACCTTCGCCGCTACGTCGAGTTCATGCAGGAGGAGATCGAATCCTATATCGCCGATTGGGGCGATGAGGGCGAGATCGACCTTCCCGCCGTGACGAACGACCTGACCGTTCACATCGCGTGTCGCTGCCTCCTCGGCCAGGAGATTCGCGACCGTCTCTACGACGGTTTCTCGGACCTCTACCACGACCTGCAGCTCGGCATTAACACGATCGGGTTCTTCGCTCCAAAGCTCCCGACATCCCGCCATATCAAGCGCGACCGCGCTCGAAAGCGCGTGAAGTCCTTCATCGGCGAGATCCTCCAGGAGCGACGCAACGCCGGCCGTACGGGCGACGACTTCATGGGTCGCTTGATGGAATCGCAGTACAAGGATGGGCGCACGCTCTCCGACGACGAGATCACCGGGCTCTTGCTCACAGTGCTCTTCGGTGGCCAGCACACGAGCTGTGTTTTGGCCGCATGGGCAGGCATTGAGTTGATGCAGCACAAGGAATATCTCCCTGTGCTCCTCGACGAGCTTGAGCAGCTCTACGGGCCGCTCGGTCCGACCTGGGAAAAGCCGATGACGCTCGCCTCGCTCAAGGAGAGCGACGCGATGCATCGCCTCATCATGGAAGGTGAGCGCATGCATCCGCCGCTCATCCTTCTCGTGCGCAAGGTCATGAAGCCCTTCGAGTACAACGGCTTCCGCCTCGAAGAGGGCACAATGGCCATGGTCTCGCCAGGCCTCAGCCATCGCTTGCCCTCCGTCTTCAGCGACCCGCATCGATTCGACCCGGAGCGGTTCGCGAAGCCACGCGAAGAACATCGTCAGCATCCGATGACGCTCATCGGATTTGGCGGCGGCAAGCATCGCTGCATCGGTATGGGCTTCGCGTATCTCCAGCTGAAAGCCATCTGGACGGTGCTCCTGCGCAACTTCGATTTCGAACTGGCCAGCCCTGCGCCGGCACCGGACTACAGCAACTGGGTCACCGGACCTCAGAACCCCTGCACCGTGCGCTACGTGCGCCGAACTTCGCAGAACGGATAACGACATGGAAACGACGGAGCAAGCCATCACGAGAGCTCCTGAGACGTCGATCGAAGAGGCGCTGTCACGCATGTGTCAGCGCCTCTCGGCGCTTCAGGCGGCAGACGGAAGCTGGGAAGGCGAAGACATCTGGAACCCGATGTTGCCCGCCCAATATGTCATCGCGATGCAAGTGATCGGGCGACCGATCGACCGCGGACGCGCGCAGAATATCCTCCAGCAGTTCGAGCATGAGAAGCTTGCGAATGGTCTTTGGGGCCTGCACCGCTTCGGCGAACCCTCGCTTTTCATGACGGCGCTCGTGTACGTCGCGTCACGGCTCCTTGGCGTCAAAGCGGATCATCCGAGCCTTGCCGAAGCGCGCAAGATGCTCGCGAAGGAGGACCTGCTGAGTATCCCGAGCTGGGGCAAAATCTGGCTCTCCATCGCCGGCGTATACGAGTGGAAAGGCGCGCACAGCATTCCGCCAGAAGTCTGGATGTTGCCGAAGTCCGCCCGTATCCATCCTGCGAACTACTACTGCCATACGCGGCTGATCTACATGGGCATGGCCTCGGTCTCCGCCGAGGAGATCACGGCACCCATCACCGACCTCACGCGTGAAATCCGCAAAGAGCTCTATCCGGGGCGCAACTACGAGGAGCTGCCGTGGGTGGCCTCACGTGGAAAGCTCCGCGCCGCGGACCTCTATGCCGAACCGACCAAAACACTGCAGGCGATGTACTGGGCAGGTGACGCGTACTCGGCAGTCCACTTCTCGCCGCTCCGCAAGAAAATCCTTCGCGACCTCCGCAAGCGAATGAAGTGGGAGCTTGATTCGTCGGATTTCACCTGTCTCTCCCCGGTCAATGGGCTTCTCTTCATGCTCACGCTTTGGAACGCGAACCCGAGCGACCCGTACGTCGAGCGACAACTCGCCCGCTTCGAGGGTTGGGTCTGGGAGGACGAGCATGAGGGCATGCGAATCGCCGGAGCCCGCAGCGCCACGTGGGACTCAAGCTTTGCCCTTCAAGCTCTTTCGCGCGCGTACGAAGCGTTGCCGACCGAGCGCCCGATGCTCCGCGAAAGCATCGAGCGTGGTCTCGAGTGGCTTCGCACTCAGCAGATCGAAACGCCTGCAATCGATGACGCAACGACCTACCGAAAAATGGATCGGGTGGATCCGACGGGCGGCTTCTGCTTCGCCGGTGTCTGGCATGGGTGGCCGGTCAGCGATTGCACGGCCGAAGCGATCTGCGCATTCCTCGAAGCGCCACCGGAACTTCGCTCCGAAGCTGACCTCGAACGCGTTCGTCGCGGCATCGAGTTCATGCTCCGGTGCCAAAACTCGGACGGCGGATTCGGAAGTTACGAAGCCCGAAAGAACGACGCATCCCTCGAATGGATGAACCCCGCGGAGATGTTCGGCGATTCGATGACCGAAATGTCGTACGTCGAATGCACGGCTTCCAACGCGATCGCGATCGTCGCGGCCCTTCCCCACCTGAGCGGTGGTCTTCGCACGCAGGCCGAAGCTTCGCTCAAACGCGCCGAAGCGCTCCTGCGCTCGATGCAGCGCCCGGATGGAAGCTGGGAAGGTGTGTGGGGCGTTGCGACCTTGTACGGAACCTTCTTCGCGCTCCGCGCGCTTCATGCGATTCGCTCTCATCATGGAGAAGGCCCCGACGCCGCGATGAAGAAAGCGGGCACCTACATCGCGAGTATGCAACGAGAAGACGGCGGTTTCGGCGAGCACTGGCGAACGTGCGCAACCGGACGTAGCGAAGATCTCGGCTATAGCCATTGCGTACAGACCGGTTGGGCTCTCTCCGGGCTCGCGAGCGTCTCTGAACATCGAGAAGCGCGGGAACGCGCCTCCGCTTGGTTGGAGTCGCAGCTGGAAGAAGACGGTGAGCTTCCAGAGCAGATCTTCGCCGGAGTATTCTTCCGAACGGCGCTGATCGGTTACCGAATGTATCGTCGAATTTTCCCGATGATGGCGGTCGCGGAACACCTCAACGCGAAATAGACGTCCGCCAAAGTGGAGGACATCGCCGTCCGTCCAACAAAAAAACGGGAGCTTCGCGCTCCCGTTTTCGTTTTCTGCCCGCTACTCCGTTTCGAGTACGTCCCAGGTCGCGATGGCGACCGGGTCGCCACCGAAAACGCCGGCATAGGCCTGCGCTACTCCAACGACTCGGGTCGGCCCATCGAGAAACTCCGCTTCTCGCTCGGTATACGCCTGGACCGTTACCGTATCTCCCGCCTCGAAGATTTCCGAGACATCCACCGCGATCGATGATCCGGTTGCTCTGCACTCGACGCTCGTTCTTCCCGAACTCGCGAGGAAGACATGCTCCGCATCTGCGGGCGCTTCCGTGCTCCACGTCGTCGTGAGCATCGTCGCGGCCTCACTCGGAAACGCCGAAACAGTCTCGACGCCAGGTCCCGAAATCGTTCCTGCAAATTCCGCGATGTCATCACCACCGTCCGCAGCAAATGTGACGTCCTCTCCTGGAGTCCACCACGCACTTGCGAGGGTTCGAACGGAGTAGAGGCCCGTATCGTCGTTCGGCGCGATCGAGAGAGTGACGGAATCGCTGCGGACCTCAACGCGACCGGCGTTCGGAGCGATCATGGTCCCCGCGTCGCTCCCTGCATCTGTCCCCGCATCCGTGCCGCCGTCGGGCATCCCGCCATCCGGAACGGGCTCGGGTTCCGCACCGCAAACGACCTGAACGCAGCCGTCCCCAAGATCGGTTCGCTCACACGCGTCCAAATCGCTGTACACGGCTGCCAAAGTTCCAGAAGCCGTCGCACCGATCGAACGAATGGATGCGACCACTCGGAACTCGGTGTTCATCGGGGGCGTCGAAGTATCCATCTCCGCGTCCATCGATGCATCTTCGCCACCATCATCCCCTCCTGTATCGGAGACAGTGGCATCTGAAAGTCCTGCATCTTCAGGTGGTGGAACCACCACATCTGCCCGCTCGACACAGGTCGACTCCGCAGAGCAAACGAAACCGAGCTCGCAGTCGTTATCGAAGACGCACTCTTCTCCGCCTCCACAGGCGATTGAGAAAATCGATCCTCCCAAGATACCGAGCCGAAGCAGATAAGCGCGTAAAGTCATGCGGGAAGTTTAAAGCAGATGCTTTGTTCCCGTCGAGACCCTCACACAGAAATCCGACGATTTATGGAGCGTTCAGAACTGGTCGCCGCCCGCGAACTCTCGTTCGATCTCATCTGCAGTTCGGGCGATCATTCGGAGCGGAATTTCAAACTCCTCCACGTCCATCGTCTCGAGCTGAGTGCTATACCGGAAGATGTAGAGCCCGTCAGAGATCTGAAGCGCGCCGAGAGCGAACTCCGCGTTCTTCTCGAGGGCGATCGCGGGGTCCATCTGCGCGACTTCGCAACATGCGGAGCGGAAGTCACACCACTCGCGACCCATCGCTTCAAAGCGCGAGACAATGATCGCTTGCATCCGCTCATCCCCATCCTCTCCCTCGAAAGTGAAGGCCAGCTTTAGCATCTGGTCACTGTCCTCCATCAGGGTGTACTGGGAGCGGGCGTATTCGCGAACTTCGGTCCAACTAGGCATCTGGTCTCCGGTCGATCTAAACCGGCTCAAAACGTACCCTCAATCGCGCGCAGGGGAAAGTCCGGCTGCAAAAAAGGCCATCGCACAAGCCATTACTCATTACTCAAAAGCAAAAAGCCCAGGCTGGCGCCCGGGCTTTCCGTTTGAGATCGGAGGACTACTCCATGCTCGACATTCTCGAGCGCCGCATGCTGCCCATGCTACTCATGCCGCTTTCTGAGTTGTACCGCTGGATCACTTCGTCCGTTAGGTCGAGGTTCGATGGAACCCAGACGACCCCGCCCTCATTCGCTTCAACAATGAGATCGTAGTTATCCGATTGCCCAATGCGGCGAAGAATCTCCTGCATTCGCTCGAGGATGCGCTTCGTAAGCTGCGCTTCCTTTTGCGCCAGCTCGCGCTGGAACTCGACGTAGGTCGACTGAAGCTCAATGAACGCCTTCTGATACTCTTCCAGGCGGCTCTCAAGCGCTTCCCGGCTGAGGATATTCTTCTGCCGCTCAATATCTTCCTTCATCTTCTTCAGCTTCTCTTGGGCTTCGTCCAAGGAGCGCTGACGACGTCGGAATAGACGCTTCAGTCGGCTCTTCGCGGCGCGACCGTCCTCGGTCTCGTTGAGCGCTCGCTGCAGGTCCACGACCGCGATGCGTGACTGCGCGAAGAGAGTGGGTGAAATGGTCGCCACGATAACCGCGGCAAGCAAAGTGATGAAATGTCGCTGAAGGCTCATTCGATTCCTTTCGGCCGAGCGGGTGAGTACCTGGCCGATGGAGCCCGGTCAAGCCGGGATCCGATGTCAATGACGTCCGAGGCTGCGAAATCATTCACACTCCGGACGATTTCGATGATTCAGAAGCTGTTTCCGATGGTGAATTCGAAGCGGATAGGTTGCTCGTGCGATCTTCGCGCGAGGGGAATACCGAACTCGAAACGGAGGGGTCCGAGCGGCGAGAACCACCGGAAACCGAATCCGACACTGGTTCGTATTGCGAGAGGGTTAAAGCCGCATGGGCTTGTCGTCGCGTCTGCCGAGGCGGTTTCAGGCGCCTGACAAAGCGAATCTTCAAGGTTCCAGACGTTTCCACCATCCGCGAAGACAACGCCGCGAATACCAATCTCGGGAAGGATCGGCACCTCAAGCTCAGCCTGGTAATAGAGCTGAAGGTTGCCACCGAAAGAAACACCTTCGGGGAATCCATTGCCTGCGGCGGGAGGGGAAGCGTTTGGATCGGTACCGCGCGGAATGGACGCGCGCGGACCAAGCGTATTGAGCGGATAGCCACGGACATTAAAGATGCCGCCCAGGAAGAAGCGTTCGTAGATCGGAACGCCTCGTGGATCGCGAGAGGAGATAAGGCCGAACTGCGTGTTCACTTTGAAAACAAGCGGCCGCCCTTCTCCGAGCTCAGCGATCTGACGATAAAAGCGGACAAAGCCCGTCTGTCGCGTAAAGACCTGCTCCGAACCAATCGCACGATCCGCAAACTCAAGGCTGTAGAGCGCATACCAACCGTTCGTGGGAAACAAGCGGTTGTTACGCGAATCCCAGCTTACGGTTGCGCGTAGAGAGCTCGTACGGCCAACACGGAAGAGGTTTGCGAGCGGAACCCGGCGGAAGATACCGAAACCTTGGCCTCCGGTCCCAAAGTTCAGCGGGCCGCCGGTGCGGGCACCGATGCTGACACCTTCGATTCGATAGCCGAGCGAGACACGGAAGCGTGGATCAAAGATCGGGTGGCCGAAGTTAAAGCCAGCGCCGCGCGAGATTTGGTTGAAGTCCTGGAACTGCTGCGTACGCAAGAAGAGGTCGAGTCCGAAGCTCCAGCGGCTACCGAAGAACCACGGTTCGAAGAATCGAATATCGACATTCTGACGAATCCCGGAAAGCTGCAACTGAAGCTGAAGTGATTGACCGTTGCCGAAAAGGTTTTGCTGCTGAATCTGCGCAGTGATCAAGAAGCTCTCGATGGACGAGAAGCCCGCACCCACCTGGAAGGTGCCCGTCGGTCGCTCGCTCACCTCAATGTTGAGAATAATGCGGTCCGGCGAAGACCCTGTCTCTTCGGAGAGGTCGACACGCTCGAAGTAGCCAAGCGCCTCGATGCGCGCTTTGGACCGCTCGACGAGCGTCTGGCTGTAGAGCTCGCCTTCCATGACCATCATCTCACGACGAAGGACGGAGTCTCGAGTCTTCGTGTTGCCGCGGATGTTGATTCGCTCAATGCGAACGGGCGGACCGCGTTGAATGTCGATCGAGAGATTGACGATGCGCTCGTCTTCTTCGAGATCCGTACCTGGCGTAACCTCGACGCGCGCGTAGCCCTGGTCTCGATAGACGCGCGTAATTTCTTGAAGCCCGAGCGCAATCTTGGTGCGGCTAAAGTACTCGCCTTGATCCAGGTCAATCCGGTCTCGCAGGTCATCCTCGAGCGCGTCGACTTCTTGCCCGTCGCTATTCAGCTCGCGGACGACGAACTCTCCAACACGGAAACGCGGCCCTTCGGTGATCGGGATCGTAATATCAATGTGGGCTCGGTCGGCAGTCAGCTCGATTCGCGGCGCTCCGACGCGCATCATCAGGTAACCCTGATCGTAGTAGTACGCCTGAAGACGCTGGATATCGTCCTCGAAGTTATCGCCCTGGTAGTGCGCGTTGTCCGAGAGAAACGAGAAAAACCCCAGCTCGCTCGTTGCCATGATCGAGCTCAGGTCATCGGCGGGAATGTTTCGATTTCCGACAAAGCGGATTCGGCGAACCGTAACTTCGGGGCCCTCGTCGATATTGAACCGAACCTCGACCTCGTTGTTGTCATTTTCGAGGCGACGAAGCTCGTACTCGACTCGCGCTAGGAAAAAGCCTTCCTCGGCGTAGAGGTCGCGAATGCGCGTGATCTGACTTCGCACATCCGGCTCCGAGAGAATGGCGCCATCTTCGAGACGAACCTTTTCGTCGATATCGTCGTCATCGACTTCATCATTGCCCTCGAAGACCACACGCGCGATCACCGGACGTTCCTGCACGCGAATGATCAGATCGATACCACGACCGTTCGGGGCGGCTTCGAAAGCCAGGTCATCAAAAAAGCCGAGTTCCCAAAGTGACCGCGCGTCGCGGGCGACCTCTGCGTCGGTACATGGGACACCTGCGCGAAGATCCACCGCAGCACGAATATCATCGGGGTCCACGCGGCGCGTGCCTTCAACTCGAATCGCTTCAATTCGTCGCCCCTGGCACATGGTCCGAGGTCCGGAGCTTGGCTCCTCTGCCGGCTCGTAGGGCGTTGTCGGAACGGTCTCCTCGACCTCTTCCGCGGATTCGTCTTCGCCGCCGGATTCTTCGCCAACCGGCTCTTCCTCTGGGTCCTCGGACTCATCCGTGGACTCTTCGCTCTCCGCGACTTCTTCGCCGTTTTCCGCGGCTTCCTCCGTCTCCTCGGAGACAGCTTCATTCTCATCCGCCTGCGCGAACGCGGTGGTCGCTCCGGAGAGCGCCCCAGAGAGCAATAGAAGAAAGAGAAAGCGTGTCATTCGATAGCGGAGCGGAAGTTCGAGCTCACCGGGGCGCGTGATAGCCGCGCCGAAAAGGACGGTCAAGGCGCACCAACTATTCCGATTCTTTC
>JAHDCI010000012.1 GCA_020629955.1 Myxococcota bacterium | reverse complement strand
TTTTTGAAAGACCCCTTAGAAAGAAGACCCGGGTTCCTTGAGAAACGCGAGCTCCTCTTCTGTGCTCTCGCGCCCCAAAACTCGGTTGCGGTGAGGATACCGACCGAAGCGGTCGATGATCGCTTTGTGGCGCAGCTCGTAATCGTAGTTCTTCGGAAACTCGCGGAAGAGCTCCACGGCAACCTCGTGCACGATCGGAGACTCCGAATGCATATACGGCATGTAGAGGAAAGAGCGGCGCTCCTTCTCGATCTTCTGATCATCGCCCGCTGCCACCGCCCACTGTGCGAGACATAACGCAAGCGGGTCGGCTGCAAATGCTCGCGGATCGTCACGGAACATATTTCTCGAGAACTGGTCCAGGACGATCACCTCAGCGAGTCTTCCCTCGGGCGCGCTCCGCCATTCATCCAGCTCACCTGCGACCGCCGATTCGTAGGTCGCGAGAAATCGCTCACGGACCATGGCGTCGAATGCGTCGCTTTTGGTGAACCAATCTTTGGGTTCGCATTCCCCAAACCAAAAGTGGAGGACCTCATTCCATTGCACGGAGGCTTTCCTTTTCTTCTTCGAGCCCATCTTGAATCACATCGCGAACCCGAGTGAGGAGTTCGTCGCGGCGCTCGTGGCTGTAGTCACTCACGGAGATCGGTGGATAAAATCGGACGCGGACGGGCAGGCCGTGCCGAAGTCGAAGGGTCCCGACAGGCGCGACCTCGCCTGTACCCACGACGGTGCAGGGCAAGATGGGTGCACCGGTGTCGAGCGCGAGCGCGAAGCCGCCCTTCTTGAAGCGCCCCAGGGTCCCATCCTTGGAACGAGTGCCTTCGGGCGCGATCCAGATGTTCACACCACTCTTAATACGATCCTTGGCCAGGTCGATCGCGGCGCGCGCTCTTTCCCGATCGCCGCGATCGACGAAGATAAACTCCGCGTCTTCCATCGCGCGGCCGAGAAGTGGCAGGTTTCGCATCTCCTGCTTCGCAACCATACGGAGGGTCTGCGGAAAGGCGCGAAAAAGGGCGATGATATCCCAGTTGCTCTGGTGATTGCTCATCAGGACGTGCGGCGTTTTGACTCGCGCGTACTCACGTCCGATCACCTCGAGCTTCATCCCGCATAGCCGTTCGTTCTTTCGGGACCAGCGCTCGATCATCGCATCGACGCGGCGACGGTTCAGCTCCCCTCTCAGGGCCGCGGAGATCGTCGGAACGGAGATACCCACCGTCGTTCCAACCGCGCGGCATCCTCGAGCAAGTTCGGTGAGCTTCGCTCGAGGATCAGAGGATGAAGGCTTTGAACTCACGCGCGTCGAAATCGCTCGATGATGAAGAAGTTGGAGAAGAAGCGGAACGCACCAAGGTCGAGGTATGCCTTGCCGAGGTAGAGTTCTGGGTTCCCCGGGTCCACTTGGACAAGGTAGTCCCGGATGGCGGATTCTGGGTCGAGCGACGCGTTACGGCCGCTCCCGTAGTCGAGCAATACGGCGTTCGTGAACTCGTCGTATCGAGCACCGCGCGAGATGGGGAGGACATCGTAAAAACCATGACGTTTTCCCTTCGACTCCCAGGGCCCCTTTAAGCCCGAGCGGGGAGATTGCACGAAGGTATTATAACCGCCGAGACCTTTCGCATCCTGGAAGAATCCCTTGATAAACTTCTGAATCCCGAGCGCCTTCATATGCGCGGGAGGATTAAAACCACGGAACTCGTAGCCGGCGAGCTCCTCCGTCAGCGGAGTCGCGCCGTTGGCCATCACTTTGTTCAGCTCGGATACCGGAAACTGAGCGAGGTCTTCGTAGGAAACGCGGGCATATGGATGACTCATGCGGAGATGATGCGACTTCCCCGCGGAGACGACAAGGGCCTGTTGGCTATCCGGAATGTCGAGCGGTGGAGAGCCACTCTTGAAGAAGACGCGCCGGTTGTTCGGCACGCATCAAACCTTCGCCGATCAAGATCGCATCTGCCGCAGAATCGCTCGCTGCGCGGAAATCCTCGAGCGTGCGCACGCCACTCATGAGCACCCCGACGCGTTCCTCAGGGATAAGCTCCATCGCGCGTGCGGCCTTTTCAAGATCAACATGAAAGGTCGCAAGATCCCGCGCGTTTACGCCGACGATCGATGCGCCGGTCTCAAGCGCCACCTCAAGTTCTTTCTCGTCCGCAGCTTCCACAACCGGAAGCAGACCACGGTCGTGTGCCGTATCGACGAGCGCTTGCAGTTCTCTACGTGAAAGCGCTCGGACCAGGAGAAGAACCATGGAGGCTCCCACGCGCACGGCGAGGTCCATTTGAATCGGGTCGAGCACAAACTCCTTAAAGAGCACCGGTAGCTCGATCGCGCGAGCGACTTGCCGAACGATCAATGGCCCCCCGCCGAACCCTTCGCGGTCCGCCAACACGCTGACGGCGGCAGCACCACCTCGCTGGTACGCGACGCCGATCTCCGAGGGCTTCCCGAGGGAGCGAGAGCGAATCTCACCAGCGCTCGGACTTTTGAATTTCACCTCAGCGATCACGTGGGGAAGTTGCTCCCGAGAGCGAAGAAAACGGGAGGCGGCGATGGGATGCCGAAAGGCAGGATCGAGCCCCCTTCGTCGCCGCCGCTCGATCTCTTTCCGTTTCCGTTCGAGGATTTGGTCGAGAACGCTCATTTGCGTCCGTTCGTATGTGCGGACCACGTTTCGAGCAGCGAGAGTGCTTTTCCACTATCGATCGCTTCGGTCGCCCGGTGGGCCGCTTCAAGAGGACTTAACCCGAGCGCAACACATAGGCCCGCGGCCGCGTTGAGAACCACGGCTTTCCGCGGACCGGCAGCCCGCGACTCGAATCGATGACCGTCCAAGACATCCCGGATGATGGCCGCATTCTGCTCCCTATCGCCGCCTTGGAGGGTATCGAGAGGCGCCTCCTCAAGACCGAAATCCGCCGCAGAGATCTTCCGCTCTTTGAGCTCTCCTTCGCAAAGCTCGACGAGCAAGGTTTCGCCTTCGGTCGCGATCTCATCGAGGCCAACATCGGCGTGCACCACCCACGCGCGCTCGACTCCAAGTTCGCGGAGACATTCCGCCATCAGATGCACCACGTCGGCGGAGTACACGCCGACCACTTGATGCGTCGCGCCCGCCGGGTTGGCCATCGGCCCCAGCAGATTAAAGAAGGTGCGAACGCCGAGCATCTTTCGGACGGGTGCGACGTGACGAAGCGCGCTGTGGTGCGCTGGCGCGAAGAGAAAGTCGATCCCGATGGCATCCACGCATCTCACAACGTCCGCCGGAGTTCGGTCGATGCGAATGCCAAGTGATTCGAGAACATCCGCGCTGCCCGCGCGACTCGAAACGGCACGATTTCCGTGTTTCGCAACCCGCACGCCGCAGGAAGCGACGACGATCGCCGAAGCTGTCGAGATGTTAAACGTATTCGCCCCGTCGCCTCCGGTGCCGCAGGTGTCGAGCAGCGGCCCCGCGAGATGAACCCCGTCGCACTTTTCCCGGAGTGCTCGCGCGGCGGTCGCAAGCGTGGAAGCTCGTTCCCCTTTTGCGCGCATTGCTGCGCAAAGTGCCCCGACGACGGCAGGTTCAACGGGCCCCTCAAGCATCTCCTGCATTGCCAGGGCGAACGCCGAATCGAAGGTATCTTGCGCGGCGTCCGCAAGGAGCAAACGGAGCGCGTTTTGAACAGCTTTGCTCATCGAGGATTGTTCGCCGCCGAGGTCTCGCCGCAGCGGTCGGTCCAGTTTTTGAGGAGGCGATGGCCGACCTGAGTCAGGAAGGACTCCGGGTGAAACTGCACGCCCTCGATATCGAGTTCCTTGTGACGAAGGCCCATGATCTCCTGCTCCTCGGTCCACGCGGAGATCCGCAGGCACCCGGGTAGACTTGCCCGATCCGCAATCAGCGAATGGTAGCGCGTTGCTTCGAACGGGTTTGGCAACCCTTCAAACACCCCCGTATCATCGTGAAGCATCGGGCTTGTACGCCCATGCATCAGACGCTTGGCGCGAATCACATCCCCGCCGAAGTGCTGCGCGATCGCTTGATGACCGAGGCAGACGCCGAAAAGAGGAAGCTTGCCGGCGAAGTGCTCCAGAAGCTCCATCGTCACGCCCGCGTCCTCCGGCCGTCCAGGTCCAGGTCCGAGCAAAATCCCTTTCGGCGACCATGTCGCGACCTCACTTATCGAGAAGGTATCGTTCCGGCGAACCACCGTCTCGGCACCAATCTCGCCAAGGTATTGAACAAGGTTATAGGTGAAGGAATCGTAGTTATCGACGACCAAGAGCACGTCAGAACCTTACTGCGTGGAAGGAAAAGATGCTTGGCTTTTGCATGCGATTCGATCGGCGACGGTCGAGATCGACAAAGGGCTGTTAGCGACTCCGCCTTCGCTCGCGAAGCGCTCTATCCTGCACCAATCGCACGGCTTCGACTTCGTCGGTCACCGCGATGACGACGTCAGTCTTGCCGAAGGCTTCCGCGAAGCGTCTTGTGTGCATCACTCCGACCGCGGTCGACACCAAAATGACGACACACTCAAAGCCCGCCAGCACGCGCGGGTACCAAGTCGCCAGGGCCTTCTCAAACTCCGGATCTTGCCTGCCAACGGCGAGGCGAGAGTCATAGAGCATCGCGCCGCGCCGAAGCGGATCAAGCGACCGACAGAGCTCGGCGCACTCCTTCTCCATCGCGTCCGTGGTCGGGAACGCAATCTCGGTGCGGACAACCCGAAGGTAGGGGCTGGCCATCGCGCGATAGTAGGAGCTCATGTGAATGAACACCTCTTGAGTCTAACCGGAATCAATCAGCAAGGTCGTGATGATCAGCCACGCGTTTCCAGGTGCGCAAATCGTGGCCGTCCTTCCATCGGCGCAGGCCGAACGCGACGATTATTGCAGTTCACTCTTCTGCCGGACTCGCGATTTCGCGGAGGAATATCCGACGGACACCTCGGATCACTCAGGTTCGACGGGTCGAAAAAAAGAACCAGAGATGGGAGAAGAAGAACGCGAGCGCCGCAGGTATTCACGGATCTTTCGATCGGCTTCATCCTCGCTGGTTAATGCCAGAAAATCTGTCTTTCCGAACGCCGTAGCAAGCCGGCTCGCGTGCATCACGCCAACCGCGCTCTTCAGGAGAATCACGAAGGGGGAGAATCCCTCGACCATTCTTGGATGGTACTGCGAGAGCACCTTTTCGAACTCGGGGTCGAAGCGTCCGGGCGCGTTCCGGCTATCGAAGAGCATGCCGTTTCCCCGAAACGGATCGAGCGCATCGCAGAGACTCACCATCGCTTCCTTTAAGGTGCCGAGGTCGGGAAAACGCTCTTCCGTCCGAACCATTCGCGGGTAGGACGTCCCCGCGTAGATTCGAAAATAGGGGCTCTCGTACCTAAGCACGCGTACTCACAAACGCGATCGCGGCCGCTTCGTCGATGGTCACGAGAGCGCGTTCTCCCCAGCCATCCGCGTGCATATGACGCTGAACTTGAAGTTGCCCCACGGCACTCGTCACGAGCAATGCGATGGAATTGAACGGTTCCATCATCTTCTTGCGCCACGGTGCGATCGCGGCTTCGAATTGCGCGTCGTTCCGACCGGGCGCGGTTCGAAGGTCGAACAGCGCCGATTTTGGACGAGACCGCGCGAGTGCAGCGCACAACCCCTCGCACTCCTCTTCGAGTTGTTGAAGCGTTTCAAAGCGCGCGTTTGTCCGGGTGACACGCACGTAGCGGTCTTCCTCGACAACGAAATAGTGGCTGGTCCGGCGCGTTCGACTCACGAAGCTCAAGAATACCCTTGGTTCAGGCGAACTGAAAAGACCGTGGCGTCATCATTCGACTCTGCGTCGACCTCCACGTCCATGCATGCACAGAGATGCTTTACGATGGCGAGACCGAGGCCGGTGCCGCCCTCGGAACGAGCCCGGCCGAAGTCAACGCGATAAAACCTTTCAAATACACGACTTAGCTGTTCCGGAGGGATCGCAGGCCCCGGGTTTACGACGGAGACAACAACCTTCTCCGCCTCCGCCAACACTTCCGTTTTGACGCGAACGGTCGTTCCCTTTGGAGTGTATTTGATGGCGTTCTCGACAAGGTTGATCAAGACCTGGTCGAGCGCGCGCTGGTTCGCACGCGCGTGAGATTCGGCAAGTGCCGGCTGAAGCACAATCTGAACGTCTCTCTCCTTCGCGCGCTCCGTGAGCCCGGCGACCACATCGTTGACGAGGGACTGCACATCAACGCGCTCGAGTTGCATCGCGCTCCCCTCCGACTCGGCTTTGCTCAGAGTGTCGAGGTCCGCGACAAGCGCCTGCAAGCGGAGCGTGTGCTTAAGAATAATGTCGAGAAAGCGCGTCGCTTCTTTCGGACGACCAAGCGCTCCGTCGCGAAGCGTCTCGGTAAAGCCTCGTATTGCGGTCAGCGGGGTTCGAAGCTCATGGCTCGCATTCGCCACGAAATCCCGGCGAAGCCGCTCCGCGTCTCGCGCGCGCGTCACATCATGAAGCACCGCGACCATCCCATCGCCGCGACGCAACGGCGCGATGCGAACGTCGAAGGTACCTGGCCCCGCCAGGGTCTCAAGAGGAAGCTCGGTAAAGCGCGGCCGCTCGCGGCTCTCTCGAATGGCGGCATGCAGCTCCGCGGAACCGAGGACCTCCTCGGCGGTACGCCCCTCGACGGGCCCAGATACCATCTGGTCGAGGGCGTCGTTCCATTGGTGAATGCGACCGAGTTTGTCCGTCACCAACACCGCGGCGCTCATCGAGTCGAGCATCGTCTCCAAGCGGTCCTGTTCCGCACGGAGACCTCTCAAACGCTCCTGAATTGTCTTCGACATCTGCGAAAGAGAGCGATCGAGAGCCGTGAGCTCATCATCCCCAGGTGCCTCCGGTGTATCCGCAAACGTGCCGGCGGCAAGCGCCTCGGCACGGCCGACCAATGCGTTCGTTCGTCTGGAAACCGACCGCGAGAAGAGCAGGCCGAGAAAGAGAGCAAGGACGAACGATACCCCCGCAGCAAACGCGAGCTCCATATTCGTCAGGAAAGCCGGAGCGCTTCCCTCTGCGACCCAATGCCCACCACCGACTTCGAGTGATCGCGGACCACGCTCCTCGCGAAGCTGACACCCGCATCGCTCCTCCACCCCTGTACGAGCGGATTCAAGGTCTTCCCCGGAGGCCACTCGGTCGGCAAACCGGCGAAGCGCAAGCTCGTCCTGGTCGGAGGCCACAGCGGCGCGGCGCTCCGCCAAGATGGGTCGAACGATAAGCATAGTGGCAGCGCCCATCGAAATCGCCGCGAGGGTGATCGCCACTGCGACGCTGCGGGAGAGCGAAGTGGCAGACGGGTTTGCTTTCGGACGCTCTCCCATGCGAAAGAAGGTCGGGGTTAGCCTTTGCGCATGCGATAGCCAACGCCTCGCACGGTCTCGATGAGGGCAGCGGCTTCGTCACCAAGTTTCTCGCGCAAGCGTTTTACGTGGGTGTCAACGGTTCGGGTCTCGACCCCGGGCGCGTAGCCCCAAACGCGTTCGAGCAAATCGTTTCGGCTCTGCACCCGGCCCTGCCTCTTTGCGAGGTCGAGGAGCAAGCGGAACTCGAGTGCCGTGAGATTCTTTTCCTCATTGTGAACGCTGACCCGATGCGCGGCGACGTCAATTTCGAGGCAGCCAATCTCGATGCCCTCTTCCGTCTTGGTTTTCGGACGGGAACCTGCTCTGCGCAGCAAGGCGTCGACTCGAAGGTTAAGTTCGCGTGGACTGAAGGGCTTGGTGACATAGTCGTCCGCACCCAGTTCAAAGCCCTCGATGCGATCGGATTCGCTGCCCTTGGCAGTGAGCATGATGACGGGTATCGAAGCCGTGGCCTCGTCCAGACGTATTCGACGGCATACCTCGAGCCCAGAGATGTCGGGCAACATGACGTCGAGGATCAACAGGTCCGGTGGAGACTGACGGATCTGAGCGAGCGCAGTGCTACCACTACCGGCCGTCGAAACTTCGTGGCCAGCCTCGCGCAAGTTAAACGCGACAAGCTCCGCGAGGTCTGCCTCATCCTCAACGACCAAGATCTTCGAGCCCATCTTGCCTCCTCCGCACCTGGCGAGTTGCCAAGTCCACGCGCCGGAGATCTGGCACGTTATGAAGCGAAAAGCATCCCGAATACTCGCTCATTGTGCGAAAGCGCTGCTGAAAGCCCAGGAAACACGAGGCGACGTGCCGCGACAGCGCTTTCGAGCTAGCGTAAGAAATGCGTTTCACTCTGCTTTTCTGTCTCGTATCCGCCATTTTCCTGCCGGCTTGTGGTGACGACGACACGACAGCGGATTCTGGGATGGACGCTTCCGCAGACAGCGAGGTGAGCGACGGTTCGACGAGCGATGGGGCAATACGCGATGCGTCGAGCGACGCACCTACCGAGGACGCCGCTTCGGACGATGCGTCGATAGAGGACGCCGGAACCGATGCGGGCGAGGACGCCTCTGCCGAGGACGCTTCTGCCGAGGACGCTTCTGCCGAGGACGCTGGCCCGGACGGTGCCACGGAGGATGCAGGCACGACGAGCGGCGTTCGAGCGAGCAACGCGACGGGCATGGCGAACCTCGATGTCGCGAAGTTCGGGCGCAACTTGGACGGCAGCCTTCATCTTGAGATCTATGCGGAGGCTGCCGACGAATGTCCTTCGATGGATTCTCCCTCGCCCGCTCAAACCCTGATCGTCGGCACGCTTCCCTCCGCAGAAGGGACCCACGAGGTCTCGCTCGGATTTTTGGACTTCGCGGGAGATCTTACCGATGTGCCGATCGTTCGCGGTATGGCGGAGGTTGATCTCAGCGGGAACGAGACGGACGGCGAGATCGGTATCGTCTTGATGGGAATGGGCGAAGGAATTGAGTTCGCTGGCGAAATGCGAGCCCAGCACTGCGTATCACTCGACGCGACGGAGTAGAAGACGGAGTAGAAAGAGCCCGGCAGAGCGGGCTCTCCTCGTGGGGTATCAACGCGTCATCAATCGCTAGCGCCGTCTTCTGTTACCAAGGTGCCGACATCTTCCCCCTGAACCACGCGCTTGATGTTGCCGTACGTGCTGAGGCCAAAGACGCGAATGGGAAGCGCATTGTCGCGACAAAGCGTGACCGCGGTCGAATCCATCACCTTCATGCGATCGACGAGAAACCGGTCGTAGCTCACACGCGGCTGAAGTGTCGCGTCGTCGTGCTTAAAGGGGTCACGGTCGTAGATACCGTCGACCTTGGTCGCCTTGCAGAGACAGTCCGCTTGAATTTCCATGGCGCGCAGCGCCGCCGCGGTATCGGTTGAAAAGTACGGATTACCGGTACCTGCCACAAAGATGACGATTCGCTTCTTCTCGAGATGTCGAACGGCACGACGGCGAATATAGGGCTCGGCGACTTCCTTAACGCTGAGCGCACTCATGCAACGAGTTTGCACGCCGAGCTTCTCCAGCGCGTCTTGAAACGCAAGTCCGTTGATGACGGTCGCGAGCATTCCCATATGGTCGGCCGTGGAGCGTTCCATGCCTTGGGCACTTCCCTTCAGGCCGCGAAAAATATTGCCTCCACCAATCACGATCCCGATCTCGGTTCCGAGCGCATGCACCTCGGCGATCTCAGACGCGATCGCCTGAAGGGTCTCGGGTTGAATCCCGAAACCGCCAACTTCACCACAAAGTGCTTCGCCCGAGAGCTTCAGCATCACTCGCTTCAACGCAGTCATGGGTGGCCGTATAGCACGGTTTTGAGAAGCGCATGGGCTTGCCCGCAGAAGAACACCCGACGAAATGCAGAATGCAGCTCGGGGCTACCTGATAGGCTCGGAGAACGAACGCTCGTGAGGAGACGCGCACCATGGACCCGGCTTTTCGATATCTTTACCTGCACGGCTTTGCCTCAAGCCCGAAAGCGAACAAAGCCTCGGCGCTCCGCAAGCGATGGGCTCCCCTCGGCATCGAACTTGAGGCGCCCTCGCTCCACCAACCTCGCTTTGAGGCGTGGGATCCGGAGGCGACGCTCGAACATCTCCTCGACCTCCACCACCGCGCCGCCCTTCACCGCCCGCTTCGATTGATAGGCTCCAGTTTCGGAGGTTGGTTCGCGCTGCAATTTGCACAGCGCCACCCCGAGCTTGTCGACCGTCTCTTTCTCCTCTGCCCGGTGCTTGATCCCGTCGCGCTTTTTCACCAGAACCTCGGGTCCGATGTGTGGAGCACGTGGCAGAGAAACGGAACGATCCCGATCGACGGACCGAACGGAAGGGAGCCCCTCCACTACGAGTTCGCCGAGCAGGTCGCTCGTTTTCCGCGCGCACCACGACCCGAGCGGCCGATTCGCATATTGCACGGCAGACTGGATCCGGTCGTGCCTCTCGACAGTTCGCTCACCTACGTCAATGCGCACCCCGATATCAAACTGGTGATGGTGGACGACGATCACTCCCTTCAGGACTCGATCGAGTCGATCGATCAGCACGCTCGTGCTTTCTTCAGAACACGATGACCACACTCAACCGTTACCGAGAGATCCGCGCCCGCAGTCTGATGCTCACCGAGCCGCTCACCGCGGAAGATCAGGTGGTTCAATCGATGCCAGACGCGAGCCCCACAAAATGGCATCTCGCGCATACGACATGGTTCTTTGAGACATTCGTTTTTCCGAAGATTGGCCTCTCGCCTGTATCGCCCCCGCTCTATCGCGAAGTCTTTAATAGTTATTACGAAGGCGTGGGGCCGCAGTTCTCGCGGGCACATCGCGGCACGCTTTCAAGACCGGGCGTAGAAGAAGTTCGAGGCTACCGCACCAAGGTCGATGCCTGCATCGAGCGCGCGCTCGAGGAGGGAATCGCGCCCGAGCTCGAGAGGCTCGTCGAACTTGGGCTCCACCACGAAGAGCAACATCAAGAGCTGCTCATCACGGATATCAAGCACGCACTCTGTATGAACCCCCTGGCGCCAATCTATCGTGCGTCACCCGTGCCGAAGACTTCTGTACATCCGCGAGCGCCCTTTCGTTTCGATGAAGGCATGCATGCGATTGGACTGCCCATCGATCACTCGGGGTTCTGTTTCGACAACGAGACCCCTGAGCACCAAACCTTTGTCCCCGCGTTTGAGCTTTCATCCAAGCTGGTCACGAACGCGGAGTGGCTCGCGTTCATGCGAGACGGGGGGTACTCCAAGGCGAATCTCTGGCTCTCCGATGGATGGGCTTGGGTGAACGCAAACAGTGTGAAGGCGCCGCTCTACTGGCATCGCGGCAAAAGCGGCTATGAGGTACGAACCCTTCACGGCGTCATCGCGCCCGAGGAGGACGCGCCCGTTACGCATATCAGCTTCTTCGAAGCGGATGCGTTCGCGCGCTGGGCCGGGAAACGGCTCCCAACAGAGTTCGAGTGGGAAGTCGCGGCGAGAGCAAATCCTCAACGAGAGCTCGCTCAACTTCTCGACAGTATGCCCGGATACCTTCACCCGCGAGAGACGGGTTCGATCTTCGGCACGGGCTGGCAGTGGACGAGCAGCGCCTACCTTCCTTACCCGAAGTACACGCCGCTTCCCGGCAGCCTGGGTGAATACAACGGCAAGTTTATGAATGCGCAGCGGGTTCTCCGAGGCGGGTCACTCGCCACTCCGCGCGACCACGTGCGACCGACGTACCGAAACTTCTTTCAGCCCGAGAAACGCTGGCAGTTCACGGCGCTGCGACTCGCGAATTAGCGACTCTCTTCGCCGCGTCGCGAGCGGCGCTCTTTGGAGCAGAACCTCAGGCGTTGTACTGTATTGAGGTGTCAAAAAACGATGTGCGCGTGGGGCGGTCGAACTCAAAGCGGACTCGTATCGCGGTCCTCGCTCTATTGCTAACGAGCGCCTGCAGAGTTTCCCATCCTTCGCTGGATAACGAGATGGACGCGGGGGGTCGGGATGCCGCGGATGACTCGGCCTCCCAAGATGCATCGGAACGGGACGCATCGGAACGGGATGCTTCGGAACGGGATGCTTCGGAACGGGATGCTTCGGAACGGGACGCGACAGCACACGACGCCAGAGCGGAGGATGCAGCTCAAGACGCTACGCCGGCGGATACTGGGGTCGAGGATGCACCGCTCGATACCCCAGCGGACGCCATCGAACCCGAGTGTGTTGTCGCCGAGGAATGCGAAGGAGAGCTCGGTCCATGTCAGGCATGGGCCTGCAACGATGGGAGCTGCTCTGCCGAATCTCTCGCCAACGGAACGGCATGCGCTTCCGATCCGGAGCGAAGATGCGGGAATGCGCAATTCTGCATGGACGGCCTCTGCGCCGAACCGACGGACAACCTCTGTACCCTAAGGGTCGGTCTGGCCGAAGATCCGGACGGTGAGTGGGCGCTCTGTCCCGAAGGACTGGCGGTCGTGGGATTCGGTGCTCGACAGAACGACGATGACCATCTTGGACGGGTTCGTGTGTGGTGCGCGCCCCTTGGGCGAGACGCTCTCCGGATTGTCCGAAACGACGACGCGAGACTGTCAGGACCGCTCGGTCCTTCCCTCTCGAATCCCGCGTCCGATGAACTCTGTCCAGGCGATCGCTTCGTGCGCGAAGTGTACGGTATCGGGGACGAAGGCACGCTGTCTTCGCTGGGTGGCGCGTGCGACCTCTATCGGCTCGGATGGGATACCGACGGCGAGCCGATCGTCCGCCGGGACGCCGCGGCGGAAGAGCGTGCGGTCTATACCTACGATCGAACGGAAGCACTCGCCTCGACGGCATCCTGCGATGACGACGAGGTGGTGGTCGGGCTGCGCCTCTTTCCCTCCGAAGACGTTTCCGGCGAATGGACCGATCGGGTAGAGGTCCAGTGCGCCGGATTCAGCTTCGACGAATAGGACTATTCGGGAAGAACGAGCACGCGCTCTCGGCCGCCGCGAAGGCCATCGCCACCGCTTGCGCCCGGCGCAAAGCCGCCATTGCCACCCGCGCCTGCAACACCGATCTCATCGATCTCGACCGCTTCCAGCGCCGTCGCGTACGCGCTCGGGTCGCCGCTGCTCACGAGAACAAATCCGTGCGCGCCGCCACCACAACCGCCGCCGCCGCCGCCGCCGATTCCGCCGCGTCCGCCGTCTCCACCACGGCCGCCGACACGAGCACACCAGAAGGCAGCGATGCCCCCGTTGGCACCTGCGCCTGGTGCACCCCCGGCTGCGCCTTGTCCGCCAGGACCGCCGCTGCCGCCACTCGCGGTGACCACGCGAACGTCTTCGAACGCCGGGCCACTCGATGCCCCGGGTGCAAGACGAACCAAGACCGCCACGGAGGTACCTCCTCCGCTACCGGCTTCGCCTTCAGGAGCGCCGCAGCCACCGCTACCGCCGCCACCGCCTGCACCGCCGCTACGATCGGAGCATTCGCCTTCGGTACCGCCGATCACGGCGTAGCCTGCGCCAGGACTTCCGCCGCCACCGCCGCTACCATGCGTTCCGCCGGCGCCGTCGGTTCCATCCCCGCCGCGAAGCCTTCCCAAAACGAGGTCGACAATCGCGCCACCATCGCAACCGAGGCCGCCGGTTCCATCAACGCCCGACGCGCCATCTTCGCCGCGTTGCCCGATGCGAGGAAGCGTCGGGTTGTCATCGCAGAAATTACAGAGGCGGCGATTGGTCGGAGCGTTGTAGGTACGTTCGCCCGCGCTCCCAGGTGAAGGTCCGCGCCCCGGCTGAGCCGCTGGGTTCGGGACCGCGCTCGCAAGGACCGCATCAAAGTCGCAGACTCCGCCGGACGTAAAATCGGTGCAGCCCGCGTTGCCGCAAGCGCGACCTTGGAAACAGCCGATCGCAGGACAGTCCGCGTCTCCGCCGGCGCCCCCGCTCACGTTCGGACCGGCGGGGCATGAGTGAGCGCCGCCGCCTCCGGCGGATACCCGTCGACAGATACCCACGTTCGGAGCCGCAGCGCCTGCAGTGCCATCGATCCCATCGAGGTCATCGAGCGAAGCTCCGATTTCCGCGAGGTTGTCACTACTGCTGCGGCCACGGATGCCATCAGCACCTCGTCCCGCTCGAATCTCAAGCTGCGCAAAAGATACCGCCTGAGAACATCCGTCGAGGAGAATCGCCGTTGAGCCGGAACCGGGTTCGGTCGCATCGGTTGCTTCGATCGTAAACCCTTCGACGCGGGTCTCCGCACCAATGTCGCGACAGGTGAGAACCGGCGCTCCCGCTTCGCCCGAGCGATGTTCGAGTACGACCGGGAAGAGCGTCAGATCGCGGTCGCGGAAGTCGGGACGGTAGCCACCGAAGAGTGAGACTCCGGAGGAGAGCTCCACCGCGCCATCGTAGACTCCCCGGGCAACCAGAACGTCTTTGTTCTCGCGAGCCGCGCGGGCGATCGCTCCGGCGAGGGTGCGCATGGGCATCTCAAGCGTTCCGGGGTTGGTATCGCTGCCGGTGGTCGTCACGTAGATAAAGTCGTCCGTCACATCGGGAACGCCGTCGCAATCCGTGTCGCCTCCGATCGCAGGCGGAGGGCCAGAACCGTCGAAACGTTCGCATTCACAGCCATTCGCGAGGATGCCGTCCACGTCCACGAAACCCTCGAGGCACTCAACCACACATTGCACGGCGCCCATCGGACGCGGCTCACAACGGGCTTCCATATTCTCGCCGGGTTCTACGCAAGGAATCGCGCATCCTCCGCAATGAAGGCGGTCGACGTAGCGTCCTTCTTCGTCTCGGAACGTCTCATCGACTTCACCATCGCAATCATCGTCCTGTTCGTTGCAGGTCTCATCGAGCGCCGGTTCGCACTCGGAGAAGCCTTCCTCGGTGCAAATCTGAGCGCCCGCACAAGAGTAGCCTGGGTCACGCTCCACGAGACAGCCGATCTCGGCACCAAGAGAGAGCTCAGTGCAGTCGCATCGACCGGTCAGCGGAACGCAGATTCCCGCGTTGCATTCAAAGCCTGGATCGCAGCCAAGCTCCGGACAGGCGACAAGACATCTCTTCTGATCGGACCCCGGGAGTTCAACACAAGAAGAACCGGGGAGCCGGTCTTCGCAATCGGCCGCGTCTTCGCACGCAAGGCACTGAACCGGAACATCCGGCGCGCAGCTGCCATCGCCAGAACGGTGGAACCCCTCTGGACAGGCGACGATCACGCACTGCGCGGAGAGCTCATCATCGCTGAGCTCGCACGCGGTCTCCGAAGCGGTCGGGAATACTTCCGCGCAGTTGACGCCGCACCCGCCGCAGTGCTCATCGGTAAAGTAGACGCCGTTATCGTCCACAAAATCTTCGTCGATACGACGATCGCAATCATCGTCGGCGAAGTTGCACTCTTCCGGCATGCCGCACTCGTGGTGGTCGTAGCAGCCAGAGAAGCCAATGAGGGCCAGCGAGGCCACAGCGAGTAGAACGCACGTCGTGCGCTTACGGGAATCAGCGGGCGAGAACATCGCGCGCACCTCCTTCCTGACCAGCGCCACCGGGCGCACCACCTGGGCCACCTT
Source organism: Myxococcota bacterium (assembly GCA_020629955.1). Taxonomy (GTDB): domain Bacteria; phylum Myxococcota_A; class Polyangia; order Polyangiales; family Houyiibacteriaceae; genus JAHDCI01. The sequence continues at coordinate 42,579 of JAHDCI010000012.1, read as the reverse complement.
GGCCCGCTAGACCGCCGCGACCGACGGTGAATCGATTGGCTGAGAACGCGCCGGGATCGACAAGTCCGCCGCCGGTGACCCACACTCCGATCGAGCCCCCGCCGCAGCCGCCGCCACCGCCGCCGCCAGGACCGCCGTCACCACCGCGGCCCCCACGGCCGCCTGGGAAGGGACCGGCAAGAGTGGGGGTCGATAGCTCATCACGGGGCAGCTCCCCACCGAGCGCGCCGACGCCGCCACGGCCGCCATCACCGCCTGCGCCCCCATCACCGCCTCGGCCGCCGTCGGCAGGAGCGATCTCGGCGTCGCGAAGTGTAAACGCCCGAACTGGGCCATCGTCGTTGTAGCGAACGACGAGCGCGACCGCGGGACCTCCCGAGGTGCCCGCCGTTCCGAGGCGTCCGCCGCAGCCGCCTGCGCCGCCGCCGCCGCCGCCGCCGCCGAGACCGTCGGGGAACTCACATAGGCGATCGAACCACTGCATATTCGCTCCGCCGCCTGCGCCGCCGCCGCCGCCGCCGCTTCCCGCGCTCCCGGGGGAGCCGCTGGTCGCAACATCTGGGCTCCAGCCTTCTGCGAGCAAGCGTCCGAAGGGTTCGGCGCAACCTCTCCCGCCAGAGCCGGGGTTTCCGTCACCGCCGGTCGTTCCACTTTGTGGTCCCATGAAGTCGGTCGGCACGGAGAAATCCGCCAGTCCGCAACAGACTTCGCGCGAACACGTCGGTCCCATGATGGGTCCCTGTGAGGACTGTCCGCCAGGTCCGCCCGCGCCTGGACGAGGTCCTCGTCCAGGATTGCCAGACGGCGTAAAGGCACCGAACTCGGGGCAACCAGGTGCGCCACCGCGACCTCCCGAGACATCGACGCCGTCGCAAATATTGGCGCCGGCGGCTCCGCCTTCGACCGTGTTGACAGCGCCGCGGATGCACTCCCGGCGCTCATCTTCGACTGCCGCACGGGGCAAATCGCCCGTCTGCGCTTCGGCGGTTGCCGATTGTCCCACTTCTCCATCGACCCCATCGACCCCATCACCGGGGACCCCCGAACGAATGGTCAACTCGCTCATCCGGAGCGATTCCCCCGGGTCTGTGAGCACGGCGCCGAACGCAGCGGAAGAGGGCATCACCGAGTCACGACCGCTAAGCGTAAGCCACTCCACGACGGTATCTGTAGCGCCGACTCCAGTTCCGACCAGTGCCGCGCCGCCCGGCGCCATCGTGTCTGCAGGCGCGCGTACCTCAACGCGGAAGCCATTGGGATCGAGGGCCAAGAAATCTCGGCGGTACCCTCCATGAACCTTCACGCCATCCGGAAGTACCAGCGATTCTGCGTAGCTGCCCGACGCGATAAAGACATGCGGCCGAGCGCCCGGCGTACCGATGGACTCCGAAGCGCGATCGAGAGCGACCTGAATCGTTCGAAGCGGACGCGTAGGCGAGCCGGGGTTCGCGTCATCCCCATCAGGAGCCACGTAGAAGCTTTCGATCACAATGCCGTCCGCGCCGTCGCAGTTCACATCGAGGTCTTGTCCTTCGGCGCCAACAGGCCCCGGGATATCTTCGAGCGACGAGACGGTACACTCGCAGCCGGTCGCGATATCAAGGTCCGCGTCGATTCGGTCACCCGGCATGATCCCATCGGCCGCATCTGGACACGCGAGCACGCAGCTGGGCGCAAAAGGATCACCGCCACAGACCAAGTCGCCTTCGGGGATTTCGCTCAACGTGCAGTCAACGCCGCACTCTCCGCAGTTGTGAATATCGAGAATGTAGGCTCCGCGCTCGTCTCGGAAGCCGTTGTCGATGATCCCGTCGCAATCGTTGTCGACCTCATCGCAAACTTCCTCGGGCGCAGCACACTCGCTCAGCACTCCGAGGCGACACGTCGCGAAGCCGGGGCAACGTTCGCCTTCCGGGTCTTCCAGGCCGCACGCGAGATCGAAGTTGTCTTCCGGCTCGCAATTGCAGCTACCGCCCTGAGGAACGCAGCGGCCGCCATCGCCCGCATCATCACAGACGTAGCCCTCTGGGCACCCCAATTCGCAACCGATCACGCAACGAGATTCCCCCCCCACATCTTCGCAGCGTGCAATCTCGGCGGCGCCACATTCTTCGTCGTCGAGACACGGGAGGCAGAGACGATCGAAGAGGGGTACGCAGCGTCCCGTGTCGGAGGGGGCAAAGCCTTCGGCGCAAAGCGTCGCCGCGCAGACGGGTGCCTCGTCGATGATCGTACATTCCACCGCGATCGCGGTTTCATCCGGTTCGCACGGCCGATTGCATCCCCCGCAATGGTCTGGATGCAGGTAGCGTCCCGCATCATCACGGAAACCCTCGTCGACCAGGGCGTCGAGATCATTGTCTCGAAGGTCGCAGATCTCTTCCGAGGGCTCTGGCGCATCGAGCCCCTCGGCATCGACTCGCCGGTTGAGATCGGTGCGGCCCCCACAAGCGCTGAGAACAAGCGTCAGCAACATCAGCCCCCACCGGAGAGTGCCGCGATTTGTGTCTGGAACATTTGCCATTGAGGCGGAGTCTAGCAGGCGGGCTCGTTTGGAGGGAGTCGGGGCCTGTCCCCTCGCTCGGTTGGTGCGTCGGTTCATGAAGTTTCTCCGAGGCATGCGCTCGGCATTCGTGACGGGAATAAGTGTGTCTTTGCGGCGCAGTTCGGTGATTTCGTTAACAAACGATCACAAAATGGGCCGGAAAAAGCGAAGATGTCGCGAATCTGGTTACGAGAAGCAACATGGATACCAGGCCGCCGACATGACGCCGAAGCCAATGGTCGTCGGTGTGTAAAATGAGACGCCCGAGCGTTGAAGAATTTCCAACATCGCGCACCGGCCGGTCACCAAAGAACTGTGCGACCAAACCGCGCGCGGTTCTCAGGGACGATGCACTCGCTCAGTGTCGATGCCGGCGTCGACCGCGTCGATCATGGCGGCCATGCTCGCCGCCATTGCATCGCCGCTCGCGAGGCTCATGCTCGCAAACACCAAGCCCGGAGGGAATCGCGTGCTCTGGAACGGCAGCCTCCGCAAGGTTGATCGACTCACCATCTTCTGCGGCGTCGCTCTCGCAAACGTCCGGCGCGGCGGGAACCTCGGAAGCTTCGGAGCTCTCCGAACCGCTTGCTGCGGCGCCACTCTCCTCGGAGTCGGAGCCGGAACCCTCGCCCGCTTCGCTCCCGGGGATCGAAAGAATCGTCTCGGCGCTCGAGATGTAGGGCGACGCGTACTGCAGCGTGCCGAGGTCAAACACTTCCGTACCGCCCGAGACGCGAACCTGGAGCGCAGCAAGCCCCTCACCGCGTTCGTGCACCACTGGAACGCGACTGCCATCTTCCCGAACCAAGTCGATTTCGTATTCGGAAGCTGTTGGCAGAACCAGCTCAAATCGGCTGTCTTCAATGAAGGCCTCCGCAAGCACCGAGCCCGCTTCATCAACGGCCTCCACGCGAACTGGAGCATCCTCCCACGCTCCAAGAGCGCCGGAAATGGCCTGAGGGGAAGCGCTGGAAGCACAACCACAGAGGGCCGCTGCCAAAACGAAAAATATGCGAATTGTCATAGTCTCTCTCCCGCAGAGCTTCGTATCCATGAAACTCGGAACAGGAGTGAGTGACCATACCTCATTCAGCCTTACCGAAAAATGTGCCCAGGGCGTGCTTTTTGCGTCAGAGGCCGCAGCATCGCGCGGTTCGCTCGCGAAATTCGGCTTCCGTTTCGACATCCGGCACGACACGGCACTCATGCGGCCAAGGTTCCGGCTCGGGCATGGGAGGACAGTTCCCATCCGGGCAGTGAGGCATGGGATACCTTGGTTCTTCACACGGCACGGGCCGCCCTGCGACGGTCCGCCCCTCCGTGGACGACTCCCCTCCGGCCGACGCTCCTTGTTCGTCGACCCGCACCGTCGAGTGGCTGCCCGCGACGAACTCACTTCCTGCCGACACTTCCGATTGCTCCGCTTCGCGGGTGTCCGGAGAGGGCCTCGTAGCGCAAGCGAGGGAGAGGGAGACGAACACAAGTGGAGCTTTCGGGCTTCGGGAGAGAGCCATGATGAAGCCTCGGAGAGCTCGGGGAACAAGTCAAATGCGCAAATGCGGGGATCCGATCGATAGAAGGGAAGATCTCTCGTCAGGGGCGCCGAGGCGAGCCTCGAAGGGCGAACGACATGCCGAGTATATCGAAGGAAGAGCGAAGTTTGGATCGGCGTCCCTAGCGGGAGAGGGCCCTTCTAGCGAGTTGAACCCCACACTAACGCGGCGATCCTGTTCCATCGGTGCTCGCGTAAGCTCAGCCTTCGGAACAGAATCGCCCATCCATTGCGCTCAATCGTTCACCGGCAGACCGCTCGGAACGCGATTCGGAATGACCGAGAGTGTATCCCGCGTCTCTTCGTCGGTGAGCGCCTCCATAAAGGCATGAAGGTTCGATAGAGCCTGTCCCCCAAGATTCACGTTTCGAAGGTCATTGCTGCGCGTCTCGAGCATCTCGAGCTGATTCGGCACGACGGCGGAGCGAAGGGCGGGTTCCAGAACATCGGGATTGTAATCCATCAATTCGTCTTCGGGGTCATCGTAGTGCTCAAGAAAGTCCTCGAGCGTCACGAAGGTGCCATTGTGTCCGTAAGGCGCCGTGAGCTCGACGTTGCGAAGGGGCGGCGTGCGAAACGCGAAGCGATCGCGAGGGTCGCCGGTGACCTCTTCGGCCCCGGTGTCTTCCGCGCCGACCTGAGGCACGAGCGTGTTGTGCATCTCGAAGTCGGATAGCGACGCGCCATCGTGGCAATCGGTACACCGGCCCCTTCCCATAAAGAGCGCTGCGCCTTGAAGCTCGGCCTGACTCATCGCGAGGTCGTCACCGCGAAGGAATTGATCCCAGCGCGTCTCACTCGCGTCGAATGCCGTGGTCTCAAACGCTGCGATGGCGACCGCAGCATGAGCGAACGTCATGTCTTCAAAGGCTTCCCCCGGGAACGCCGCCTCGAAACGTTCGACGTACTCTGGAATGGCACCGAGTCGCTGCATGATCGCCTCCCAAACCTGTCCAGGATCTTCGTCGCGGATGGCGGCGAGTTCGTTCTCCCCGGGCCGACCGCGCATCTCATCACGCGATAGAACTGGGAAGAGCACCTGTGCAGCCACGACTGAACCGTCGAGCGTTTCCCGCATCTCCGCCGTGAGCGCGTCGCCCGCAGGGGTCACGAGCTCCCCATTTTCCTCGGAGATTCGCCCATCCCAGAAGAGCACCGGCTGGGCATGAAGGTTAAAGAGCGCTGGTGCGTTGCGACGAATGCGCGCGTTTTCGGGATGAACGCGTCCGGCGCCAAGGCCTTCTCCGCCGACGCCGATCGAGAGTGAGCGAGCATCTGCGGTCCCGAGCCCGGGGTGATGACAGGTCATACAAGAGATGTCCTGATTGCCGCTGAGGATCTTATCGAAAGCGAGAAGGCGACCGAGTTCAACGCGCTCCGCGGGGCTGCTCGGAGCGGGATCGATCGGAAGAAGTCCTTCCTCCAAAGCTTCGGCGCGCACTTCGTCGGCGAGCCCTCCGAAAGGCTCATCGTTTCCCTGGTTGCCACGAGAGCATCCGAAAAGAGCACCGGCGATTAGAAATGTAGCGAGCGGCCGAAGGAGTTTTTTGCCCCGGCGCCGGTTTCGCGACGAGGGAACGAGGTGGAGCAAGCGCGCAGGCGAGAAATGAGCCGAGTTCGAAATGGGAGACCTCCACTTAAAACGTTGAGAGAGAACTGCAGACGATGGGTTCTCTTGTAAGTGCACGGGGATTGCGCACCCTTACCGAGAAAAATCTCTTCCTCTTCTTTTCTTGCTCACCGCAGACATCGACTCTTTCGATCACGAATCGATATGTGCTGCCCGAATGCGGATCAGCCACCAGTGCGCGACTCCTTCGGCTCGTCAGCCGGGTGGCACGGTCTTTTGAAGAGAGCGCTGGCTAGTCGTTTTCCGAAGCGAGCGCGCGTTCGATCTGGCGGCGAAGCGCGCTGTTCACCGCGGTCGCTGGCAAGGACTCGACGATGGAGAGCGCGCGCTCGGGGTTTCCTTCTCGAAGGAGCGCCGTCGCAACCCAGTACCTCGCTTGATTTCTCCGCGAGCGATCGGCTCGTGGGTCCCGGGCGAGACGTTCGAAGGCGCGCCGCGCAAGGATGTTCTCACCGCGCGAGAGCGCCGCCCAACCCGAGGCGAAAAGGTCATCTACACCTTCGACCTCTCCCTCAATCGTGTTCCCAGCCGCTTCGTCCGCAGGCTCTTCGAAAGAGGCTGCGGGCTCTTGGGTTTCCGGCTCTACGAGGCCTTCCGTTTCAGGCTCAGGCTCAAGTAGATCAGGCTCAAGGGGATCGCGGGAATCTCGGGGTGGGCTATCACGTATGGGTCGAGCTGGCGCCGCAGCAGATCGACTCACTCGGCGACGGTCGTGCCGACGGGATCGCGAACCACGAGCGACATGCATCGCTCCCGCCGCTGGCGCCTCACTGGGAACAACAGGTCCTGGCACGTCGCGTGTCTCCTCGACAACATCCGCCGCCGCGACAAGTTCCGCGTCCGAATCGACCTCGTCCGCTACCGCTTCGTTTTGCGCTGGCGGCACAGAGGGTGGAGCTTGCCCGGAGGATGCGACCTCGGCATTTTCCCATTCCGCCGGCGCGGTCAAGATGGTCTGGCGACCATCGGGATGACCGAGAACAATCGTACCTTCAACGAGCGAAACCTGGCTCAGCTCGCCCTCCCGAAGCTGGAGTCGGAATCGCGTGCCGCGGACCTCAATCGTATGACGCCCGGCAGAGACGATGTAGCTCTGCTCCGGGAGAAGCTCGGTCACTTCAAACCACGCGCTCCCTTGAACAAGCCGGAGGCGTTGATGTGGCCCGGACTGAGCGACGTGAACCTCGCTGCCCGGCTCGGTCTCGAGGGAACATTGAACGTCCGGAACGGTCGACTCGGAAGGCCAGGGGTAGAGAACCGCCAGCGCCACAATGGCCGCCAGCGCAACGTACGCGATCCAGGCGAGCCGAGGCTTGCCCTCCGATGTCTCGCCCTGGTTTAGTCGGGCGTTGCGAACGATTCGAAAACGCATCTGCGCGCGGCGTGAGTCATCCAGGCTGGGCGGCTCTCCGAGACGCTCCAAGATCTTCGCGTCGAGCTCGTCATTGGTCGCCGGTGAGTTGCTGTCGGAGTCAAAGCTCATCGCTCCTCCTTTCGAGCCGCTTCGCGAAGCGCTTTTCGAGCTACGGAGACTCGTTTCCAAACCGCGGACTGTGTTGTGCCGAGGACCCGCGCCGCGTCGGGAGCGCTCATTTCTTCGATCACGCAGAGCACAAATGCGGCTCGGTAGTCGTAGGAGAGCGCGTCAAATGCTTGCTCGACGCTCACCATTTCTTCTCGGACCGCGATATCCAGGTCGGGAGTCCGTCCGAAATAGCGCTCGCCTACATCGGCAAGGACATCGGAAAACGCGGCAAATCGACGACTCGAACGGCGCCGCTCGCGAATCACATTGTGCGCGATCCCGAAGAGCCAGGTGGTCGCCTTCGAACGACCATCGTAGCGACACCGGCCTTCTGCGACGCGCAGGAAGGTAATCTGCACCACGTCTTCAACATCCGGTGCGCCCCGTAAAACTCTACCGACGAAACGGGTGAGCCCCGGCTCAAAGCGGTCGAAGAAGCGACCTACCGAATCGGGGTCGCCCGTCGCAGCCGCGGCCGCCAGGGCTTCGTCCCCCATCCTTTCCTGCGGACCCGAGTCGACTCGGACTCTTCTCATATCCACCACTCTGGCGAACTCGCCACTCATGCCACGTCCCACCGAATTTGAAAACCAAGGTTGAGAGCGCCCGCGACGTTCGCGTTGCGCCGAATCTCCACGAAGAGATCCAACGCGCCCATCAGGAGAAACTTCTCACCGAGAGCGTAGAAGAGCTCGCCCGTCGCGCCGATGTGAAACGAGGCCTGAAACCGATCCCCGCGTGTCTTCCCGAGGAAACCGGCACCCGTGATCAGACCAACGCGGCCTTCAAAGGAATCACCGAAGGATGCGCGATACCCGAACGCCCCATAAAGCTCGCCGATCGCGCGATTGCCACCCGCGACCGCCGATCCGATACCCCCATGGAGCGCGACCCACCACCACCGCCGAGTATGCGCGCCAATCCGAAGCCCGCCGCCGAGGCCCACGATCCCGTTGTCGAGAACCTCCCCACGAACGCCCAACGAGAAAAACAGGGTCAGTCCGGATTCATCGACCAGCGAGATCTCCGTAGCCGGCTCGATCCGCAGCGCGCTCGTCTCCATCGCGAGATCTTGCGCGACCCAGCTCTCCACCCACGGAAGCGCAAGTTCGATGGAATCAAACAGCTGCTCCCTCTGGAAGGACGCCTCAAAGACGAGAAGAATACTGCCTTCGCGCTGCTCCGCGACCACCTGAACATCCTCGCAACGGTCCGCGGATACCTCAAGCTCCGTGAGGCGGGCGCATGCCGAAGGGTCGCCCGAGCACGCCAGCGCGCAGGGAGCTTGCGCTGCTACGCTTTGAGGCGCGAGCGCCGCGGCGATAAGCAGGCTCCCCAAAAGGGACTCCATGTTTCGCTGCGCTGGGGAGAAATTCGACACGACAAAGGTTAGTGGCCGGCCAGGGAGAACCCTGAGCGAAATTTTCTCATTTTCTTACGCAAAATGTGGAAACCAGGGCAAATCGATTCCGTAAGAGCATGTTTTCATTACGCAATTCACGATTCATGTTCGTGAATAAAGAATCTCCAGCGACGCTTTTTCCATGAAAAAACCCGAGCGAAAAGCTCGGGTTGGTTCCGGCGCATGGATTCGAACCATGATTCACGGATTCAAAGTCCGTTGTCCTGCCGTTGGACGACACCGGAAGGTGAGATTCACCTAACACGCCTTTGAGATCCTCGCATCCCCCAAAATCGAGAATTCGCAAAGGCTCTGAACAAAGAACAATGTGCGATGAGCCCTTGCGGCGGAGCGCCTCGGAGACGATCCTCTTTCCATCGGGCACGCCGGTCGCCCGTTCGCGGAAATGGACAAAACGTTGCACAAAGTGGGGATCCTGGGAGATGTCCACGGAGAGTTTGAGTCGCTCAAGCGCGCTCTCGCGCTCTTCGAAGCGGCGGGATGTGAGACGATGCTTTGCGTCGGCGATATCACCGATGGTGGTTCGGATGAGACGGTGGAATCCTGCATCACGCTTCTGCGCGAAAAGAACGTGATCGTTGTCGCCGGAAACCACGATCGATGGGCCCTCGAAGGGAGCTCCAGGCACCTTGAAGGCGCCACGCTTCATCTCTCGAGCGAGAGCCGCGAGTTTCTCAGCGCGCTTCCCAAGACCCGCCGATTTTCATCTCCCTCCGGCGACATTCTGCTCTGCCACGGAGTTGGCGAAAACGATATGGCGAAGCTCCTGCCAGAGACCAAAGGCTACGGACTTCGTGCGCTTGGGGAGCTCGCGCCTCTACAACGCGACAAAACGCTCGCATTTATGGTCTGCGGGCACACGCATCAGCCGATGGTAAGAGCGCTCTTCGGACTGACGGTCATCAACGCCGGGACACTGCATCACGAACATCGCCCCCGGTGCGCGATCGCGGATTTCAGTTCACGGCAGCTAAGCTGGTTTGCTCTCGACGGCGAGCCTGCGGCCCTCGAAATCGTCCCGATTCCGGTTCCGAGGTAACGCGTCAATGGCGAAACGCCCCTCAAAGCGACTGCCTCTCGAGCAAGCGAGCGAACGGATCGAGCTACGCCAATCGCTGCTCGATTGGTACGATCAGAACAAGCGCGATCTTCCGTGGCGACGAACCAACGACCCCTACAAAATATGGGTCTCGGAGATCATGCTGCAGCAGACGCGGGTCGACACGGTCATCCCCTACTTCCGTCGTTTCCTCGAACGTTTTCCAACGGCCAAGGCACTTGCGGAAGCCCCAGAGGACGACGTGCTCGCGATGTGGAGTGGCCTTGGATACTACCGGCGAGCGAAGCTTCTACAGCGAGGTGCGCAGACCCTTGTCCGCGATTTCGACGGCGTTGTACCTCGCCACGTAAAGGAGCTCCTAAGCCTACCGGGGATTGGGCGCTACACCGCCGGCGCCATCTCGAGCGTCGCGTTTCAGGAGCCCGCCCCCATCGTGGATGGCAACGTCGCGCGTGTTCTGAGCCGAGTGCTTCGACTCGAAGCCCCGCTCGCATCGAAGGAATCCGAAACAGCCCTCTGGGAGGAAGCGGAAAAGCTGGCTCCGGGGGAACGGCCCGGCGATCTTAACCAAGGGCTCATGGAGCTCGGCGCGATGGTGTGTACGCCGCGCAACCCGGGATGCACGATGTGTCCGATTCAGAAGCATTGTCAGGGACGGGATATCGCCGATCGTCTGCCGACGCCGAAGCGGAAGAAGACAAAGGTGAAGGAGGTCCGGCTACTGGCGATCCTCCCGATCCGGGCAAGGCCACGCGCTGTGTTCCTACGTCGCGAGCGGGGGAACCTCTTCGGCGGTCTCTGGTCTCCGCCCCTGATCGAGCGATCCGGCTCCCTTGATGAGGACGCTGCCAGCCTGCAGAACGAGGCACTCTTCTCTTGTCGGCTCATGGACGCAGAGCGTGTCGGGCACGTGCTCTCCCATCGAAAACTGCAGGTAGACGTCATCCGCGCGACGCATATTCGCCTCTCCCCCGGGAGTGAGCTTGAGCCAGTCACGGAACAGGGACTCGACAAACGGGGCGTCTCCACACTCACGCGCAAGCTGCTCGCAGCTCACGATTTCTGAAGCGTCTCGATCGCGGGCAATCGCGAAAGCGTTGAAGAAGTCTTGCCGACAATGCGAGGTGGAATTAGCTTCCGCAGCATGTCGAAGAGCGATGCAAAAAACGACGCGCCGAAGGGCGACGAGGGCCCAGGCAACTTCATCCGCGATATTGTCCTGGACGACCTCCAGACCGGAAAAAGCTACGGCCGTCTCGTAACGCGTTTCCCTCCCGAGCCCAACGGCTACCTACACGTCGGACACGCGAAAGCGATCTGTACGGCCTTCGGGCTCGCCCAGCTCTCCGAGAACGGGAAGTGCAATCTCCGCTTCGATGACACCAACCCGGAGGCAGAATCCACCGAGTTTGTCGAAGGCATCATGCGCGACGTGAAATGGCTTGGCTTCGATTGGGGTGAGAAGGCTTACTTCGCTTCGGAGTATTTCGACCAGCTCTATGCGTGGGCCGTGAAGCTCGTAGAGGAAGGTCTCGCATACGTCGACACGCGGAGCGAAGGCGAGATCCGGGACACGCGCGGCGACTTCCACAAGCCTGGCGTCAATAGCCCGTTTCGGGACCGAAGCGTGGAAGAGAACCTCGCGCTCCTCGAGCAGATGAAGAACGGAGAACTCGACGAGGGCAGCGCAGTCCTGCGCGCGAAGATCGATATGGCCTCTACGGACGTAAAGCTCCGCGACCCCTTGCTCTATCGCATCAAGAAGGTTCCGCACCATCGCACGGGAGATGCGTGGAATATCTACCCGATGTACGACTGGGCACATGGCCAATCGGACGCGATCGAAGGGGTGACGCATTCAACCTGCTCGCTCGAGTTCGTAAACCACCGCCCTCTCTACAATTGGTTCCTGAAGGCGATCGGTATTGAAGAACCCCCACGGCAGATCGAGTTCGGCCGACTCAACCTGAACTACACCATCACGAGCAAACGAAAGCTAAAACAGCTCGTGGAGGACCATCACGTCGAAGGCTGGGACGATCCTCGCATGCCGACGATCGTGGGCATGCGACGGCGTGGATTTACGCCAGAATCGATCCGCCGCTTCATGAACAAGATCGGCGTCAGCAAGAACGATGGCGTCGTGGATGTCGGCCTGCTCGAGCACTGTCTTCGCGATCATCTGAACGATACTTCCAAGCGAGTCATGGCTGTGCTGCGGCCGCTCAAGGTCACCATCACGAACTATCCAGAGGATCAGGAAGATTCGTTCGACCTTCGCTACTTCCCGCCGCGCCGGGATATCGAGGTGCTCGATACCTCGACTCGCGCCGTCCCGTTCTCACGCGAAATCTGGGTAGAGCGAGATGACTTCATGAAGGAAGCCCCGAAGAAGTGGTGGCGCCTCGCACCAGGCAAGGAAGTACGTCTGCGCGGTGCCGCGCTGATTACGGTGCAGGACGTTGTCGAAGAGAACGGCGAAGTCGTCGAGCTTCGCTGCACTTGGGATCCCGAATCACGCGGCGGCGCGGCACCGGATGGCCGGAAGGTCCGCGGCACGATCCACTGGGTCAGCGCAAAGCATGCCGTCGACGCGAAGGTCCGCCTTTATGACCGTCTCTTCGATCATGAAAACCCTGCCGCAGCCGAGAACTTCCTCGAACACCTGAATCCGGCAAGCCTCGAGGTGATCGACAACGCGAAGGTCGAACCCTCGCTCGCGAACGCTTCGCCGGAAGAGCGCTTTCAGTTCCAACGCACGGGCTTCTTTGTCTGCGATGGACCGTCGAAAGAAGCCGGCGAGCTTGTCTTTAACCGGACGATTACGCTCAAAGACGCGTGGGCGAAGCTCGCGAAGAAGTAAAAGGCTACGCGTAAGCATCACACCATTCGTCCTCCGATTTGTGTCTCCTGCAAGACACAGCCGAGGGCTATTGGTGTCGCCATGGACACTCGGAATGGTTGTTCAACCCGCAAAAAGACGGGCGCGGTGACACGTCCTATTCGGTACGTTTCGTGCACGTGTCTCCGGTATGCACAAGACCGCGTTCCCAACAATCGTGTCGCTTATTCTTCTGGCGACGGGCAACGCTGACGCCCAACCACCGCAAGTCTCGCAGGCGTTCACGCGCGACCAGGAACTCCGTCATGGACGACAACGAGGAGGACGCGCGAGCGGTGAGACCTTCTCGGGTTTTCCCGCCGTCTCCCGCGATGGCAACGTACTCGCTCAAGTTGTGACGGAGCCTGCTCCAGAGCCTTCGAGGAGCCGGTTCGGCGACGCCTTCGTCGAATTCATCGACACCCGGTCGGGAGAGTTGAGAGAGCGGCAGTCCCTCGCATCGAACACGTACACGATCGGGACACTCGAACATCGGGTCGCCACGGTCAACAATCGACTCCGTGAGTTTCGACGTCTCGAATTGGTGCCTGCCGAAGTTCACGCTGAGCTCCAAGGGCGGGTCCTAATATCTCGAGCCCAAGACAGCCGTCTCTTTCAAGCTCCATTTCCGCGGGAAGTTCACTTCCTCGGTGAACGCGAGACTGAGCCGGAGGCGTGTGATGCCGAATCCTATATTCGTGTCTCAGACAGCGCGCTCCGCGCAGGACCGTTCTCTATCAACATCGAAAGGGAGACTCCATCGGAAGTGCTTCGCGATTCGCGCTCGGGGTTGATCGTGATGCGTTTCGACCTCGATGGTGCCGACTGCGAGAACGTGAGCTGGTCCGGGTTCGCACGAGCACGATGGATCCACCAAGAGGCTCCGCGGATCGCCAGCGAGGGAAACGACCTCTTTCCGATCGGATTTCCCGCAATTTCTCCGGATGGCCGGACATTGGCGATGACGGAGGAAACACCGAACGCAACGCTCCTGACCTTGGTCGACATCGCAAGTCGCCAAAGCCAGCGTAGGATCCGCTTCGACTACGCCTCGGTTGGACGCGCGGAGCGTCGCGCATCGCGGGAACTAAATCGTCTCTTCGCAAACTATGTTCCTCTGCGCGACGTCGACTTCGACGTCGGAGGGACTGAGACCGTTCTTCGTCTTCCACTGGGTGAAACCCCAAACGGTGGCGAACGCTATCGCGAAGGGCGAGTTTCACGGCAAAGGCTTCATCAGTCGGGCACCCAGTACTGCGAACCCGAATGCGAACTGGAAGAAGTCTTCGCACCCGAGGGCATGAACTTGCTCGTGTTCATCTATGGCACAGCGGACGACGACACCGGCGAGACGACCTCGACCACCTTCGTGGTGTACTCAGACCAGTGGGCGGGCTTTGGAGAAGCGTTGGAACGCCCTCAACTCTGACGAGGCTCGCCGAAGCGCGAGCGACGGGAGTTCGAGACGACTCATCAGGACGAATCAGGTCACGCCAACCCGACCAGAAAGCTCCGCCAGAAAGCTCCACCAGAAAGCTCCGCCAGAAACTGCGCGAACGACGGCGCTCGTTCAATCGAGCGCGCTGGAGATTTCGCTATTGGGAAACAGTGCAACGAGTGTTTCCTCGAACTCTATCTGCCACGCCGGGATATCGAACGGTTCATCTTCCACATCGACAAGTACAACCTCAATCGTGTCTCGGTCCGCGACGACCAGACGAGCGGTGGCGCCCAACATCGAAACCAACACCGACTCGTTTAGCCAGTCGGGTTCACAACGCGCGAAGCCCGCACCGTCGACGCGGGCAACAACCTCCTCGATCCGATGGAGCCCTTCGCCGCAGAGTAGAAACAGCAGCTCACCATCGAACTCTTCAAGACTCGGATGCAGGGGCACGGCGCCCGGCCGATGGCCTTCGCCGAGAGCCTTATTTGCCCGGCGAATGGCATAATGCCGAGCCAACAGACTTTCCGATGGAGCACCATCGAGGGTGCCTTTCACGATCAAACGCGATTGGAGGTCTCCGAAGTCACGTACCAACCTCTCCTCGCTGATCAATGAAGCGATCGCCCAAACGCGGTTTCCATCGAAACGAACAAGCGCTTCCATCGCATCCGGGATGGAAGCATCCGTCGCCGCTCGGACCTCCTGAATGCACGCCAGACTCGGTTTCCAATCCGCCACGACACCAACTCTCTTTCACATACGCTCGCCTGATTTTGCCAACCTGGCTCAGGGGCGCGTGACCTCGTCGAACGCTCCGGCGAGATGTTCAAACGTGGCGCCGCCTTCTACGAAGAGCCCCGTGGTCTCTCGCGTCTGGATCGCAAAGGTCCGCCCGCCGGCGCACCCGATCACTTCTCCCGTGTAATCACGAGCTTCCTCCGAAACGAGATAGACGATCGCGTTTGCGGGATCGCGCGGCGGCATTGAGTCTTCGCCGACGCTCCGGAAGAGCGTGCTGCTTTCCGTCAGTCGAGTACGCGCAGTCGGGAGCAACGTATTGACGCGAACATCGACGCGGCGAAGCTCGGCCGCAAGGGTACGGCCGTATGCGATGAGCGCGGCACTCGCTGCAGCGGTCGCGCCACGTCGTGCCGTACCCAGGTACGCATCCGGGGAAGCGCAGAAGAGCACCGAACCTTTGCTGTCGAGCAGCGCCGCGTGACATGCCTCTGCGGCGCGAATCGGAGCCCAAAGCTGAGCTCGAAACGCGGCTTCGAACTCGGATTCGCGGAGCCTCATCGCGGCTCGGTCGACGCCAATTCCGGTGCAGGAGACCAACGCATCGATTCTCTGGAATCGCTCGAGGGCGACCTTCGCGAGCTCCTTGGCAATGAGCGGCTCGGCAACATCGCCGAAGACGGCCTCGACGGTCCCGTCGCTCGCTCGAAGCTCTCGCGCAAGCTCGCGAAGCGGCGCCTGGTCTTCTCCGCTGCCGTCCGCCTCACATCCATTGTCATTGAGAACGAGGTTTGCTCCACACTGAGCAAAAAGACGCGCCGCAGCGGCCCCAACACCCCGCGCTGCGCCCGTCAGGACAATGGTCTTCCCTCGAATCGATTCGCTTACCGTCACACTACTCTCCGATTTCAAATCTTCATCGCACGAGCGGATGACGGAGCAACACGCGCGTTTGACCTTCGGTCAGCCGCGGGAGCTCGTCGCGCATCATCGCAGCGGGAAACATCAGATTGCGACGGTCTTCGCCGTCGGTATCTGCCAAGACGTCGACCCCTCCGAAAGGAGAGCAGTCTGGACGAATTTCACCGTCGGGACAGGGCGGCAGAAACTCACGCGTATGGAAGAGTCCAAGCTGGTGCCCAATCTCGTGCGCGATCGTCGCCCCAAAGAATGCTGCATCACCGGCCACGCTGGGGTCTGCGGCAATCACGATTCCGGACATCGCCCCTGGCGAAGCGTCAGGCGGTCCCCCTACGCCGCCTGCAATACCAAGCAGGAGCCCTCCTTCCGAACCGGGAGGCTCAAGCAGGCGGACCAGATAGATATTGAGTGCGCGCTCCTCTGGATCGCCTGCGGCACTTCGGAAAAGCTGCACGAGCTCCGAATCGGCGCCGTCCGCCGAATCGATGATCGAGAGCTCCGGCACCGGGATATCGAAGAAGCGGCGTTCACCGAAGCTGATCCGTGAAGCGCTAAGGATTCGCTCTGCAACATTGAGGGCCCGGTCAAGACGCTCGCTTGAGGCAGCCGTCGCCGCGCTAAAATCGAGCCCGGGGAGGACGTGAATATTGAGCGGGAGTTCGCCAGGACGCTCCGGTCCGCGAAGAAGAATGGCGCGCATCGAGATATCTCTCGGTCGTCCGTCGAGCACCTGCACCGCAACGGTGTAGAGACCGTCGTCGAAAGGGTACCGATCCGTTGTCGCGTTCGGCAGAGTGGTTGAGAAGGTGTCCACGGTGTTGCCAGGGATCCACCGATGCGGTTGATCGAAACCCCGCGCGAGCGAGAAAAGATCGAGAAGCTGACGACCGGAGGGATCCTCAATGGAGATAAAGCCGTAAAGCCCGGTTGGATCTTCCTCTTCCGTGCTGACCTCGAAAGTCACGCTAAGGGCATCCGGCGGGATCGCGAGCGAGCGGGCTCCGCCCTCGCCGAGGCGACCAAAATCCCATTCCTCGACGACGCCGGTGCTCGCGGCATACCAACACGCTCGATGCGTGCCTCCGGTCCACTCAATCTCCTGGCAGCTCATTCCAAAAGGACAGTCGCGATCGGCGGCGCAGATTTCCGTGCACTGGGATCGCTCGCAACTCTGGGAGGCACAGTCGACGTTCTCGCTGCGCTCTTCGCAGCTACCCCCGGTCGGACGCCGCCCTCGCGGAAGAAGGCAGGCCCCCGTCGCGCTCTCCCGAACGCCATCTCCGTCGCGGTCGATCCGAAGCCGTGAACAAATGCGGCCATCGGCGCAATCCCGGGTGGCAAGACAAGGCAGGATACAGCCCGGCTCTCCGTATTCTGGCGGAATGCAAGCATCGGGACAGGAATCACAAATTCCCGTTGGCACGTCGGGCATCACGTCGACGCTGACATCCACGCTGGCGTCTTCCAGACCCGCATCGGGGAGCGCGCGGCAGACATTGCCGACGCAGGTACTGCCTGGGCATTCTCGATCGGAGGTGCACTCCACGCCCGAGCAAAGTCCATCTTCACCGCAAGTCGCGCGTTCGCCGCACTCGCGATCGCCGGAACACGGAGGCCGACAGGTGCCTCGCCAGCAACGATAGCCGGCGCGGCAATCGCTGTTGATCGAACAGGTTTGAAAGCAGAGAGAATCGCCAAAATCCGTGATGCACATCGACGACGATGGACACCCCTCGTCACAAGGCGTGGAGCAGTAACCGCCCGGAAATCGATCGTCGACGATGCACGCAAGCCCGTCAGCGCACCCTTCCTCGCAACCATCTCCGATTTCTCCGGGCTCAGGTCCCGGGCGAGTCGGTTCGCCGAGGTACGACTCGTAGCAGCCCGAAAAAATCGAAACAGAAAGCAGCGAAAGGACTAGGAGAGAGAGACGCGGCATTTGCGAAGCCTGGGAAGAAAATCGCTTGTCGCCGCCGAAAGATTGATTCTTGGGCACAACGCCGGGCAGTATACGAATACGGCGCCACGATGCGCACTTATTGGAACAACCGTTCATGAACATGCCAACCACGCTGGGCCGCTATGAGCTCGTCAGAAAGATCGCCGCCGGGGGGATGGCCGAGATCTTTCTCGCCCGTTCGTGGAGTGAGGCTCGATTCTTTCGGGATGTGGTGATCAAACGTCTCTTCACGACCTTCGCGCACAAAGAAGAGGTCGTGAGCATGTTCCACTACGAAGCGCATCTGCTCGCACATCTATGTCATCCCAATATTCCCCAGGTCTACGATCTCGGCTCCGCGCACGGAACTTGGTTTGTCGCGATGGAATTCGTCGACGGCTGGACGGTCGCAGACCTTTGGCGAGCGGGAGCCCGGGCTCGGAAGCCCATGCCCCTTCACGTCGCTCTGGGAATCGTGATGCAGGCGTGCGAAGCGCTCCATCACGCACACGAAGCGAAAGACCGAGCTGGACGCGCACTCAACATTGTGCACCGCGACGTCACCCCGCATAACTTGATGGTGACCCGAGATGGTGTCGCAAAACTGATGGATTTTGGCGTCGCGAAAACCGACGCACGCCCAAAAACAGAATCCGGCGCGCTTAAAGGCACCTTCTCGTATATGGCGCCCGAGCAAGTCCGCGGCCGAGAGGTCGATCGACGAGTCGACGTTTTTGCACTTGGCGTGATCTTGTATGAGATCACGACCGGGACCCGCCTCTTCCGCGGAACGAACTCCAAGGTCATGACGGATATTGTCGAAAAAGACGCTCCGCCGCCTTCGACCGTCCTCCCGGACTATCCGGCCGACCTCGAAGAGATCGTCCTCGCCGCCCTCCGACGTGATCGACGCGCCCGGATTGCAAGCGCCGCCGATTTTGCGCTCCATCTCGAGTATTTCGCGATGCGACACGGACTGCCGATTGGACCGCGTTCGATCGCCGAGTGGATCAACGAAGTCTACCCAACCGAAAAAGTCGCCGAAGACGAGCTTGCCATCGTGCCGGAAGCGGCGCCGCCAGGTGTCGAGGTTCCCGCGGTCGGTGTTTCCGAGCTGCCGCCGCCAATGACGGATCCCGCTCCCGTTCACGATCTTGAGAGCGTGATCGACGATACGACGGACGCATTTCGCGGCGAAGGTTCTTCGGTGCAACCCGCACGAGATCTCGCCGCCGATGAGTCTGTGGAAGATGTCGACGTAGATGAGCTTGAGGAGGAAGAGCCCATATCGGTTGGGATCCCCTCGAATGAGCCCAGCGACGCGCCAGCCCCACTTCGCCTCGACGGATTTGAAGAAGGCGAAGAAGAACTCAGCGAAGAGCGACCGGTCGTACTACTCGACGCAAAGAAGAAGCCAGAATCGGAAGACGAAGGCTATCTCCGCTCGCTCGAACAGCGCCTCGCAGACGAAGACGGGTAGGACTGGGCCGGCCCCAGCGAAAGCTGGTCTTGTGTCCCATCGAGAAACGTCTTGAGCCCAAAGAGTTCGAGCCGACATGTTCCGTTTCGTCTGATTCGTCCCCCAATTGAGGACAGAAATGCGTAGCAAAATCGGAGAAACCCACCCGATTGCGTGAGAGAAAACAGTCGAAGCCCCCAATTGGGAGAAAATATTCTCTTCAATTTCGGGGAGTTGCGATTTTCTTGCAAAACTTCCCCTCGTACCGATGGCAAGTCTGCTCCGTATTGGTTAGACTCAAGAACATGTCGCAGCCAGAAAAATCCGCCCCGATGACTTCCCACGCTCGACAGGCCGAGCCGGCGCAGTCCGGTGTTCATCGCGCCCGTCGACGCCCCCAAACGGAGGAGGACTGGCGAGAGATTTTGGCTCCGGAGGGTGAAGAGCTCGCCGGTGAGGTGGAGGCACTTCTTTCCGCCTACGAACGTCTTCGACGTCGCCAGGCCGAGGTTGCGATGAATGCGGAGGCGCTAGCGAAGACCCTCGACCACCTTCCCATCGGGGTCATCATGCTCGAGGACGATCGCGTGGTCGTTTCGAATCAGGCGGCTGACAAGCTTCTGAATGGCACGGTGTTTCGTCGCGGGATCGATGATCGCCTCTCGAGCTCGGAGCCAGAGGTGCAGGAGCAACTGAAGGGAATCATCGAATACGTCGCTTCAGGCATGAGCGATCGCGAGGCGGTCGCGCTCGAGGCGAACGGTCAGCGGCTGCACATTGTCGTCACCTTGGTGGGTGAGCGCGACTCCGGTGGCCCGAACCTTCTGATGGCAATCTCCGATCCAAGCTCGGTTCCGAATGCGGACGCAGACGCGTACCGCGCGCTCTACGGACTCACCCGCACGGAAGCAGAAGTCGCACGACAGATGGTTCTCGGAAAGACCCCGCGGGAAATCGCCGAAACCCTCGAGGTGGGCGTCGAGACCACCCGAACTCACGTGAAGCACATTTTGCAAAAGACCGGCTGTCACCGTCAGGTCGACGCCGTTCGCCTCTTCGTAACAGGTCCTGCGGCGCTGAAGTAGAGATTGCGACTCCGGCGTTTTTTGGAGTCCGCCTTTGGAGACCTCCCGGTTGGGGGGTCTCTTCAAGTTTGTGCCTGTCACGAACGCGAGGGTCGATATTTTCCACTTCGCGTCAGCGACACGAGCCCGAAGAGTGAGTTCGATTGGATGGCGCTTCAGGGCGCGCGCGCGATCGCCTCTGCGATTGTGCTGACGGCGAAAATCCTGAGAGACGAACCTCATCTATCGTATGCGCCGGATGATGCGGTGGGAGAAGCACGCGAAGCGCTTCGAAAGCATCGTGGCTTGATGAGCAAGCCCGAGCTGATCGTCCTCACGCGAAACCGAGAAGGCGCGCTTCCCCTCGACCATCCCCTGCTCAAAGCCGACAACCTGACGATCTTCACAAACGAAGAAGGGGCCGCGCGAGCGAGAAATTGGGGCCTCCGCGCGGAGGTACCAAACGCAGGCGAACTCAGCATCCGAGCGGCGTTGCGATACGGCGCCCGCCATGGGGGAGTCGTTTCCGTAGAAGCGGGCCCAAGCGCCAGCCACAAGCTGTTCACACCCGAAGTGCAGCTCGATCGCATGTGGCTCTCTCGCTACAGCGGACCGTGCTCCAATGAAATGCTTGCCGCGGAACTCTTCTCCGATCGTGCTTTTCAGGGAGCGGAGCGTACCGGCAGCCTGGAGACTGAAGGCGCTTGGCGTTTTGAAGGCTGGCGATGGCCAGATCGCAAGCTCAGCTGATGCGTGTTCCGGGCGCGATATCCTTCTCGACCGTAACGACGCTAAGGCCGCTGGGATCGCTCGCGGCCAAAACCATGCCTTGGCTCTCGACTCCCATAATCTTTCTCGGCGCGAGGTTTGCGACAACCACGACGCGTTTACCGACCAGGTCCTGCGCATCGTAATGCTCGCGGATGCCCGCAAGCACCTGACGCGGTGACTCTTCACCGAGGTCGATCTTGAGTTTGTGCAGCCGGTCGCTCTTCTCGAGCGGGGAGGCCTCGAGGATCAATCCGAGCCGAAGGTCGACCTTCATGAAGTCGTCGAATCCGATCTCCGAGGGGGTCTCCGGTGCCTTCTTGGAACTCTTCTTTTTCTTCGCCTTTTTCGGGGCGTTCTTCTCGCTGTTCTTTTTCGCGTTGGGATCGACCCCGAGCGCGCCGTAGATTTCCGCCTCGCGATTCTTATCGATACGGGGAAACAGAGCTTCCGCGACCTCGGTCTGCGTGCCGACCTGCAGCGCGTGCGCATCCCCCCACGCTTTTGGCCATTGGCTCGTCCCTTCCTCCGGAGAGAGGGGCTCGAGACCAAGCTGTGCACGAAGTCCAGCGGACTTATTGGGCATCACGGGCGCGATGAGGATCGAGAGCCATCGTAGACTCTCGAGGACAAGATAAGAGACCGTGCCGAGTCGCTCCAGATCGCCATCTTTCGCGAGCTGCCAGGGTGCGGTCGAATCGACGTAGCGGTTGGCCGCGCCGACAAGTTCCCAGATCGAATCAAGCGCCCGGTGCGGGGCGATGGCTTCAAAGTGCGCCGCGCTGGTTTTCGCAACACGCTCTGCAACCTCGATCAATTCTCGATCGACATCCTGAAGTTCAGCGACCGGTGGCACCTTCCCTTCGAACGATCTCGCAACGATGCTCTTCACCATCCTGTTCAGGAGATTGCCCAAGCCGTTCGCAAGTTCGCCGTTGTATCGCGCCAGCACATTCGCGTGCGCAAAGTCGCCGTCCTGTCCAAACCCAACTTCGCGCATCAGGTAGTAGCGCACGACGTCGGCTCCGAGCTGCTCAACGAGCGGCTCAGGCGGAATAAAGTTTCCGCTTCGCTTCGACATCTTTTGACCGTTGATGGTGAGCCAGCCGTGTGCCCAAATCTGCTTTGGCAGCTCGGCTCCCATGCTCATCAAGAACGCGGGCCAATAAATCGCATGGAAGCGAAGGATATCTTTGCCAACGATATGGACGACGTCGGAATCCTTGCCCCAGAACTTCTCAAAGAGCGGTGCGGCGCCAGCCGGGATCGGGCCCCCAAGCGCGGATGCGTAATTGGTCAGCGCGTCGAGCCAGACGTACATCACATGCGCGTCGTCGCCCGGGACATCGATGCCCCACGAGAAGCTTGTCCGCGAGATCGACAGATCGCGAAGCCCTTGCTTCACGAACGCCTTTACTTCGTTGAAGCGCCCCTCGGGCTGCACAAATGTTGGATTCGCCTCGTAGAACTCAAGCAGCCTCTCGGTGTAATCCGAGAGCTTAAAGAAGTAGCTCGGTTCCGCGACGCGTTGAACTTTGGAACGCGTAACTTCATCGAGAAGCGATAGCTCGTGTTCCGTGATGAACGCCTCATCGGCAACCGAATACCAGCCCTCATATTTGCCGAGGTAAATATCTCCGCGTTCCTGCATCGCTGACCACGCCGCTTTGACTCGTTCCTCATGACGCGGCTCAGTGGTGCGGATGTAGTCATCGAAAGAACAATCAAGTTGTTCGAACGCCGCTTTGAAAGGAGGCGACATCTCATCGACGAACGCTTGAGGTTCCTTTTTGAGCTCTGCGGCCTTCTCCTCGATCTTCTGACCGTGCTCATCGGTACCGGTCAGAAAACGCGTCGGCCGTCCCTGGAGACGCGCGAAGCGTGCGAGAACGTCGGCAGCGACAGTGGAGTAAGCGTGGCCGATATGAGGGCGATCATTAACGTAGTAGATCGGCGTCGTGACGTAGAAAGGCTTCATGTTCTTCTCGAAGCAGGAACTCGTTTTAAAGGATGGAGAAGTGCCTAACGTGGCACCGGTCTCGGAAATTGCTCGGCCAAAGCGAACAGCACCGGTTCGTAGCAGGTTCCCCCGCCTGAACCAATACCTTCCGCAATAGGTTCCGAGGGCTTACTTCGCGGGCGCGAAAGAGTCGCGACGCGGAGCAAACGCCCCATCTCGTTTTGCTTGGGCGAGTACTTTTAGTGCCTGGCGGTAGCCGCGGAAGAGTAAGCGCCGCGCCGTGCTGCGCGAGGTAAACGAGAACTCGCCAAGGTCGGGGGTCACCTCGACAATCGTGACATCCGGGCGCCGGCCACGCAGAAGTTCCATGCCCCGCTTCTCTTTTTGAGAGAGCACGATATTCGTGGCCTGACGAGTCACGCGGAAGACCCCGCGCGTGGCGATGGACGCCCCCGCGTTTTTCTTCGGACGGTACGCGTTCGACACGATCAGGACGTCCGCGCCCGCGTCGATGGCGAGGTCCATGCTCAACGTTCGCACCAACTCTCCATCGACATAGTAGCGGTCGCCGATTCGGTGGGGACGAAAAAGCAGCGGGACCGCGCAGGAGGCGGCGACGGCGGAGCTGATCGGAACATCGTCAACATACCCGTTGCCGAAAACCACGCGTTTGCCCGAGTCGATGTCCGTCGCAGTAACGTAGAGCTGACGGTCCAGCTGACGAAAGTCGTTGTGCGGAAGCTTCTTTTCGAGAAACTTCTCAAAGCGATCGACCGAGAGCAACCCCGAGCTGAGCCAGCCGGGAGAACGGAGCTGCCGAAGATTCGGGAGACCGAGGAAGTGACGAGCCTTTAGGGGCGTTCGAAGATTCTCGCGCTTCCAAAAAGGGCGGAACCAATCGACCATTTCATCGGCATCGAACCCCTGCGCATAGAAACACGCCGCGACGGCACCCGCCGACGCGCCCACGAAAACATCCGCCGAGACCCCGAACTCGGAGAGCGCTTTTAGAACCCCCAGATGGGCGATCCCCTTTGCGCCTCCACCCGAGCCGATAAAGGCGATTTTGGGTGCCCGGCCAGATGAGGAAGGTCGGCTGTTGGAGCGGCTCTCTCGTCGGCTCAAATCTTGGGTTCCATAGCTCGGGTACATACGAAAAATCTCCGGCCCCGCCTCCCGGATAGGTAGTGGAACCGAAGTGGCGCGTTGCGTCAAGAAGCTGTTTCTTCGGCAACGCGAAGTGACAGAAGCGACCCTTCTCCCTAACTTTTGGGACGAGAAGATAGACTCCCCTCAGGGGAGAATGTATGCTCACAGGATGGTAGAGAAGTCGGGACCGAATATCGTTTTTGTTCACGGGTGGATGATGAATGCCCACATTTGGGATCCGATTCGCGAAATATTGGGCGACGCGAACGTGCTCGCCCCTCACCTTCCAGGGGCGCACGATTCTTCGCCAGATGGACCTTTCGACCTCGCTGGAATGGCCTCTTCGTTGATCGCCGCGTGCGATGAAGCCGGTATCGAAGAGGCGATTTGGGTTGGACACTCGATGGGTGGACAGATCGTGCAGTGGCTCGCCGCCCACCATCCGGAACACGTTCAGGGACAGATTTTGCTCTGTCCGGTCCCAGCAGCTGGACTTCCCTTACCTCCAGAGGCGATGGAACTTTTCGCTGGCAGCGCGACCAATCGCGAATTGCAGGGCACGATTCTGGACATGGCGACGATCGATTTGCCCGAAGGAGGCAAAGAGAGACTCCTCCGCATCGGCGCAGAGCCGAGCGAAGCGAACATCGGAGAGACGCTTAAAACGTGGACGGCCGGCGGCTTCGCAGATGCACTCGCAAATATCCTCTGTCCGACGGTCTGCGTCGCGTCCGATGATCCCTTTTTGCCGCCGGATTTTCTGCAAGCGGCGGTCGTTGACCCAATCGCGAAGGCGAGCCTTGTCCACCTCCCAGGCGCCGGTCACTACCTGCCGACGGAACGACCCGCCGAGACGGCGGCGATCATTCAATCGTTTATCGCGGGGCTCTCCGCCTAGGGGCCCGGAACGCAGTTGGGCTGCATCGATGATCGGATTTGGCGAGCACGAAGTGAAGAGAGAGAGCAACGCTCTTTCGATGAGCCTCGTTGCGACAGTCTCTGATGAGCCACGTTTCGATGGCCTGGTGGACAGATTCTCAGCCAACAGCCACGAGGTCGTGATCCAACTCGGATTGTCGTGGGGGGCACGATGATTCCGGAAAGTTCCTCCGGACGCCATCGCTTCGTTCGGCATCGCGAAGGATTCGTGGAGGCGATGTTCTGGGATGTCGTGCTGAATACGCGCGAGGATATTGACCGGTGGGAACGAGTCGTACGTGCGGAGTTTCGGTCCATCTCAGCTCGGCGCGTCTGGCTGCTCATCGACCTCTCAGGTCTTTCCGTTCACCCGCGGGTGAGTTCCTACTTTGGTGAGCGGCGCGCACTTATCCTTGAGGAGCACACTCTGCGCTCATTCCGTTTCGGTGGGGATACGCGGACCAAGGTCAGCATCTCCACGACGAGCGTACTCCACGGCGCCGATGCGAACCTTTATGCTTCCAGAGACGAAGCGGAAGCAGCGCTACTCAAAGCGATGCGCGAGGACGACGCCCGGTAGAGCGGACGCTTCCGGTCAACCGGGCGCGCTGTCTACGCCATCAAGCTTCTGCTGTCAGACCAACACGCCGAAGATCGGCTCGTCTCAACGACGTTGTTAGTGGAACGCCCAGCCAAGCTGAATGCCAAGATTTACCGCGGAGTCGGTTCCCTTGGTCGCCGTGAAGTCGGTCGCGGGACCTGCAAAACGGAGGGAATAGCGGGAGTAGCCGAAGCGGAGCTGGTAGGAGAAGCCTACATCCGCAAACCCACCGAGGCTGAGCCCGACATCGAGCGCGCCACCGGTCGTCGTCTCGCCGAATGCCGTGCTCAGGTCGCCCGCCCCGAGAAGGAACCGATAGCCGATATCGAGGCGCGTCTGCATCAACGTACCGTAAGCGCCAAAGCTTCCAACCAAGCCAATACGCGCGGTGTTGTACGACGTGGAAGGCAAGGTCTGGTTCTCTGCGAGAGAGAAGCGGTCATGCCCAAAGCCGACCAAAAGACCCACTCGCACGCGGTCTTCCGCGGCCGGGATCAGATAGCCAAGAGACGCCAGGAAACGCCACGCGTTCGTCTCGATTTCGCGTCGTTCGCCCATTGGATTGGCCGGGTCGGTCTCAAGGGTGCGCAGCCCCACCGCAAATGCGACATCAAGCTGCAGGTAGAGTCCACGGAGCGCAGCGTCACGGTCGATGAGAGGATGAGCCTCGATGCGGCCCGTGACTTCCGGGTAGAGCGAAGCTTCAAAGTTTCGCCGGCGGCTATCGGTCAGCGTGATGGTGACGTCGCGCGTACGTGCGTCGACACCGAGACGGATCATCACCTTCGGAATGAGACGGGAATCCGAAAATTCGTCATCCTCGTAATCGTCTTCGTACTCATCCTCGTCGCGATCCCGACGGCGACGGCGACGGCGCTCAGCGCGTTCCTCGCGTTCTTCGCGTCGCTCCCGCGCTCGCTCACGCGCTCGTGAGCGACGCTCGCGGCGTTCTTCGGCAGCTTCCTCGCGCCGCTCCTCTTCACGCTCACGCCGCTCTCGCGCACGTCGACGACGCTCTTCCCGGGCTTCGTCCTCGTCATCGTCATCACGCTCGCGGCGGCGCTCGTTGTCGCGCTCTCTGCGATTCGACCGACCGCCACCTCGACGTTGAGCCGTGCGAATCGCCGCGCTTGTCGCTCGGGTGACATCCGCACGTCCCGCCTGACCGATCGGCCGCCGTGCATTCTCGGAGGCGAGCTCCCGTCCGTTCGATCCGAAGACGGTAATCTCGGTATGCGCTCCTCGGCCGCGGCCCGTCACGCGTCCCATGATGATAAAATCAAGGTTTAGTTCGCGCGCGATTTGGCGCCGACCTTGCCGACTGCTCGGGCTACCGACCGAAGCGGCGCGCCCTTGCGGGACAACCTGCAGCGAACGAGAGGCCGCACGTACCGCTGCGCTCCGAGCCTGAGAACCACCGGGGCCGCCGAAGTTCATGACTACCGCCCGCTGGGCGTGCCCTAAGGTAGGGATCGCGAGCAGCGTGAGGACGACGAGAATGCGGGCTGGGCTCATAGTGACGAAGCTTAACGTATGAAGACGAAACGGTGAAGGATGCTGCAAGGGGTATGCCGCGTAGAGGGTGTGAAATCCAACGTAGGCCGGATGGGCCCGGCAACTCGAAAAAAGAAGGTGTTTGGTAGAGGAAACACTCTAAATGTGAAAACGCTCGATTGTAGACGCCGTGCCTACAATCGGGCGTTTCGGTCGATCCGTTTGGCTACTCGGCGCTCAGCGCAAAGGGGTAACGAATCGTCAGCTCAGGACGGGTAAAGCGAGGGAACTGCGCCGAGCGAACAACCGATTCAAAACACGCGGCATCGCTCGGATTCTCGACGTTCTCCGCAGTCGCGGCGATGACTTCGCCCGTCTCGCCGGTAATGGCGATGGAGAAGATGACCTGCCCCTCATATGTTGGCGCGCAGCCTTGAAGCCCGCCCTGCAGAGGTGCAAGCGTCGAGATGATGGAGTCGCGCGGCGGAACCTCGGGAAGCGGCGGAGGAGGAACATCTCCCCCGAGCGCGCGCAGGCCTTCCCGCGCGGCCTGATTGGAACGGTCGAGACGAACGGCTTGTTGGAGCGCAGCGACCGCGGGACCTTGCTGGTTGTTCGACGCGAAGGAACGTCCGAGGGCAACAAAGAAGCCCGCGTTATTCGGGGCCAGTTCGCATGCACGCTGGTACGCGAGCACCGCGCCCGCGTAGTCGCGAAGTTGCGCTTTCGAAGCGCCGACCCCGGCCCATGCGCCTGCATGGTTTGGATCGAGGTTCACCGCAGCCTCATACGCGGATGCCGCGGCCGAGAAATTCCCAAGGCGGAACTGGGCCCGAGCCTGCTGCCGGAGCGCTTCGGGGGCAGATACCGCGCTCACCTGGGGCTGAGCCCGCGGTGGCTGAGCTTGACGCGGCGGCTGCGCCTGACGCGGAGGAGGCGGGGGCGTCTGAGCCTGAGGGTTCATCGTGTCCGGCGCGCCCCACTCAAGAAACGCCTGAGCAGCTCCCGTCGACATGTTCAGGACATAGGTCGCAGCTCGAACTCCGCCGTGCTGCGCCACTTCACGAGCGATGCACTGGGCCAGGTGGGTGGTGGGCCCAACATGCCACGCTCTTACCTGCGATTCGCGATCGTTCGTTCCGCCCGGACAAGCCTGCAGTAGCGAGAGGAGAGCGCGTCCACGACGATCATTGGAGAGCGTGCGGGGAACCCCAAGGACAACGTCGCGCAGCGAGCTTGTCGCCTCTCGCGCGTCTCGAGCGCTGCCTCCGCCTCCTCGAATCGCACGGGTAAGCGCGCGACCATCGTCTGGGGCGAGATAAGGCAACACCGAAGGAGACTGACCGGCAGCGGCGATCAGCGCGTCGCACGCGGTTACCGTGACGCCATATTCGGCGGCGCAGAGAATCGATCCATTCTGGCGGGGCTGAAAGAGCACCTGCAAAAGTGCGACATCCATTCCTCGCTGAAGACGCTGGAGAACCGCCCCAAGGCGTTGATTAAACTCGTCTCGAGTAGCGCCAGGACCGGCCGCCTGTCCGAAGAGAGCGCGGTTCGCGGCTTGTCGTAGCGAATCATAGTCGCCCCCTCCGCGAGCCGCGTTGGCCGCAAGATGCCGATCGATTTGCTGCGCGATGCCGCGAGCTTCACGGCGCGACATTTGGCCATGCTCCGCGAGCCGCGCGACGACCTGCCGATCTTGGGCAGAA
The DNA here is from genome assembly GCA_020629955.1 of Myxococcota bacterium. Lineage (GTDB taxonomy): Bacteria > Myxococcota_A > Polyangia > Polyangiales > Houyiibacteriaceae > JAHDCI01. The sequence continues at coordinate 13,796 of JAHDCI010000012.1, read as the reverse complement.
GCGCTGATGGACGCGAAGAGGAAAACGGAAGTGGCGAGAGAAAGAAGAGTAGTCCTGTGCATTGGGGCTCCAATGACTCTGACGAGCCAAGACGCGTCATATTCGACACGGGCTGCAGAAGACGTCCGCGATACCATGCTGGGCGGATCATTCAAACGCGCCTGAACAGATCTCGGACGGTGAAGCACACTCGCCCTGTGCTTCGAAAGAATCCGAGCGCTCGCTTCTGCCCAAGTCGGCAAGACAACGCCTCCCTAAATAGTTCAATTTACAAAACTATTCGATGAAATCGAAGTTGGCGCGATAGGAGCATCTTCCAAGAAAAGCACTTCCTTCGATTCTTCCCAAAAATCGCTAGAAACGGCGGATTCAACGCGATCTTCGATCGAATGCGAAATGCGCTTTGCTGTGTCTCCATCAGCGGCGCCGCGATTTCGCACCTTCGGGAAATGCCCCCAAGCCAGATGGACCATTGACCCCCCGCTCGTCGATCGGCATGGTTCCGCTGCGGCTCGCCGCATTCACGATGGGATACAAAAAGTCCGAACTCAGCGCCTCACAGATCGTCCAATCCGCGATCCGGGTCCTCGCGCGTCAAGGGTATGCGCGAACGAGCTTGCTGGATATCGCCCGGGAGGCCGGCATGAGCAAAGGGGCGGTGCACTATCACTTTCCGAGCAAGGAGTCCCTCATCCAAGAGGTTTTGCAAACCGCGCTCGATGCAGTTCAGGCCCGTACCATCGAGGCCTGGACAAGCGGTGGCGACCCGATGAGTTCGCTTCGGGCCTCGATCGAAGCCTTGTGGGAAGTTCGCGCGAGCCGGAGCGACGAAGCGCTCGTCGTTGCGGATCTGCTGGCACAATCTCTCTACGACGATAGCCTACGTCCGAAGCTTGCCGAGTACTACGAGCGCGCCGCCACCCAAGCTCGAGACCACCTCACGGCCCATCTCAGCCCACTTGGGCTGCGCACGAAAGTCTCGCTAGATGTGCTGCCGCGAATCATCGTCGGGCTTTTGGATGGGCTCGTCATGCAAGCCTTCGTTCAAGAAGACGCGCTCGTCGCTTCCGAGATCGCTGACGCCATTGAGACCATGGCCACAAGCCTTATCGAGTTCGGCCCCTCCAAATGACCGCATCGCTACGCGCCGGGATCATTGGCCAAGAAGAAGCGCTATCGGTTCTCGAAAGGGCCCTCACTCAAAATCGATGGCCTGGCACCTATCTCTTCGTTGGCCCGAGCGGCGTTGGTAAGGAACGCATTGCCCTTCAGTTAGCGATCTCCTCCATCGGAGAAGCCGCGGAGAAGCGCATCCGGGCGGGCAATCATCCCGACGTACGGATTTTTCGACCGCGCGATGACGGCCGTCGCAACCTAAAGGTGCAAACGGTTCGAGAGGAGATCCTCCCGCACGCGATCTCGGCGCCCTTCGAAGCACAGCGCTCGTTCATCATCTTGCCAGAGGTGGATGTCTCCCTTCCGCTGAGCGCCCCCGCAGCGGCCAACGCGCTTCTCAAGACGCTCGAAGAACCGCGGGCCGGCGTCACGTTTATTTTGCTCAGCGAGCGCCCCGAAAGGCTTCTCCCGACGATCCGATCCCGATCGCAACTGGTGCGCTTCGAACGTCTGAACGACGTCGAACTAAGAGAACTTCTTGAGCGTGAAGGAATTGCGGAGGGTCCGGAAAGAGACGCCGCGATCGCGCTTTCGAGAGGTCGCGCAGACCGCGCGATCGGCCTCGCAACCGATGGGCTCGGCGAATCCCTCTTTGCACTCGCGAAGGAAGTCGACGCCGCCGCTGCGGGCAATCGACCGCGGAAGCTTCTCGACGCGGCCGATACCCTTGCGAACCATGAGCATGGAGAGCTAGCGCTCGAGTGCCTGCAAACCTATTTCCGCGATCTCACGGTCCTCGCGGCAGGTGGGGATTCATCGATGACTCGTTTTCAAGCGCCTTCGATGGTTGCTCGCGCACAATCGGAACCGGCCGCGGCGTTTGCTGCTCGCGGAGCGATGATCGAAGATACGCGCCGTGAGCTCGAAGCCAACGCGCAGCCTCTTCTGGCAATGGAACGTTTGGTATTTCGTCTTCGATCGGGCGTTCGCGAGCGCTCCGAGACCCTGTAGCGCGCATCAATAGTGCGGGGATCAGATCGGTAGAAGGGAAAATCTTTCGTCAGGGGCGCCGAGGCGAGCTTCGATCGAACATGCCGAGTATATCGAAGGAAGAGCGAAGCTCGGATCGGCGTTCCTGGGGGAAGAGGCTCCTTCTCGCGATTTGAATCACGTACGAGCCCAGCGCGGGTCGCGATATGCGAAATCCCGCGAAGACGTCGATTCTCCCTTAAAAATCTGAACGTGCTCACGTAGAATCCGGCGCATGTCGCTTTCGGCCCGCTCCTATCGCTTGCTCCTCGGATGGTGCGCACTCTGCGCCCTCGCGTTGGGGCTCAGTCTGCGCGCCGAAGCGGACGGCGGATACCAACATGTCGTTCGCGAAGGAGAAACTCTCGCGTCCATCGCCGAGCGCTATTACGGCGACCCCCGGCGAGAGAATATCCTCGTCGCCGAAAACGGACTGACGGCCCAAGGCGGCTCTCCGATCGTGGTCGGCCTGCGCCTTCAGATCCCCTACGTTCAATATCACCGCGTACAACCGGGAGAAACCTGGGCGGAGCTTTCGACACGATTTTACGGCGATCCACGACGCGCGTTTGTGCTCATGGACGCGAATCAGGGCAGCAGCTCCGAGCAGCCGGCGGAAGGCGCGGAGCTCTTGGTACCCTACCCGCTACGGCACGTCGCCGCGCAAGGAGAGAACGTTCCCCGAATCGCGAAGGCGTACTTCGGTCGAGGCGCCGAGCATAGTCGAAGACTGCGTCGCTTTAATGCCCTCCGCATGAACCGACTGACCCGAGGGCAGATCGTGCTCATCCCACTCAGCGATTTGGTCCTCTCGGACGAGGGGCGGGAGATCATTCGCGAAGCCACCGGGCAAGCTCCGGAGGAAGGCCAGATGCGAGTTCGTCAGGCAGAGATCGACGAACAGTTGCCCACCCTTCAGGAACTCGTTCGGACCGGCCGCTTCGCCGAAGCGATCGCGCTCGGCAACCGTCTCCTCGGTACGGGCGTGCTCACCGGCTCTCAGGAAGTGACCATTCAACGCGAGCTTGGGACCAGCTTTGTCGCGTTGGGACAACAGGAACTCGCGGTCAGCGCTTTCCGCGGCGCGCTCGCCCGGCAGCCGCATCTCGAACTCGATTCCGCCCGCACTTCGCCGCGCGTCATGCGCGCCTTTCACGACGCGCAGCGAGCGCAAGAGAGCGCGACGGAAGATGCGCCGGAGGAAGCGGAAGCACAAGATCGTCCCGCCTCCGAGAGCGATACCAGCGACGCTGCCCAGTGATTGAGGGAGTGATGGGTCGTGAGATTGACGCTCGCTACCGCGGCTTGATAGCTTGCAGGAGATTCCTTTCGGGGTTTTCCGGGGGAATTTACGAGCACCACCGTGGATAAGATCTGCCCAACTTGCAAAGGCGACTACGAGCGAGGAGAAGTCTTCTGCCCGCTCGATGGCGCACGCCTGATCACCGCCTCGCAAACTCAAGCGGAGCCCGAGAATCAGGATCCTCTCGTTGGAGCGACTTTCGACAAATACCTGGTGAAGCGGCGCATCGGCGAAGGTGGCATGGGTCTCGTCTACGAGGCGATGCACACGGTGATCGAAAAGCGCGTCGCACTGAAGGTATTGCGCGACGACTTCTCCTCTCGTGAAGAGGTCGTCGAACGCTTCCGCCAGGAGGCGAAGAGCGCCTCGCGAATTGGTCATCAGCACATTGTCGATATCTCCGACTTCGGCAGCACGCCCACCGGCCAAAGCTACTTCGTGATGGAGTTTCTCGAAGGAGAAGACCTCGCAAACGTTCTCGCCCGCGAGGTCGTTATTTCGATGGAACGGGCCGTCGATATCCTCGTGCAATGCTGCCGCGCGCTCGGCGCCGCACACGCAAAGGGAATCGTTCACCGTGACATGAAGCCGGAGAATATCTTCCTGATCGAGCGTAACAACAGCACCGATTTCGTGAAGATCGTGGATTTCGGAATCGCCAAGATGAGCGATATCGAGACCCCGGGCGCCCCTGGCCGCAAGCTCACAAAGACCGGGATGATCTTCGGCACGCCCGAATATATGTCCCCGGAGCAGGCTTCCGGAAAAGAGCTCGATCACCGAGTCGATATTTACGCCTTGGGCGTGATTCTCTTCGAATGCCTCACCGGCCGCGTCCCTTTTGTCGGGGATACGTTTATGGGCATCCTGACGCAGCACACCTTTAACGAACCGCCTCCGCTTCGGGAGGTGAACGCAAACGTTCGCTGCACCCAGGAGCTCGAACTGGTGCTGGCGAAGGCTCTGTCAAAAGCCGCCGACCAACGCTACCAAACAATGGAAGAGCTTGCGGAGGCCATGACCGAAGCGCTCGAAGGCCGGGTCACCGCGCCGACGCTTCACGGGTACGGTCAAGCCGCTTCGGCACCGGCAACCGCCGCTCCGAGGGTTGCGGCGCTCTCGATCGGCCCGGATATCTCCGCTCCCGCACCACCAGCTTCTTCGAAAGCCCCGCTCATCGCTGCGATTGTCGCGGCGCTCATTTTGCTCGTCGGCGTAGGCGTCTACTTCGGAACGCAACGAAATGAAGAAGCCCCCGTTGCGACGACTACGCCGGAAGCCGACGAAACGAACGAACCGGAGGTGGGCCGCATTCGGATCGTGACCGTTCCAACCGATGGCGCAGCGGTCATTGTCGAGAACGGACCGGGATGCGGCGCGACGCCCTGTGAAATCGAAGCGCCTTCGGGGGAGAGCCTCGACATCCTTGCGCGAACGGCAGACGCTCAAGGAACGATCCGCGTTGAGGTTCAAGCCGGGTCCCAGACGGTGCAGATTGCGCTGGTCGCAAATGAGGAAGAGAGCGCAGACCCTCCCGCTGTTGCGGCAGCACCAACCTCCGAGATGCGACCCCGACGACGCAATACGATGCGCGCGAGTTCAAACGAAACCGCGATGGTCGAAACCGCGATGGTGACTCCCCCCTCCGAGATGGTTTCGCCGAGCGACGCCGTGCAGCGAGTTCGTGCACAGAGCCAGCGCGTCGAGCCAACTTCAGCGATGGGCCTGCCGAGCGATATCGATAGCTCCATGACAGGTATGGCCTCCGACCTAAGAGGCGTCGGTCTATTCGAGTGAGGTGCGCTCGCCTTGCGAGCAAACGGCTAACGGGCGGCTAGCCGCTGGTAGCGTTCGCGGTGGCGGTGGAGGTACCGCCGGAAGGTCAGCGGGATCTTCAGAATCCACTCGTGCACGGTGGGCCGGAGCGCGTCGCTGATAAAGCCATCGCCGATATCCGCCATCACGCCAAAGGAAACGAGCGTTCGGCCGCCTTCCCAGCTTCGAAGCTTAAAGAAACCCCACGCCACGTCGATATCGTTCTCTGCGCTCTCATCCAGCCGGAACACCAAAATCCGTTGGTCATCGCGATACTCGAAGTCGACGGTGTAGCTTGGAGTTGCAGGGCCAGCCCGATGTTCGAAGCGCATGCTTCGATGGTTGCCTCGAACCGCGAGCTCCGTCGCGCGCTGCACCTGCGGAAGCATATGGCGAATGCGCGACGCGTCATCATGAAGGGCGGCCCAGCATTCTGCTGGCTGCAGGTCGATCACTTGGTAGCTCGTGCCCCCGAAGAGCTCGAGACTTCCCCGGCGCTCGGTATACGGGCGAAGGACGGTCTCTCCACGTTCCAAGATGGCCCGTTCCGCCGTTGAAAGCGGACGACTGAGTGACCGTGGTTGCGCGACGCCAAGCGAAGACCACGAGAGCGTCGCGAGAGCTGTCAGGATCGAGAGGGCGAGAGGGCGCATGAGAATTCAGTGTGATGGAGAAAGGGGAGATTCGCCACGAGCGTCGCGAATATCACTTGGACGCAACCAAGAGCGCCGCATTCAAGCTGGCTTTTCGAACATGTCAACGCGTCGCGAATCCACTTCGCTTCCCGAAAGGGAATTCTCAGACACCAACGTGCATCACAACTTTGCCGACGCTCGACCTCGAACGGATTGTCTCAACCGCTTCATTCGCTTGCTCAAGGCGGTACCTTCGCCCGATAAGCGGTGTGAGGTCGCCATCCTGAACCCAGCGCATCAGGTCCGAATGGGCGGCCTGTAGGTACTGCGGACCCCGCTCAAAATAGGGCCCGTAGTGAAGCCCAACGAGGGAGATATTCTTGAGCATCACGCGATTCATCGCCTCGCTCGGAATATCGCCCGAAGCAAAACCGACCACGATCAGTCGTCCTCCCCACGCGAGCAGCCTCGTCGATTCCCGATAGAGATCGCCGCCGACCGGATCGAAGATCAGATCGAACCCTTCCGGCGCAATCTCCTTCGTGAGTTTGGGCCAGGATTCATCCCGTGAGGAGAAGCAGCGCCGGCATCCATGCGAGACGGCAAGCTCCTGCTTTTCCGACTTGCTCGCCGTTCCATACACCTCCGCGCCAACAGCGCGCGCGAGTTGAACTGCGCAGAGCCCAGTCCCTCCAGCTGCCGCGTGCACCAGTACCTTTTCGCCGGCGCGAAGCATGCCCCTGTGAAAGAGTCCAAGGTGCGCCGATTGTGCCTGTGTCCCAAGGGCCACCGCGCTCTCCGCCGAGACGCCATCCGGAAGCAGAAAGACCCGCTCATCCGCGACATCGACCTGCGACGAAAATCCGCCAAAGGGCAGCACGGCCAGGACCCGCTGCCCCACTTCGTATTCCGAACCACGTCCTGTCCGAGCAATCACCCCGGCAACCTCGCCCCCCGGAGAAAAGGGCAAGTTGGGCCTCAGTTGATAGCGTCCCTGCATCAAAAGCGAGTCGAAGAAATTACAGCCCGCAACCTCCACGGTGATGCGCACGTGACCCGGCATGAGCGGCCGAGGGCGAAGAGGAACCTTCACCAGAGGAGCGCCAAGCTCCTCCACCACCATTGCGAAGTGTTCGCTCAACTCCCCTCGCATCCGGGCACGCGCCCATCTTCGAGTTCTACCGTGAGGTTTAAGGCGTCACCGACATTGTCAGTGGAGATCACTTCGCAGTCCGGATTCAGCATGACCGCCATCGCTTCGTATTCGATGCGCTCCAGCATTTCTTTTGCTCGCTCGGGACCGAGCACGAAGGCCGCTGTGGAGAGTGCGTCGGCATAGAGGCCGCTCTCTGCGATCAAGGTGACACTGACCGTCCCCTCGACGGGGAGCCCTGTTTGAGGATTCAAAATGTGGTGCCAGCGCTTCCCATTTTCATCCACGAAAAAGTGTTCGTAGTCCCCCGAGGTCGAAAGGGAGCCGCCGTTGCTTTCCAAGAACCCGAAGTAGGACTGATCGCGTGGATGCTGGATCCCCACCCGCCAAGCGCGTCCACTACGCTGACCGTGAACTTGAACTTGTCCGCCTCCGAAGAGCATGAAGTTCTCTACGCCCGCTTCGACCAAAATCTCCCCGGCGCGATCGAGCGCGTAGCCCTTTGCGATGCCGCCCGTTCCGATCGCCATGCCTTCTCGTCGCAAAAAGACCGTCCGGGCTTCTTCGTTCAGCTCGATCTGGGTCCAGTCGACCAGACGCGCCAGCGGTCGAACCTCGGCCCGGCTTGGGATTCGCTGTCTGCCCGGACGAAAATCATAAATCCCACGAAGCGCAGCCCACGAGAGATCGAACGCTCCTTCACTCCATCGCGAGACATCGACCCCCGCCTTCACCACGGCGAAGACATCCTCACTGACCCGAACGGCTTCTCGTCCAGCCTGTGCGTTAATCCGGGAAATCTCGCTATCGTCGCGCCACTCGGAGAGAACCGTTTCGAGGCGCTCGATTTCCGCAAATGCGCGGCGAAGTGCGGGCGCCGCGATCTGCGGCGGGGCATCCGTTCGAATCACGAAGACTGTACCCATCAGGGGCCGCGAGCGCGTGAAAAGAGGCTCCGGCGGGGCTTCTTCGTCGGTCGGGTTTTCCTCCCCGTCTTCTTCGCGCTCTTCACGAGAATCGCTCGGAACGCTTTCACGATTCGTCGAAGTGCCCTCGCCTTCCACCCGGACCTCGTTCACTTCCGGTTCTGATTCAGAACCGCAAGCCAGCGCACCGCAGAGGAGCGTCAGGCTAAGAACGAGGCGAAAGGACAACTGGAGGGAAGAGTGCACCGACGTGTTCTGCATCATCCTCCGTGCTCCGTCGAGCGGGCCTCACTCGCGCCAGAAGAGCTTCCACGGGTTGTGCTTCAGGTCTCGAAGAAGCTCCTGCACATCGTCGTAAATCTCTTCGTCCATCACGAAGCCGCCAACGGTGCCCCGTCCTTCGCGGATATGAGTGACGATGGCGCGGGCGTCCGCGATGGCGCCGTTGGCTTCCTCCGCCAAATCCGCCGCTTGGGAGATCGCGCTCTGAATCTCTTCGCGCTGCTCAGGGCCAATCGTGCCAAGCGCCTCGTTCGCCCCGCTGAGTGCTTCTCGAGCCCCGGAGAGCAGCGGATCGATCTCGGAGCTGACACTCGCCAATGTGCGGTCGACGTTTCGCAGCGTCCGGCGTAGCTGCTGTCCGTTCACGATCCCATCTGCCCCTTCAAGAACCGTGTTGGTCTGCTCGGTCGCTCGCTCAATATTCGCGAGGATATTGTCGAGGCGCCCATCGTTTTCCGCGAGCAGCTCATCGGCCTGACGTATCAGATTCGCCGCGCTCGCGAGGAGGCTCTGAAGCTCTTCGCGGTTCTCGCGGAAGAGAGAAGTTAGGCTTTCCAAAAGCTCATACGCCATGGATAGCGCCAAATCGAGACGTGGTGGGTCAACCCCTTCGACGACGGCGCCGTCTTCGAGCGCAGGCCCCTCGGGGTTCCCGGGGTCGATCGCAATCACGGATTCTCCAAGCACCGACTGCGAAGTCACATAGAAGAGCGCGTCTTCGTGAATCGTGTCCTGAATCTCGCGGTCGATGCGTAGCTTCACACGAACGAGCGGCCGTCGACCGGTCTGGGGATCGAGGCGCCCCCCTCGGTATTCGAGCGAGTCAACACGACCCACTCGGATCGATCCGACGTTCACCGGGGCCCCAGGCTGGACATTGCCGGGGTTGTCGAAATCCACGAAGAGGTCGTATTGGTCGCCCAGCTCGACGCCACCCAGCACGAAAACGAATCCGCCGAGTAGCAAGAGCGCGACGAGAACCAGGAGCCCGACTTTCGCTTCGACGCTCATAGCTGCATCGGTCCTTCAGCACGCCCCTCAATGAACTGCCGCACGACCTCATCATCGGTCGTCTTAAAATCTTGTTGGGTACCCAGTAGGCGCACCGTGCCGTTGTACAACATCGCGATGCGGTCCGCGATCGAGAAGATCGAAGTGAGGTCATGGCTCACCACAATGGCTGTGACGCCGTAGCGATCGCAGAGCTCCCGAATCAACGCGTCGGTCCGTCGAGCGCTCACCGGATCCAGCGAAGTTGTTGGCTCATCAAAAAGCACGATGCTGGGATCGAGCGTCAGCGCTCTCGCGATCGCAACCCGCTTTTGCATGCCGTCGCCCAGCTCGGCTGGCTTTGCGTCGGCGAATCGCTCCATCCGCACGGCGGCAAGTCGCTCATTCGCTTCCTTCAGTGCTTCGTTCATCGACATTCCGCGGTGCTTGCGAAGCGGCAACGCGACATTCTCTGCGCAGGTCATCGAATCGAAGAGGGTCGAGTTCTGAAAGACCATCGCGCACTTCATCCGGACTGGATAGAGTTCCTTTTCGGACAGCTTTGAAACCTCCACGCCTTCGACGTAGAGCTCGCCCTTATCCGGTCGCAAGAGGCCGATGAGATGCTTGATGATGACGCTTTTGCCGACCCCGGAGGCGCCAATAATAAAGAAGCACTCGCCGGGTTCGATCTCGAGAGACACGCCTCGAAGGATATGCTTCTCTCCGAAGCTCTTATGCACGTCGACGATTCGAATAGACATATCAAAGCGCCGGAAAGACGACGTAACCGATAGAGCTGATGACAAGGTTCAGCACGATGATGGAGAAGCAGCTGCCGACGACAGCTTCCGTTGTCGAACGTCCCACGCCTTCCGATCCGCCGAAGGTCGAAAGCCCTCGTTGTGCGCTGACAAGCGCGATCGCTCCACCATATGTCAGGCATTTGAGAAAGCCCAAGATGAGGTCGCCGGAAGTGATCAGCGAGAGGTTCATGAAGGTATGCGGGTTCACATCAAAAGCGACATTGGCGACAAACATCCCGCTGGCGAAGGCGACAAAGCCGCCGATCAGAAGCACGACCGTGCCCATAATGATCGACGCGACGAAACGCGGCACGACGAGGTAATCCACGGGGTCGGCGTTCGACATTCGGAGCGCGTCGACCTGCTCCGTGACGACCATCGAACCAATCTCCGCCGCAATGCCCGCACCCACCCGCGTCGCCAAGGGCAGCGCTCCAACGGAAGCGGCGAGATCGCGGATCAAGAGCTTGATAAAGGTCGCCCCCATCATCGAGAGGTCCGGAACAAGGCGGGAAGACTGCAAAGCCGTCTGGTACGCGATGATGGCGCCGATAAAGGCCATCGTGACAACCATGAAAGGCATCGACCGGTTGCCGATGGCGAACATCTGCTCGGCGATATCACCGGGTTCGCGGGTGCCATTCATGATGTAGTAGAGCGTCTGCCGGCCAAGTCGAAGCACCCCAACAAGCTCCTTCAAGGCTTGTCGAAACTCGGCCAGAAAGCCGGCCTCATCACTCGCAAATGGGCTCGTCTCGCTCATTCGTGCGTGGTTCAAATCGCTAGAAGGGCCCTCTTCCGCCAGGGACGCCGATCCGAGCCTCGCTCTTCCTTCGATATACTCGGCATGTCGTTCGTTGACCGAAACTCGCCTCGGCGCCCCTGACGAAAGATCATCCCTTCTATCCATTTGATCCCCGCACTAGAGAATAAACGTGAGCAAGTAGTCGACGATAAAGACGCCCGATGCCGACGCGACAACGGAGGCGTTCACAGCACGCCCTACCCCCGGCGCGCCGCCTTTGGTCGCGAGCCCGTAGTAGCAGGACATCAGCGCGATCATCAGACCGAAGAGGAGCGATTTCACAAGGCCAAGGCCGAAATCCCAAACCTCAAGGCGCTCAACCGCGGAGCTCAAAAAGAGATTTGGCGAGACGTCGAGCAGGAGGTCAGCAGTGAGGACCGCGCCTCCGAGCGCCACCGCATCCCCGATGACGCAGAGGACCACCATCATGGAGACCATCGCCAGGATTCGCGGCACGACGAGGTAAGAGACGGGATCGATGGAGAGCGCGCGAAGCGCATCGACTTGGTCGGTCACCTTCATCGTGCCGAGCTCTGCGGTATTATTCGCACCGACGCGGCCGTTAAAAATCAACGCGATAAGAAGCGGCCCAAGCTCTCGAAAGGTCGTGAACGTCGCCGCCCACCCGATAAACGCCTCGGCCTGAAACTGCTGCACGAAGGGCGCCGCCTGAATGACCATGATCCCGCCGGTGAATGCGGCGGTTGCCGAGATGATTGGGACACTCTTTACGCCCATCCGGCCGAGGTTGCGAAAGAGCTCGAGTCGATCGATCTGCGAAGGGCTAAGACGGACCAAAACGTCCTTCAGCAAGATACCGACGCCGCCCACCTGCGATGCGAGCGCCAACACACGTTCGCCGAGGAAGCGCGGAAACGCGAGCAACGCGCCGTCAGGGCCGGCCATCAGTTCGCCCCTCTCATAGGGGCCCATCCACGAGCCCGTGAACAAACTGCTTCACTGCCGGCTCTTCCGAAACGCGAGCTTCGTCTGCCGTCCCGTCAAAGATGAGCCGTCCTTCGTGAAGCATTCCGACCCGGTCGGCGATCGAGAGCACGCCAGAAACATCGCTGCTGATCACCATCACGGTCGCGCCTTCGCGGCGTTGCTCTTCTCGAACGAGGTCATAGATCTTCTGGCTCGTCACAGGGTCGAGTCCCGCCGTCGGCTCATCGTAGAGCACGATCGGCGGTTTCGCGACTGTCGCCCGCGCAACGCCGACGCGCTTCTTCTGTCCACCGGACATCGTCGCCGGGTCTTGGTCTTCACGGCCTGGCAGTGCAACGCGCTCGAGGCGCTCACGTACGCGCTCCCGGATCTCTTCTTCCGAATGCGTCTTCGCGCGCCGGAGCGGAAACGCGATATTGTCGGCGACGCTCATCTGGAAAAGCGCGTAGTTCTGAAAGAGCATGCCCATGCCCTCGCGGAGCTTCGCGAGCTCGAGGTCTGTCTTCTTCCCGAGCTCTTCGCCCTTGATCAAGATCGATCCTTGCTCCGGTTTGAGCAGTCCCGCGATGAGCTTGAGGAGTACGCTCTTGCCGGCTGCGCCGGGACCGATCAACGCGTAGATACAGCCCTCCGGCACACGAAGGGACACTCCACGAAGAACGGGACGCACAAAGGATTTGTGAACGTCCCGGACTTCAATCATTTCAGTGATCAGGGGCTAGGGGGTTAGAGCCCGCGAAGCTTCGTCGCGTCCCAAACGCGCCCAAGGCCAAGCGCGAACGCCGCCATCCGGTAGTTGCACTCGTACTTTTGGGCGGTTGCCTGAAGGTCCTTAAAGCCGCGCTTCATGACCCGCTGAAGCTCGGCATTCACGCGCTCAAGGTCCCAATAGAAGTGCTGCATATTCTGCGACCACTCGAAGTAGCTGACGGTCACGCCACCACAGTTCGCATAGATATCGGGGAGGACTTTGATCCCGCGCTTTGCGAAGATCTCGTCGGCTTCGGGCGTCGTCGGCCCGTTGGCGCCTTCCGCGATATACGTCGCGCGAACATCGTTTGCGTTGTCCTTCGTGAGCACGCCGCCAAGCGCGGCCGGGACCAGAATATCGCACTCGCAGGTGAGGATTTCTGCGCCGTCAACGTGGTCCGCGCCATTGAAACCTTCGAGCGTGCGGTTCGCTTTCACGTACTGAATGGCTTCCTTTATATTGATGCCTTCGGCGTTCTTATACGCGCCGCTGATGTCGGCGATGGCGGTGACCTTGGCGCCCTTCGCAACAAAATCGTGCGCGGCCCAAGTACCGACATTGCCGAAGCCCTGAATGGCAACGGTCATGCCGTCGAGCGACTTGTTTTCCGAAGCCAAGAGCTCTTCGACCGCGAAAACGAGGCCGCGTCCGGTCGCTTGCGATCGTCCTTCGGAGCCGCCGAGACCGACCGGCTTCCCGGTGACCACTCCAGGCTGATAACCGTGGTACTTCGCGTACTGATCAAAGATCCACGCCATGACTTGGCCGTTCGTGTTCACGTCCGGCGCCGGGATATCCTTCGTCGCACCGATCACATCGTGAATGCCGTCGATGAACTTACGTGTAAGGCGCTGCATCTCTCCTTCGCTGAGCGTGCGGGCGTCGACCTGGATGCCGCCCTTCGCGCCGCCGTACGGCACGCCGGCCACGGCGGTCTTCCAAGTCATGAGCGAGGCGAGCGCATTCACCTCTGCCGCGTCGACATGGTGGTGATAGCGGAGCCCACCCTTAAACGGACCGCGGGCGTCGTCGTGCTGCACGCGGAAGCCGATGAAGGTGCCGATGCTTCCATCGTCCATTCGGATATTGAGCTCGACGCGTACTTCGCGCGCCGGTGTCTGCAGCTGCTTTCCGACATCCGTCGGGATCTCCAAAAGCTGTCCGGCCTTGTCGATGTAGTGCTTGGTATTCTCGAGGAAGCTGCTGCTCATGGTTGCTCCAAATGTTGATGGCTGCG
>JAHDCI010000148.1 GCA_020629955.1 Myxococcota bacterium | reverse complement strand
AGCCCGAGCTGAGCATCGGCGAAGAAGGGGATGACGAGCCCGAGCTGAGCATCGGGGAAGAAACGGACGACCCGACTCCGGACCATTCGCTGACGCAAAATGGTGAGCCCGTTGCCGATCGCCCAGACCAAGGCGCCGCAGCCGCGCGCCGAATGCTCTCCTCGCGGCGACCACGTCAAGAGGAGTGGGCCCTGGTGGGTCGGTCGCGCGCCGTTTTGCGAGCAAGAGCGGAGATGCTCGACGTGCTCTTTGACCGCGCGGACGATTCGAGAAAGGCTCGCCTCGCCTTGGCGAGCGCAGAGCTTTGGGCGCAAGCCGGAGAACTTGATACGGCCATGGCGCGCCTGGAGCGTTGTGAGGAAAGTGCGTCTGGCGAAAGCGATGCGGGCGATCGCTTGGTTGCCTTGCGAAGGCTTCGCCGAGTCGCGATCGCCGATGGGGACTACGAGCTCGCGTGCACGCGTCTCGAGGCGGAACTCGCCCTTCCTCTCTCCGGCGTCGATCGAAAGTATGGCCGGCTGCTCCTGGCCATGCTGCTCCGAAAGCGCGGCGAAAGTACCGCGGAACGAGCGGCACTCGAAACGGCAATCGATGAAGAGAGCGGCTTCGTGGGCCATGCACTTCTCGCGTCGCGAACGCGGCGATCTGGCGATAACGTCTCGGCGCGCGAAGCCGAAGCCGAAGCCGCAAAGTCCTGGAAAGGCGCGAGCGCGATCCGCGCGGAGATTGCACTTCGCGCAGCCCTGCGAGCCGAACGGGACGGTGCAGAGAGTGCGGGCGAACTTTTTCAAATGGCGGGAGGGGCGTCTTCATCGTTGAGCGCTTCGCTGGGGCAGGTCCGCCAAGGTCAGGCCGCGGTGGCGCCGCTTCGCGAGCTTCTCCAAGGCGAAGACCTCCGCGAGGCGATCGATCGAACCGAGATGATAGGCAATCCCGGAGTGGACCTTCCCGAGGTGAGTGAGGACGCTTCTCTCGCGACACTACGAACCCGGGCACGCGTCGGCGCTTCGTCTGAGTCGCTTCGCACCATCGCCGAGAGAAGCGAAGGCTTGGAGCGTTCGCTCGCTTTCGTGGAGCTTGCCGATGCGCTCGCTGGTGCCGGAGATTTGGCGGCTGCGGACGATGCCTTGCGGCAAGCAAAGCTTGCCGAGCCTCAGTTTGCACTCGCGGATTCCGTCCGTGAAACGCTTGCTCTTCGCCACCGAGACGACTCGCTTCCAAGTGCGCGCGAGGGAGATTCGGAGCGGGCCATGCTCCAGATCGAGCGCGCTGCGTCGCTCGCGCTTCGAGAAGATGCAGCCAGCGAACGTGAGGCACTCGAGCGAGCGCTTGAAGAGCCAGGGAACGGCGTCAGCGCAGAGACACTTTTGATCGACATCCTCGCAAATGAAGATTCTGCAGGGGCTGTTGCGACGTTGCGCCGAGTGGTCGAACGAACACCAAGTTCAGAGCGACTTGGGGGACTGAGTACGCTCGCCCTCTTCGAGCGGCCGAGCGCGGAGGATTGGAAACTCGCTCGCAGCCCCGGAGATCGTGTCGCTCAGCGGCGATGGGTAGAAGAGCTTATTCGCTCCGGCGCACCTGATTCTGAAGTGCAGCGAGCATGGCAGGATGAAGCCGAAACGGCGACGGGAGAGCAGGGGTACCTTTCGCTGCTTCAAGCCGCATCGCTGGCTGGCGAAGAAGAGAAGGTGTCGCTCTTGCGGCGGGCACTCGCAGAGCTTCCCGGTGCCAACTCCGCGCAATTCGCGCTTGCAGAGTTGATTGGCAAAGGGCCGGATGCGGAACTCGATTTTCTCGAGGAGGTTCGAGAGGTCGCGTCGAGTCCAGGCGAGAAGATCGCGGCGCTCTTGCGAATCGCTTCCCGAGTTGCCGACCCGGCACAACGTGGTGCCGCTCTCGAACAAGCGTTTGAGACCGCGTCGGAGGCTTCTCTTGAAGATCCGATTTTGGAGAGTCTTCTTGTGAGCGCCTCTGGCGTCGCCCCGGAAGAACTCGCGCGGGCGCTGACGCGTCGAGCCGCATCACAAAGCCCGCGCGGCCGGCGGATTGCCATGCTTCGCGCTGGACAGCTGCTTGAATCGATCGGTGAGCACCGCGAGGCCGCGAGTCGATTTCGAGAGTTCGCCAGTAAGGAAGATCCGATCGCGAGCTATGCGCTCGAACGCGCGGAACTCTCCGCACAGGAATACGCGCGCGTTGCGGAGCGACGTTTTGAATCCGTAAAGCGCGCTTCCACCAAGCTGGAAAAGATCGAAGCGCTTGACGCGCTCGCGGCTCTCGACCTGTACGAAAGAGACGACCGCGGTAGCGCCGCTCTTACGCTCCAGACCTTGCTTGGTGAGGCGCCGGAACATCTGCCTTCGCTTCGGTCTCTCGAGCGCTACTTTATCGAAGAGTCGCGCGACGAAGAACTGCGGAGCACTCAGCGGGCGCTATCGATGAGCCTTCGCGGAACGCCGGAACGCACCGCGGCGATTCGGCTTCTGACTCGCCTCACACTCCTTAAGAAAGAGACAAGCTTCGTCGCCGCGGAGCCGGACCTCCGCAGGCTCGGCGCAGCGCTGCTCCAGGAAGAGGATATCCCCGCATGGCTTGCGCGTCGCTACGACGCGGTGCTTCGAAAAGATTCCGACGTCGACGACGCACAGCGCGTTGGGACTTTGAAAATCTTGGCGACGGCAACGGAGGTGCCCGAAGAGCGGGCCGCGCTTTTGCTTCAAGCCGCGGATATCGTGAAAGAGAGTGACCCTGCCGGCGCACGCGCACTTCTTGCGGGGGTGGCCGCTCAGCTCCCGGACCATGCATTGGTGCAGGAACGCTTCGGGTCTACGAGCGTCGTCTCCGGTGAAGTTGCGGACGGCGCGGAAGCATTTGAGCGGGCCGCGCGGGCGGCCGTGGTCGAGCCGCATGCGGTAGAGCTTTGGTACGAAGCAGGCGTCGCGTGGTCGAAGATCGAAGAGCCTTCGCGCGCAATCGCGGCGTTCGAAGCTGCCGCATCTGTCGATGTGAAATACCGCGACCTTTACTCCCGCGCGCTCACCATCTTGAAAGACCATGGCACTGTCGGTCAGCAAGAACAGTTGATCGCGAAGCGAATTGCGGCTGGCGCGGCGGGGCCGGTGCTCGCCGATTTGCACGCCGAACGCGCGGCATTGCAAGAGCGGATCAGTGAGAATAACGCGGCGTGCGCTTCATTGCGCGCCGCTCTCGAAGTTGCACCCGAGCGAGTTGAGCTTCGAAAGCGTCTCGCAGAGCTTTCCCTTCAGGAAGGCGACTTCCGCGGGGCGGCCGAAGCCCTCATCGGTGTCGCGCGTGCGCGTCAAGAACGGGAAGAGCTCCGGTGGGTGTTCTTCTCACTCGGTGAAATCTACGATCTCCGCATGCCCGACCCGGCTCGCGCAGAGGCCGCCTACCTTCGCGTGCTGAAACTCATCCCCGAAGACACGGAAGCGATGAGCCGGTTGCTCGCACTCTATATGCGGCTTGAGCGCTACAAGGACGCGACCAAAGTTGCGCGCCGGTTGGTCGAGCTCGAGATCGACCCCGACCTCAAGCGCACCTACGCACTTTCGCTTGCAGAGGCTCATGAGAAGGCGGGTGAACTACGCGAAGCCGAACGAGTCCTCGATTCGACTCGTAAGTTCGACCCGACGAATCTTGAAGCGCTTCATGCACTCGCAGAGTTCTATAAGCGTCAGAACGCGCCCGCCGCTCTTCATATGCACCTGAATCGCGCGATCAATGACTTCCGCGGGGCTGTGGCTGATCCGGCTGCGCCGCTCGACGCGTGGATCGGTTTTGTGGACGCTCTTCGATGGCGAGAGCGCCGGGACGCGGCGGCGGTCGTTGCCGCGACGGCGATGTCGCTCGGGCATGAAGGCGTCGAGCTCGCTTCGTTGGTCGATGAAAGGCGTGACGTTCCGGGCGTTGGAGCTCGGGGCCTCGTCTCAGGGCATCACGAAGCGCTCGCTCCGGATGCTCTTTCGCGGGCTGCACGGGAAGTGTTTCGTCTCGCCGGCAGCGCGCTTGAAAAGGTGGTGCCCTTCGAGGCTGCGGATGCGACGAAGATGGCGAGTCGCGACCCGTTGCAGGGGGAGGCCGTACGGCTCGCGCAGGAGTGTGGCTTGGATGCCGTACAGCTCTACGTTCTTGGAGACGACGCACGATGCGTTGCGGTGCAGAGCCATCCCGCAATCTTTGTCGTTGGGCGTGCGTTCTCTTCGCTCGATCCCGAACTGCGCCGTTTCCTCTTCTTCCGCGCGGCGGTGATCGCGCGCGGTGGACTCTCCATTTGCGGGAGGGTTGACGCGCAGACCCTTCGACTCCTTCTCGCTGGGACGGCCCGCCATTTCGACCCGGCATTTCTCCTCGATGATCCTCAAAACCAAGCGATTGGTGAGATGGCGAAGAAGGTAGGGCGCGCACTTCCGAGAAGAGTGAACGACACCCTGGCCCCACTTTTGCGCGAGGTCGTCTACGCGCCGAGTTTCGATCCCGCGGCACTGCGAGATGCGGCGGAACATTTCTCGACTCGCTCTGCGTTGCTTGCAACCGGCGCGATCCGATTTGCCGTCGAAACGGTTCGGGCAGTCGGGCACTCCGACCCGAACGCGATCTTGCGCTTCTTAACCTCAGATTTGCATTTCGAAACGCGCGAGCGTCTCGGGCTGGGCTCTGGTGATTAGCCCAATGCGTCTTGCACACACTCTCCGAAGCACGCTGGTCGACTTCGAACACGGTCTCACGATGTTCCCGATGAGGAAGCCGATTTCATGAGAATCGGTCTCATCGGACCACTTGGCGATGGCGCGTACGATCGCGAACTGCGAGACGCGATCGATTTTTTGATGGGCGACGCGAATGCGGATCAGACAGTGTATCTCGGTCGCGACGACGCTGCGACGCGCGTGGTTCAGCAATGGTCCGCCGACCTACGCCGCGGCGGAGATTTTCTCACGCGCGCGGCAAAGTTAGCGGTGGATGGAAGCGCGACCGATATCGAGACTCTGCTCGAAGAGGATCGCCAACTACGGAAATTGCAGCGTCTTCGAATGCTCCCGCCGCCTCCCGCGCGCGCGATCGAGATGGCGGGCGACCGCATCGTTCTCATGGTCCATGACAAGTCGGTCCTCGATGAGGAAGACATTGCGAATGCCCATGTGATCGTCTTTGGTGACGGCGAAGACCTGATGCTCAAACGCTTCGGTTCCCGCTATTTTTTCTGTCCTGGTCCGCTGTCGAAGGGCAAAGTCGGTCTGCTCGAGATCGACTCATCAGAGCGGGTGTTGCTTTCGACCTTCGCGCCTACCGGCGAACCCATCTGGAGTGAGCCCTTGCTCTCCAAGAAGCGCCGGGTCTCCATCAACCAATGAGTTCGCGAGATGCAATCGCCCCGGTCATTGGCGTCTTTGGGGGAAGTTTCGACCCGCCTCATGTTGGGCACGTCATGCTTGCGACATGGGCGCTGGCGTCGGGCGCAGTCGATCGGGTGCTCGTGATCCCCACGTACCAGCATGCGTTTGGGAAACGCTCCGCGTCGTTCGAGCAGCGCAGGCAGATGTGCGAATGGGCGTTTGCTGCGTTGAATGGCGTCGAGGTATCGACGGTGGAAGCAGAGCTTGGAGGGGAGAGTCGTACGTTCAATACCCTGCAAGAGCTTTCACGTCGTGAACCCGGCGCCACGTTCCGCTTGGTCATTGGATCCGACATTCTTGAGAGTGTCGACCGATGGTATCGCTGGGAAGAGATCGCGGTGCTCGCGCCCCCTTTGGTTGTCGGTCGAGAAGGATATCCTCTCCCCCCTGAATGTCCGCTGGTTCTACCGAATGTGAGCTCTACCGCGCTTCGGGAGTCTCTATCGCGAAGTGAGGATACGACCGGGCGCGTGCATCCGAGAGTGGCTGCGCTGGCCATGGAAGAGAAGCTCTACGGCGGCGTATAAAGCCGCGTACTCGCATTCGATTCGAACGCTAGCCGACTATATCGAAGGAAGAACGAGGCTCGGATCGGCGTTCACATACGTGACGAGAATTGGATGGCGTTTGAGTGCGTGAAAATGCCGCGAAGTGGTCTCGGACGTCTTTCACCACCCTGCGAGCGACGCGAACCACGCACTGGCGTCTCGTCCTGCACCATCGCCTCGTCAAGCATCCTTGGAAGACGGCTAACCGTTCGGGCGATTGGAACTGAAGGCATACCCCAGTACGATAGGCGTTCAGGGGAGCGAAACATGAGCACCAGCATCAACCCACCCAGTGGCGGGAATCGAAATACGGAGTTTCCAGACGGCTTGCCGTCGGTGCGGGTTGCTGTTGTCGGCCGGGGCCGGGTCGGTTTCGGACTCCATGAGGTATGGCAGAAAACGCTATCAACATGTCATCTCCCGGGTCGAACCGAAGCGATCCCTTCAGAGTGCGATGCGATCGTCTTAGCGGTCTCAGATGCGGCGGTGATGGAAGTCGCTCGGCGATTGGTGCCCCATGCCTCTGCGTCGGTCTCATTCTTCCATTGCGCCGGCGCGCTTCCTGCCGACTACCTAGGAGGCCTCGGGGTCTCCTATGGAGCGATCCATCCGTTGATCTCTTTTGCGCCAGCTGGCGAGGAGACTCGCGTGAAAGGTGGCGCGTTCTCCGTCGGTGGCGACGAGGTCGCTATCGTGAGGGCGCGTTCACTTGTCGAAGCCGCCGGCGGGTTTGTCCTCGGTGAGCCCGGATCGCTACACGGCGCGGGCTACCACGCCGGGGCCGCGCTTTGCGCGAATGGAGCAGCGGCGCTTGGGGCACGCGGCGTCGCGATTCTCGAACGCCATGGTGTCTCATCGAGACAAGCGGAGTACGCAATCGCTGCGCTCTTGAGAAGCGTTGCGGACCGAATTCATGCGCAGGGCTTTCCCGCGGCATTGACCGGTCCCGTGGCACGCGGTGATACCGCTACGGTGAAGCGTCATCGCGACGCGCTCTCGGCAGATGAGCGCGCAGACTACGACGCTATCGGGCCCCTCATTGTTCGCCTCGCCTCCAGTGGGGGGGAACTGTCCGAGGTGCAGCTCAAAGCGCTTTCGAGAATTTTCGGTTCTTAACAGCCCGTTGATTTACTCCCGTATTCGAGTCGTGGGAATTTTGTGTGCGCAGATGTGTGCGATTCGAAGCCAGTATTGTACGGGGGCAGGAATTGGATGGCGTCTGAGTGCTTGAAAATGCCGCGAAGCGGGACTCGGAGTCGTTCAACGGGCTGTAAAACGCAGTGAGGAAAGGGATCGTTACTCGAATCGTATCCACCGCGTTTTCTGCTAAAGACCTCGCATGAGCGGCAACCGAGAACCTGAAGCCTCAAGCTCCACGGAAGAGGAAGAACGCGATTGGCTCTTTCTCCTCCTCGCCGCCATTGGCGGCACCGCGATGTGCGTGCCCCTGTTCTCTTCGACGTTGTTACCTCTGCTCGATTGGCCTCAGCACAATGCCATGGTCGCTTCGATCGCGAACGCAGGTTCGCCGGAGTTTGAGCCCTATATTCTTCGCCACTACCAAATCAGCACGTATCTGGGGTTCTATTATCCTGCGGCGCTTCTTTCAAAGCTCGTCGGAGCCGATATGGCGCTTCGACTCTTGATGACGATCTATTTTGGGGGAACACCATTTGCGCTCGGAGCCCTTTTCCGCTCTCTCGGCCGGAGCCCCTATCCGGCGTTGCTCTGTTTCCCGATGTTATGGGGTTACGCAGCGTATCTCGGCTTTGGCGCATTTCTCCTTGGGTTTCCGTTCGCCTTTCTCACCCTGGCTCAGTGTTTCTCAATCGAACGAGCGGGAGAGGCCACGAGGGAGGACCTGATTCGGCTCCTCTCCTTGACCTGCGTTCTCTTCTTTATCCACGCGCTTCTATTCGCCGTTACCTTGCTGGTTGCGGGAATCGCGCTCCTTCCGATCCTGGCGCCTTCAAAACGTAAGCTTTTTCCGAGATATGTGATGGGGATTGGACCCAGCGTTGGCATCTTCTTGATCTGGGTTTTTCGCGGCCACTCGTCAGACCTCCTCGACCGGCTTGGGGTCGGCATGGCTCAGATCCATGCAAACAACGCGGGCGATACGACGTTTGAACCGCTTCAGCGCAGTATCGAGCGATGGCCAGAGGTAATCGATGCTGGTTTGGATGGGGGTGTTGGCCGAGAAATCTTGCTCGCTTGGGTTGTGGCAGGGGCGGTGATGTTCGTCGCTTCTCTACTGGCGCGCAAATCGTGGAAGAAGGGATGGCGACCTGGTTACACAGAAGTTGTAGTCGTCGCGTCTTTTCTCGCGGCGTACCTTTTCTTACCCGTCATGGCCGTCAATGTATGGGCGATTTCGAAACGTTTCGGCACGCTCGGTCCAATGTTGATCGGACTGCTTTTTCCGGCGGTGTCTTACCGCCGTTCGGTGCAACTTGCGGTCGCGACCCCAGCGCTCTTCGCCGCGCTTTTCACCGCTCATGTTCATCACGAACGCTTTGCCGAGATGGATGAAGTTGGGGAAGCGCTCCTCGAGGTGATCGACGCCGCGGAGCCGGGGCGGCGGCTTTACGGTTTGCCGGCCACGCCTCGGCATCCGGGCTTTAAGGCTCCCGTGTTGTTACACGCCGCGTCCTACTACGTTTCCCGGCGCGGCGGGTTGGCGGGCTTTAGCTTTATTCATAGTCCGACTGTTCCGCTGAGTCTCCAGCGGCCAGGCATCAATCCATATCCAGGTGTCCGCGGAGAGTGGTTCTCTTCGGATACCCACTACGAGCTCTACAGCGACTATTACGACTACTTCTTGGCGCGTGGCGCGAGCGTTCCGCGGTTAATGCGAGCGCGCGGAGAACGGCACCTTCGGCAAGTGGCTCGCTCAGGAGGCTGGGTCCTTTATGAGGACCTCGCACCTCGGCTCCGGGTCGTTCACAGTTTTCACGAAACTCTTCACCGCGCAGAGGTGAGCCTTGCAGGCGAGTCGTGCGGCGATTTCGATGGGACGGAATTTTCATGCCCCGGGGTCCGGATCTATCCCGAAACAGGGCTCTTTCGGCGCACGCACATCATGTGCACCGCGATACAATCACTCCGTCCAGATCAGCCGGTTGAGTTCCGTTTCCGCGATCTGCCCGACAGCGGGACACAGATTCGAGGGATGGTGGGCATTGACGATCGCTCACCGACGCGTGGCGGGGTGAGCATGGAGTGGTCGACAATCCGAGATGGGGAAGAGTCTTCGCTCGGGGCGCGGATTGAGAGCGGCGACGAAGCTGGATACCGAACGTTCATGCTCGACCGACAGCCGGGGGACTCCGAAGTTATCGTGCGAGTTCGTTCCCAGGCGCCTGGCGCGCAGACCTTCTGCTGGAACGCGAGCCTCTTTGAGGCGTGGCAATGAATCTCCGCAAATTCGATCGTCCCCCTCTTCCAGTTCTCGGGGAGGGCGACTCCGTGCACATGATCGGCGTATCCGGCACGGGGATGGGAGCGCTGGCAAAACTCCTGGTCGATCAGGGATTTGTCGTTAGTGGGTCGGATGAAGCGTTCTATCCACCGATGGGACCCGCGCTACTCCGATACGGTGTACGCGTTGTGGAGGGCTACGCGCGCGAAAACCTCGGCGAGCCAAAGCTTGTGGTGATTGGGAATGCGTGCCGACCGGACCATATCGAAGCCAGAGCCGCGATCGAACGTGGTTTACCGGTCTGTTCCTTCCCCGAAGCGATCGAGCACTACGTTCTTCCGAATCGGCATTCCTTTGTTCTCGCGGGCACGCACGGCAAGACCACGACCACCGCATTGCTTTCGTTTCTGCTCCGGCATGTTGGCGCAAACCCCGGCTATCTCATCGGGGGCGTACCACTCGATGGAGGTGAGGCGTCACGGCTCGGTGGTCCGGCGGCTCCCTTTGTGATCGAAGGCGACGAATACGATAGTGCCTTCTTCGAAAAGCGTCCGAAGTTCCTGCGGTATCGCCCTTTCGGGCTCGCGATCACGTCCGTTGAGCACGATCACGTGGACATCTACCCCGACGAAGCGAGCTACCTTCGGGCGTTTGAGGAGCTCGTCGATTCCATGCCGGAGGATGGGATCCTCGCAGGCTATTCCGGAGACCCTCGAGTTCGTGCGCTGATGAAGAGAGCACGTTGCCGAGTTCGGCCGTACGCGCTCGTCGATGATGACTTTGGCGATATGCCGCCGGTTTGGTCCGCTTCGGTCGGTCCGCGCGGTGAGCTCGAACTCTACGGAGGGGGGTCACTGCTCTCACGGACCGGTTGGAACTTGAGTGGCCGTCATAACGCGCGGAACTTGCTGGCCGCGTTATGTCTCGCAGCCGAAGGCGCTGAGATCCCGCTCGGTGCGCTTCTCGATGCGTTGCCTCATTTTTCGGGGGTGAAACGAAGGCAGGAGCTTCGGGCGATCGTTGATGGCGTTCGGATTGTCGAAGATTTTGCGCACCATCCGACGGCTGTTGCGGAAACTCTTCGCGGTCTTCGTCAGCGTTTTTCTTCCGGTCGTATCGTGGTTGCATTTGAACCTCGGAGCGCGACCGCTTCGAGGCGGCTTCACCAATCGGAGTACGCGCGGGCGTTTCAGCGTGCCGACGTCGTATTCATCGCGCCCGTGGGGAGGAAGGAGATCGTAGAGCAGGCGCGCCTCGATACCGAAGCGATCGCTGCAGAGCTCCGCTCGAGCGGACGCGCTGCTACGGCGTTCGACAGCATGGATGCGCTCCGCGAAACCCTCCTTGAAGAAGTGCGTGACGGCGACACGCTCGTGCTGATGTCGAACGGTGCATTCGGTGGCCTCCCGGCGAGCCTTGGCCCCATGCTTCTTCGGCGAGCGCTCGAAGCTCGTTGAAGCGTCGGTTCGCTTCACTGCATCGACGGTGTTGGGACGAACCTTTCCGAGAAGCGCGGGGGAGACCGCCCTACGCGACTTGTAGGTTTTCGTCGTAAATGCTCAAAACCTGCTTTTAGAGCGTTTGCCCAAACTGATAGGGTTCCGCGTAATGAGTTCACCAAAGATCTACGTCCTTGATACCAACGTTCTGATTCACGATCCCAACGCGATTCACAAGTTCGAGGACAACACCGTCATCATCCCCATCTTCGTCATTGAGGAGATCGACCAGTTCAAGAAGGAGCTGAGCGAACGTGGTCGAAACGCTCGGCAGCTCGCACGTTCTCTCGACAAGCTTCGCGATTCGAACGGACACTCCCTTCAGGAAGGGGTTGAGCTTGAGGGAGGCGGAAAACTTGTGGTCGCGGTCCCCGAAGATCAGAAAGAGTGGCGCTCGCGCGATAACCAATCGATGGACCGGGCGATCATGAAGACGGCGCTTCGATATCGAGACCAGAACCCGGATCGGCGCGTGGTTTTTGTGACCATGGATTCCAATCTTCGAATTCGCGCGGACGCTTTTGGACTGCACGCGGAAAACTACGAAGGCGGCCGGCTGCGTATCGACGAGCTCTACGCAGGCAGCTACGTCATCGATAGCGACAAGCGAACCGTGGACCTTCTCGGACAGAAAGAGATCGTCCCGGGCGGCGCGGTTGAGCTTCCCGAGGGCATTCACCCGAACGCGGGCATCGTGCTTCGCGACCGCGCTCACGAGAAACACACTGCGCTCGGCCGATACAATCTTGAGTCGAATGAAATTCGACCTCTCCGGGTGCCGCGCGAAGGCGCATGGGGCGTGCGCGCGCGAAATCTCGAACAGTACTTCGCGCTCGATGTTCTTCTTGACCCGGAGGTCCATCTCGTCACTTTGGTTGGCAAGGCTGGCACAGGGAAGACCTTGCTCGCGGTCGCTGCGGGCCTTCAGTCGGTCTTCGATGAAGGCACCTCTGCTCGCTTGGTCGTCTCTCGGCCGATCTTCCCGCTCGGCCGCGATGTCGGGTATCTCCCAGGAACGCTCGAGGAGAAACTCAATCCATGGATGCAACCCATCTTCGATAACCTCGAGTACATCTTCACCTCGGCCCGTCGCCAGATGCGTGACCATCGCGACTACCACGAGCTCGTTGCCTCCGGGGTCCTTCAGATTGAGCCGCTCACGTATATCCGGGGACGTTCGCTTCCAAACCAATACCTGATCGTCGATGAAGCGCAGAACCTCACCCCACATGAGGTAAAGACCGTGATTACCCGAGCGGGCGTGAATACCAAGGTTGTGCTGACCGGTGACCCTGACCAGATCGACAATCCCTATGTCGATGCCGCAAGCAACGGGCTTTCCTTTGTTGCTCAGCGCTTTCGGCGAGAAGCGCTCGCGGGTCATGTGACGCTCCGCAAGGGCGAGCGTTCAAGCCTCGCAGAAACGGCAACCAAGCTTCTCTAGCCTAACGGGTGATTCAAATCGCTAGAAGGGCCTCTTCCGCCAGGAACGCCGATCCGAGCTTCGCTCTTCCTTCGAACGACTCGGCATGTCCTTCGCCCTTCGAAGCTCGCCTTGGCGCCCCTGACGAAAGATCTTCCCTTGTAGCGATTGATCCCCGCACTCGCGCGG
>JAHDCI010000147.1 GCA_020629955.1 Myxococcota bacterium | reverse complement strand
TCCACTCTGGCATTCGAATCCATCGTCGCAGACGGCTCCGGCGGCGAGCTCCCCCGTCTCGCTGACCTCCGGGTTGAGCAGCAAAGAACAGCCAGTCAGGGCAATAAGCGAGAGCCAGAGGCTCTTGCGATTGACGATTCCTTCCCTCCGCATGCTCCCTCGATCTAGCACTCGCGTCCAGTTTCGGCACGTATGCAAGCGTGAATCTTTGTCATGATTTGAAGGTTGTTCGGATCGAGTCAAAGCAGTTCGCTTAATCCTCGCTGAAGAAGGAGTACGGCTGCAAGTCCCGCGATGAACAAGATCCCGCGACGGAGGGGAGCTCCCTCCACACGCTCCAAGAGAAAGCGACTGCAATAGAGGCCGCCGATGAGGGCTGGGAACCCAAGCGCACCGAGGGCGAGATGCCTCACTTCAATGTGGCCCTCAACAACTCGGCCTGCGATCGTCATCACCAGGCCGACCGCGAAAATCAACGAGATCGTTGCCCGAATCGTGGGGCCTTTGTCGTCCTTATAGAGAAGCGCGAGGGGAGGGCCGCCAATCGAAGAAACAGCGTGGCCGAGTCCGGAGAACCCGCCAGCGAAGAACTCGGTGATCTTGTTGCGCTTGATGCTTCCGCCACTCGCGAGGAGCAACGCGCCGAGCAAAACCAGACCCCCGATGATGACATCGAGCCAGGATTGCGACGCGATGCGAAGGAGACCAAGGCCGATGACGGTACCGGGGACGCGTCCCACCGTCGTCCAGACCGCCGCTTTGTAATCAGCGCTCTTTCGTTCCCGGTAGAACATCAGAAGCGAGAGCGGGAGTTGTACAAAAAGCTGTGGCTCGGGGGCGAGGCGAGGGTCGATATTCAGCAGTAGCGGGACGGAGACGATCGCAAAACCAAATCCGATCGTACCTTGGACCATCGCAGCGAAAAAGGTCGCCACCATAAACGTAACGATGAGCGGAATCGGTAGTGCGAGGATCTCAAGCACGCTCATCCTTCCCAGGTTCGGCCTCGCTTGTCGACCTCTCTGCCGACGCGCGCTTCAAGCGATCACGGATGGCGGGTCCGAGACCCGTCTCGCTCGTGCAGGCTTCCGCAGCGATCCAGCTTGCATCGGTTGCGTCGAGGGTGCGCATGGAGGCGAAGAGTTGATGGGCAATCTCGGTCGTATCGCCCGCCGCGCTGAGGACTTCTGTCGCTACCGGCGCACCAAAGGCCTGCATCCAATCCGCCCTGGTGGATGGGGCGGATTGCAATAGGAAGGCGACGGGTCCGGGGTGCGGTGGCGCGGTCAAATCGTGGATGACGTAGAGTGGTTTTCGGGGAGCGTAGTGGCTCGCGAGCATTCCGGGCGCGCTCGGTACGGAATGCGGAGGAAGAAGCTCTGTTCCCAGAAAGCGCTGAAGCGTGTCGAGGGGAAGAGCGCCGGGGCGAAGAAGGCGGACGCGTCCGTCGTCTTCGATTCCGATGATGGTGGACTCCACTCCGTGTTTGGTGCGTCCCCCGTCGAGCACTGCGGGGATTCGCCCGTCAAGCTCTTGAATCACATCCTCGGCAGAGGTGGGGCTGATTCGACCGAAACGATTCGCACTCGGCGCGACGACCGGACCGGTCTTCTCAAGGACTCGCCTCAGCAGAGGGTGGGCCGGTGAGCGAATGGCGACCGTGTCGAGCCCGCTCGTGACAAGATCCGGAACGGAGTGATGTTTGGCGAGCACCAGAGTCAACGGCCCCGGCCAGAAGTTCGCGATGAGCCGCGAGGCGCAGGTCTTCGCGGGCTCCGAAATTCGCCCGGACCCGACAAGGGATCGGGTTTCGAGATCTTCGAAGGAGCTCGCGAGGGTGTGGACGATGAGTGGGTCGAAATGAGGTCGTTCTTTGGCCTCGAAGATCCGCGCGACGGCGTCCACGTTTTCGAGACGTCCTGCAAGCCCGTACACGGTTTCGGTCGGGACCGCCACCACCGCTCCATCCCGGAGCAGCTCGGCGGCCGCGTCGGGTCCATCTGCACCTTGAAGGCGTCTCATAAACAGGTTCTACACGATTCGAAGGCGTTGTCCCGTCGAAGCAGGGCATCGATCTATTTGAGAAATTTGCCTCAGTGATGCTCTCACTAAAAAAATACCTCAATTGGGTGAAAAATCCGTGACAAGGCCCAGGGTGCATGTTATTCAAACTATGCGCACGTCGCCCCCCACCGCGTGCGCACCCCTGGGCGGCCGAGCAATCGGCCGCCCAACTTAATTTCGGGTCGATTTTTGGCGGAACCGTCAGCAGACGACGGCTCCGGGCTCGCGTCGATAGAAAGTTCTCTTTCTGTGCC
This sequence comes from Myxococcota bacterium, assembly GCA_020629955.1. Lineage (GTDB taxonomy): Bacteria > Myxococcota_A > Polyangia > Polyangiales > Houyiibacteriaceae > JAHDCI01. Next base: position 10,207 of record JAHDCI010000147.1, on the reverse strand, counting down.
CGAAGGAACCACATTTTGCTTCCGCAAAATGACCTTCGAGTCAGGAAGTGCGCCATCGTGCCTGGCGAATATGTTACCAACAGGTATGAGCGCGTGCCCCGACTGCGGACGCCACTTTCAGGGAGGCGAAGTTTTCTGCCCATTCGACGGCCGAAAACTCTCCATGCCACCTCCTGCCGATTCGGGCGATCCGTTGATCGGAGCTCTCCTCGATGGTCGATACCGAATCGAGCGCGAGCTGGGCCGTGGGGGGATGGGAACGGTCTACGGCGCTCGAATGCCGAATATCAACAAACCCGTCGCGGTGAAGGTGCTGCGAGCGCTGCACGACGATGGCGGACAGGCGATGGCCCGCTTTGAACGCGAAGCTCGCTCGGCGAGCCGGCTTGGTGAAGAGCATATTGTCGACGTACTCGACTTTGGGAAGACGCCTGACGGCACAGCGTTTTTGGTGATGGAATGGCTCCAAGGACATGACCTTGGGACGGTCCTTGAGAATCAAGAAGTCGTTCCTATCGATCGCGCCGCGCGCATCTTTTTACAGTGTACGAAAGCGCTAAAAGCCGCGCACGATGCGGGGATCGTACATCGGGACCTAAAACCCGAGAACATCTTCCTCACCCAACGACCGACTGTCGGAGAGTTCGTTAAGCTCGTCGATTTTGGTCTCGCGAAAGTGAACGACACCGAGCTTGGGCATGTGAAGGGGCAGAAGCTAACGAAGACCGGGATGATCTTCGGCACGCCACAGTACATGTCGCCTGAGCAGGGGCTCGGGAAACCCGCGGACGAACGAGCGGATATCTACGCGCTTGGAGTGATTCTCTTCGAGATGTTGACCGGAAGTGTCCCGTTCGATGGCGATAACTTCATGGGGGTGATCAACCAGCACCTTCTTGATGAGCCACCTCCGTTCGCCATGGTAAACGCGCAGGCGAACGTCCCGACGCCGCTCGAGGAATTTGTTCGTCGACTGCTCGCGAAAGATCTCAACGAACGTCCCCGTTCGATGGTGGATGCTGCACGCGAGTTTGATGCGGCTCTTCGCCAATCGGGATTGAGCCGCGTTGCGGAACCTCTGTCATCCCTGACGCGCTCCATCGTCGGTCGAATGCCTCCGGCCGCCAACCGCGATATCGGTTTCGACGACACAATTGGCGCAGGACCGGAGATGCGTCAGCGAATCTTGGACGCGGGACCCCCTTCGGAGGCTCCGGCTGCGATTCCGCTCACTCGACCGGTTTCCGGCGCTGAGAAGCGGCCGAGTGGTTCTTCGGTCGCGTCTGTTCCTCCTCCAGCGCCGGTGGGACAAGCCAAGAGCGCTCTTCCCATTTCAGCAGCCCCTCCCATCGCGCTTCAGAGCAAGAGCGTTTCGCGTTCGCGCGAGGATGAAACGGAGTCCATCCCGAGAGCTCCAAAGCTCGAACTGAGCGAAGCGCCGAGCTCGAACGGTTCCTCGAAGCTCTTGCTCATCGGAGCCGTCTTGCTGGTGCTTGGCGCGGCGCTCACCGTCGCCGCGCTCTTCGCGCTCGGCTGACCGGTCCGCCTACGCTTCGGTGCCGGCTTCGGCCGGTTCCTCGCGACCTCTCCCTGCCAGGCCGAGTGCCGTCTCGACGAGGGCCATCAGCACGTAGCAGGCGAGCAACCAGATGAGTGCGATCGAGATGTGATAGAAGCGCGCGATCGCGATCGTTGAGAGCACCGCAAACGAGAAGAGAACGCCGGTTCGCCAGTTTAAGGAGAGGTCCTTAAAGGATCGAAATCGCATTGAACTCACCATAAAGAACGAGAGAGCGATAACGACGCCCATGATGAGCTCCGGGGAGCCGAGGAATGCAGGAGCGAAGGTCTGTCGAGCAGCCGTGTTCGCGACGACGAGGCTGATCAAAATGCCGGCTGCGGCAGGAATCGGCAGCCCCATGATGTACTTCCCGGGCTTCTTCGGCGCGCCGGTCGCGCTCATGGTCAGCACGTTGAAGCGCGCGAGTCGAATGGCGCCGCACGCGATATAGGCGAAGCAGATAAAGAGCCCGAGGTTCGAAAACTCCTGAAGCGACCAGCGATAAACGAGCGTCGCGGGAGCTACGCCGAAGCTGATGACATCGGCGAGCGAGTCGAGCTGAACGCCGATCGCGCTCTGCGTCTTTGTCAGTCGCGCGACCCGGCCATCGATCGTATCGAAGAACATGCCGAAGACGATCAGCAATGCGGCTCGGTAGAAATCGTCGTCGCTCGCTTCGGGGCGCGTGCAGGTTAAGATCGCGATGAACCCACAGAGCACGCTTGAGAGCGTGAAGAGGTTGGGCAGAATGAAGAGGGCCTTCTTCAGGTCGATTCGCTTCATCGCATATTCTCCGTGAGACAGCGTTCGGTGCAAAAAGCGCGGCGCGAATGAGCGGCGTTTGCGCGGTTTCCGGGGAACAACATCGAAGTGCGACTTTAGAGGCAGGCGGGAGCGATGTCGAGCGAACGCTCGAGGGGCAGAATGGTCTGGAGGGTGAGCCGTGTTCACGTTTCGTCTCGGGGAAACCTTGTCGAGTGAGATGCGCTCCTCTCACTTCCCTCAACGGAACGTTTTCAAGCTTGTATGTGGCTCGCTCTGTGCCAGAGTCTTCGCGTGTCCGTATTCCTTGACGCCCTCCACAAACGACCGACCTCCCACACTCCGATTTGGCTGATGCGCCAGGCCGGACGCTATCAAGCCTCTTATCAAGCGATTCGCCAAAAGGTCGACTTCCTCGAGCTCTGCCGGACCCCCGAACTCGCGTGCCAGGTCACCGTGGACGCGGTCGATCAGCTTGGCGTCGACGCCGCGATCATCTTCGCGGACATTCTGCTCATTCTCGACCCGCTCGGCGTGGACTTCTCGTTCGAAAAAGGCATGGGACCGAAGATCGCGACGCCGCTCCGGGAGAACGCCCAGATCGATGCGATTCCAGACGAGATCGATGTCGAGGCAAGCCTCGGCTATGTGGGCGAGTCCATCAAACTCGCTCGCGCGGCGCTCGACGTTCCGCTGATCGGCTTTTGCGGCGCGCCGTTTACGCTTGCGAGCTACGCGATCGAAGGCGGTGGCTCGAAGAACTATCACAAGACCAAGCAGTTCATGTTGAGTGACGAACCCCGATGGCATGCGCTGATGGACAAGTTCGCCCGCGCTCTTGGAGCCTACGTTTCGATGCAGGTCGATGCCGGTGCCCAGGCGATTCAGGTTTTCGACTCCTGGATTGGCTGCCTCGGACCGCTCGACTACGACCGCTACGTGGCGCCGCACACGAAGACAGTGCTCGATGCCGTGCAAGGCCGGGTGCCGACGATTCATTTCGGGACGGGCAATCCCGAGCTCTATCCCTCGCTGAAAAAGGCAGGCGGCGATGTGATTGGCGTGGACTGGCGTCTTCCTCTCGATGAAGCGTGGTCGCGAATTGGAGAAGACCGGGCCGTGATGGGCAATCTTGAGCCGGCGACGTTGCTCGCGCCGAAAGATGTGATGTGTGCCCGTGCGACCGAAGTCTTGAAGCGCGCGGCAGGGCGGCCCGGGCATGTCTTTAATCTCGGTCATGGCATTATGCCGCAGACGACCGTCGATCAGGTGAAGTGCCTTGTCGATCACGTGCACGAAGTCAGCGCGCGCTAACGCGTTATGAAGGTCGCGATCGTCGGCGCTGGCGTCAGCGGGCTTGCTGCCGGCTTTCGAATCCGGGAACGGGATCCGGGGGTTGAACTTCGAATCTTCGAAGCCAGCGACGCCCCAGGCGGGGCGCTAAAGACAACGCGCGAGCATGGCTTCTGCGTTGACCGTGGTCCGGATAGCATTCTCTCTTCGAAGCCGGCGGCGCGTTCACTCGTTCGACGTCTCGGCATTGAAGAGCGCGTGATCACCACGAAAGCCCGAGGGGCCTATGTCGTCCATCGTGGCGCTCTTCAGCGGATCCCCGCAGGTTTCGCGCTGCTCGCCCCCACTTCGTGGCAAGCGCTGGATGCGTCACCGCTTCTTAGCCGAAGCGCGAAATTACGTGCGCGTTTCGATCGCATTTTGCCGCGCGGCAAAGCGAGCGCAGAAGGTAGGGACGAGAGCCTTGCTTCTTTTGTTCGCCGGCGTTTCGGGACCGAGCTCTTCGAGCGACTCGCGCAGCCCCTGGCGGGCGGGATTTATGCGGCGGACCCTGAGCTCCTATCTCTTCGCTCGACGCTTCCCCGATTTCTCGAACACGAGGCGCGGCGCGGCAGTGTCTCCAGTGCGATCGCCGAACAATCCCGCGCGAGCGGCGCACCGACGAAGAGTGAAGCGGGCGCCCGGTACGGACTTTTCTTTTCGTTCGATTCGGGAATGGGGGTTTTGACGGAAGCGCTGGCGGAACATCTCGGGGATGCGATTCGAACGAATACACCCGTGACGTCTCTCGACCCGGCGGTGGGCGAAATCAATGGAGAGCGCTTCGATCATGTGATCCTCGCCGTCTCTTCGAATGTCGCTTCGAAGCTGCTCGCCGCCGCAGACCCTGTGCTCGCAAGCCGGCTGCGCTCGATCCCTCTCGGAAGCGCAGCGACCATTGAGTTTGCGTTTGATGGGGACGCGATCGATCACCCCTTTGACGCGGCCGGGTTTGTGGTGCCGAGCGTCGAACGGCGCCTCATGCTCGCCTCGACATGGTGCTCCACGAAGTGGGCCGGGCGTGCCCCAGCTGGCAAGCAGCTTATTCGCGTCTTTCTCGGCGGATACGGCGTCCGGGGGCTTGCAGCGTGGTCGGACGAAGAACTCGTAAAGGTCGCCCTTCGCGAATTCGGTGAAGTCATGAAAGTGCGGAAGCAACCGACCCACCAATGGGTCGATCGTTATATGAGTGCGATGCCGCAGTTTACGCTCGGACATCCGACACGAAAGACCAGTATCCGGGCAGCGCTTTCGGCCTGGCCCCGACTGCATCTCGCGGGCAACTATCTCGACGGCGTCGGAATCCCGGATGCGATCGACGCGGGCGAGCGTGCTGCCGACGCCGCCTTGCAGAGGGGCTGAGCCGTCGCCACCCACGGTTGAGATCTTGGCGTAGATTGTGCACATTCTCACGCCACGTGACCAAAATGGTTCGAGATTGGCGAGATAAGGCCCCGCTTTCCCCTAAATTGGGCGGAGACTTGAGCGTGAAATGGGCCATGGCTGGGGTCAGCATCCCTCAGACGTGTGCCTTTTTGTGTGCACTTGTGGTCTCGATCTTCGCCAATCCTGTTGGCGTTCAGGCACAAGCTGTCGCACCCGGGGAACGCATCATCATTCTTGCGAGCGAAGAACTCCGATCGATGGCCGAAGGGCTATCCCGTGGGCTGGCCAGACGCGGCGTCCGAGCGACTCTCGGAGAAGCTCCACCGGAGATCCCAGAAGCGGTCCGGTTTGGAGAGCTCGCGATCGTGCACCAGGACGACGGCACGCTGTGGCTAGGGACGGGCGGCCGCGGCGGTCGCACGATTACGACCACGATCGACTTTCACGATGACGCTGGCATGGGGCGCTCGCTTGCGTTGGCTGCCGAGATGCTCCTTGAGGAGGCCGCCGAGTTACCTCCTGAAAGCGATACTGCGAGCCGGGCGGGAGAGTGGGTCTTTCTCGACTATGAGCGCCCCCGGCCACGCCGAAGCCTCGCGACCCCAACGGTGTTTTTCCGGATGCTTCTTGGCGTCTCTACCCAACGCGGCACTGCGCTCGTTGGCCCGGGCGCTGGGGTCGGACTTTGCGTATCCAATCATTGCGTCACCTTCGAAGCGGATCTCCCGCTGATCGCGGATTCGGTGGACCTCGGCGACGGCAATAGCGCGTCCTATCGGGCCATCACCGCTGCGCTCCGTGTTCACCTTCGCCCGCTTGTGATCGGTCGTTGGTCTCTCGGAATCTCGACCGGTTTCCTGACGCGAATCGGCACGATTACGGTCGCGTCGGAGGGGATCCGGGAAGTCTCGACAAGCCTCGGTGTCCGGAGCAGCCTCGAGACGGCTTTTCGCATCGCCGGTCCACTTGAGCTCCTTCTGGAGGCGGGTGTCGACCTCGCCATTCCCGGCTCGGAGGCGCGCCTCAATTACGCCGCTGGACCGGTCCGGCTCGAAGACCGCTGGACCCCTTGGCTCGTCGGATCCCTGGTCATTCGGGCGGGCTCGGCATGAGCGACCATTTGCTTGATTCCGAGGAATTTTCGCTAATTCCGGAGCCCCCGCCCATTCCGGGAGAGCGCCGAGAGAGCGCTCGCTGCGAAAAAGTCGCCAATCCCGAAAAAAGCGAGACAAGGGTTGGAAAAGCGAGCGGGGCTCAGCGTCGAATCCATGTGGAAGGAGCCGCATTGAGATTGGTGACGTCAGCCGGAGTGGAGGGCCTCGACGGATTGGACCCGGAATCGGGTGAGCTCTTGAAGCTTGCTGGCTCCGGCGACCAAAATGCGGTTCGGCACCTCTACCGAGCGCATGTCGATCGGGTATACCGGCACGTCGCGCGAATCCTCGGCCCGAACGATGCCGATGTCGACGATGTGACCCAGCGTGTCTTCATGACCGCGCTCGACAGCGCCGCTTCTTTCCAAGGTCGGTCGAAAGTCAGCACCTGGCTCCTCGGTATCGCAACTCGCCGAGCGATTGATGCGACCCGCGCTCGCTCCCGGCGTAGCCGCTGGTCCAAGGTAAAGTCCCTCGTCGGCATGGCGAAGCCCGAGACCCGGGTCGACGAACGACGCGCGGCGCGGAGCGAAGCGGAAGAGATCCTCCAGGTGCTCAGCCCGGAGCAGCGGACGGTGTTCGTCTTGAAGGAAGTCGAGGGGTATACTCTCGAAGAGATCAAGAGCATGACCGGCGTAGGCGTATCGACATTGCACGCGCGGCTGAAAGCAGCGCGAAAGAAGCTCGACGCCGAAGTGCGACGAAGGAGGGAAGCGTAATGCATGATTACGAATCTCTTCTGAAGGAGCTCAAAGAGAATCCACCGGCGCCAGATGATCTCGGACGGCAGCGGATGGAGCGGGCGATTTTGGCTCGCGAGCCCGGTCGCGACGAACAAGCCGAGCCTGAGTCGAGAGGCTTTGGCATCGGAGTAGGCGTTGGCCTGGCGGTCGCTGCCGCGGTCGTACTTGGCATCATGCTTTTCCGCGGCTCAGGCGATGCGGCACGTGACGGTGAAATCGCTTCTGCGACGGCAACCTTTGAATCGCTCCGCGATGGCGTCAGCGTGCGTCAAGGGGAGCTTGGCGAAGGCGAAGATGTTCAGACGACCGAAGGTCAGATGCTTGTTGCCGAGTTTGGTGGCTCCACTCGCGACAGCGTTCGCGTGGAGGTTCGCCCGGAAAGCCGCGCGCGCTTCGAACGCGTTGACGGCCAAGATATGCGGGTCCGTCTCGATGAGGGCCGCGTCCGCGTTGAGTATCATCCTGAACGCCGGGGCGATGAATCGCTCTCCGTGCGGACTCCCAATGCGCTGGTGCATGTCGTCGGTACCGTCTTCGATGTGGTGCACGAGGATGCGCGCACGATGGTTCGGGTCCGTGAGGGCATTGTCCGGGTAACGGCGGAGCAAACCGGCGAAGTCTGGATGGTTCGTGCGGGTGACGAAGTGGTCGTCGGCGAAGAGGGAGGCACGCTCGCCGAAGAGCTCGATGAGCATGCGGCGCTCTCACCGGATGAACTCACGACCGAGGAGCTCCCGGGAGAGGAATCGGTCGAAGAGAGCGAGCTTGCCGCGCCCGAAACCTCTGAAGGCGAAATCGCACCGGAGTTCATTGCAACGAACGCTCGCGTTCGGGCGACTCGTGTTCGCAGTGCGCCGGCAATCGAGACGGATGCGACCGAAGAGAGTCTCGAAGATGTTCCGGTTCCATCCGTCGACGAGATCGAAGAGATACCTCGTCTTGAAAGCCCGCCAACAACAAGCGATTCCGACGAGCGATTCACACGTGCGGACCGTTTGTTTGAGAGCGGCCGTTACGCTGCCGCGCGCCACGAGCTTTATGGGATCGCGCGCAGTGATGAATCTCGTCTCATCCGCGCCCGCGCCTGGACTGGGATTGCCGAGAGCTTCGAGCGAACGTACGACCGGCGCCAAGCTGCGGAAGCCTACCGGCGTGCTGCCCAGCTCGGACGCGGCACCTCCCATGGCGCCAACGCGCTCTTTGCGCTCGGCCGTCTGCGCGCTGCCGAGGGCAATCGCGAAGCCGCCACCGCCGCTTTTGAGGCTTATCTACGCAGCCCCGCCGCCGGCCCGCTCAGCCAGAGCAGCCGCAGGTCACTCTGCCGCCTCGGCCACCGCGAATACTGCGACTGAGCCTAGCTAGTCGTCCGGCGCGTAGACGTGCTTGACCCGAACGCCTAGAGCCTGCGCGATCTGGTTTGCTTTATCCTTTGCGATGTTTCGCTCATCGATCGGTACCTGCAGGCGTAGGCCGTGACCGTACATATTTTCGTAGGTCACTTCCCAGTTCGAGCTTGTCGCCATGAAGTGTTCCTGGACCTTACCGTCGTCGCTGATGGCTCTTCCGCGCCCTTCGGTCGGCGCGAGAAGCGCTTTCACGACTTCAGCTCGTTCGTGAAAGTCGCGCTTCGATTCGGTGAAATGAAACGTGAAGAACGCGCTTTTCCGATAGGCATCGAAGAAACGAAACGGCTGCGCCTCCGGAAGGTGATAGGGCGGCATGATCTCGGAGCGGAGCTCGCCTTTGGCGCATCGAAGGAGAAAGCTTGTGGCGCTCTCTTCGTAGACTTCGAATAGCGGTCCGCGGGATTCCCACACGACAATCGTCCACGCGTTTGGTGCGCCCTCGGTTTTCCAAAAGACACGGTCTCCGTTGTCGGTGACGGCCCAAGGCAGAAGTCCGCCGGGCTCCGGATGAAGGGGAAACGGAAAATCTTCCGGGAAGGACGTCTTGATTTCGCGTTCGGCCCAAAGCGCTTCTTTCACCATCTTGTGCATCGGGCGCTCTTCGGAGAAGGGCGAGAAGGGGTGAAGAAAAATGAAAAAGCGGCCCGCCCCGTAGTCGCTGATCAGCGCAACGAAATCGTCTGGGAGTCTCGTGCCCAGCGCCTCGTAGAGCGTCTCCCAATTCCCAGCGTTTAGGGATGGATTGGCAGGGGGCGGGACGAGCGATTTCAGTTCTTCAAGTACGTTCACGCAGCTGCCTTCCGGTCCATCGCGCGCCACACGGCCGTCGCGATGCTGCTCGTGAGCAAAACAAAGAGCGCGTAGATCACGACCGGCGTCATCATCTCGACTTCCGGAAAAGCGCTCTCTTCGCCAAAGCTCGCGGCGATGATTCCGAGCGCAAGGGGGCTATTTTGAATGCCTGTCTCGAGCGCTACGGCGCGGCGCTGAGATACGTTTAGGCGCGCGACCCAAGCGCTGAGATAGCCACTGAAGATGCCCAGCAAGCCAAGGCCAATCGCGGCGAGATAGATGCCCGCGCTGAGCGAGGTTAGAAGCTCGAAGTTGTTCACGATGCCGCTGACGATGAGCAAGAGCAGTACGGCGATGCCGGAAAGGCTGCCGGCGCGCTCGACCTTTTCTGCCCAATGCTCTCGTTTTGCGCGGATTAGAATCCCGATCGCGACGGGCACCAGAACAAGAACGAGTGTCGTGATAATGCTGCCGTAGGGGATCGAAAATTCTTGGGCGCCGGCAATACGCGATGCGTAGAGCCCGAGGACCAGCGGCATCGCGACGACGGCGACGAGCGTGGAGACAACGGTCATCGAGATGCTCAGTGCGACGTCTGCTTTCGCGTAGTACGTGAACATATTCGAGGTCGTGCCGCCCGGCGTGGAGCCGATGATCAAAAGCCCGATCGCGGCCGGCGCGGCAAGCTCGAGCGAGGTGCTGAGCAAGAACGCCACCAGCGGCATCCAGCCGAACTGGGAGAGCACGCCAATGAGGAGCCCGCGAGGTTGCTTGAGGACATCGCGAAAGGACTGCGTCGTAAGCGTCGATCCCATGCCGAGCATGAGCACAATAAGCAAAATGCCAAGCAGAGCCCTTTCGGCTCCGCTCAGCATTTGGGGACGCTCTGGTATTTCGAGGCAACGGTCATAAATGCTTCATGACACGCCGCCTCGGAGAAGGGCAATTCCTAGCAGCCCGCTGATCGATCCCCTTAGCCCTGAACCATCGGGAGGCGCTTCTTACCGCTTTTCTTTTCCTCGCTCGAGACGTTCTCAAGCTTGAGGACGCCGCGGGGGCACATATGGGAGC
>JAHDCI010000146.1 GCA_020629955.1 Myxococcota bacterium | reverse complement strand
CGACGACTTTGGAGCGGAACCAGCGAGGCGAAGAGTTCAGAAATCGAAAGGGCTTTGGTCATCGATTCTTGTTCATTCCAAAAGAAAACGCGACCGAGGCCGCGTGATCTTTTTCGTTCGCTCGGAATGCGAGCGCTTCGTGGTTTTCAGTGGCCGTGCTCGCGGTCAATGCCGGGGTGCGAAGCGTCGCCCGGCTCGTGGCGCGGGTTCGCGGTCAATACGGTGCCATCTTGCGCGGGCAAGGAGAGGAGGATCTCCTTGTCGAAGAGGAAATCTTCGCGGGACGTGCTGGGCGGCATATGCGCGCCGGTGTCCATCCGGATCGCATCGCAGGGGCACGCTTCAACGCAGTATCCACAGAAGATGCAGCGGAGCTCGTCGATGACAAAGACTTCCGGATAGCGCTCATACCCATAGCGAGGGTCGCCTTCCGCATACTCGCCGGCTTCAATATGAATGCATTGCGCGGGGCACGCGGTCGAACAACATAGGCAGGCTACGCACCGCGGAGATCCATCTTCTCGCTGGGTGAGTCGATGAATGCCGCGGAAGCGACGCGGGTACGTGCGCTTCTGCTCGGGGTAGCGGTACGTCACGATATCGTTGTCTTCCGTGAACGTATTCTTCAAGAAGCGGCCGATCGTAAGACCGAGTCCCTTCCCGACTTCCTTTACATAGCTCTGCTCCGCGATCGTACGCTTCGGCTTCTTCATGACTTTTACAGATGCGGTCATTGTTCTTCTATCCGTGTGCCTGAGAGGAAGAGTGGGGGCTACCAGCAGCCCGTTGATTTACTCCCATTCCGAATCGTGGGAGTTTTGCGTGCGCAGATGCGTCCGATTCGAAGGCGAATACCGTATGTATCCGGCAAGAATTGGATGGCGTTTGAGTAGGTGAAAATGCCGCGAAGCGGGATTCGGAGTAAGTCATCGGGCTGCTAACCCATGATGAGGAGGATAACACCCGTAATGAGGATGTTGACCAACGCGAGCGGAAGCAAGCCCTTCCAGCAAAGCGCCATGATTTGGTCGTAGCGGAAGCGTGGAAGGCTCCAGCGAATCATGAGCTGCGCCCAGATAAGCAGAACCGTCTTCACGAGGAAGATTCCGACTTGGAGAAGCACCACGACCCAGTGCGAGAGGAGGATCGTATCCCCGATTTCCCAAGAGGTCATGGGAATGGTGAGGGTCCAATCGAACGGAAGGTTAAGGCCGTACGAGTATAGGAAAGGCGCGTCCCATCCACCGAGGAAGAGCGCGACGAAGATCATCGCGAGCGCGGCGACTTCAACGAACTCACCTGTGAAGAACATACCGAACTTCAGGCCGGAGTATTCCGTGAGGTAGCCACCGACAAGTTCCGATTCACCTTCTGGAAGGTCGAACGGAACGCGCTTCGTCTCAGCGATTGCGGCGAACGAGTAGAGGATACTGCCGAATGTGAGCATGGGGACGAAGATCCCCCAGACGTGCTCCATCTGCCACGCAACCATCTCTTCGAGACGAAGCGAATCGTAGAGCATGAAGCAGGGCACAATCGTGAGGCCGAGGGCGACCTCGTAGCTAACCATCTGGCTCGCCGCACGAATACCGCCCATGAGCGAGTACTTATTGTCCGACGCGTAACCGCCGATGGCGGCGCCAATGACGCCCGTGCTGGCGACGGCGAAGAGGAAGAGCACGCCGACGTCGAGGGACGCGATCTGAAGCGGAATGGCTTCGGCGCCGAGAGTCGCCGCGGAGGCGATATTGGCATCGGCAAACGCTGCGAACTCCGAGCCGCTCATCGTGCGCGCGAGTTCGAAGGTTTCCCAATCGAACGCGTGTCCTGCGAGCGTGACAGCACCGAGATGGTCGAGGTGCATGATATCGCCGAAGGGGATGACGGCGAACGCGACGATCGCGGGGATCACCGTAACGATCGGCGCGAGTCCGTGAAGGAGCTTGTCGCCCTTCGGTGGTACGAAGTCCTCTTTGAAGATCATCTTCAGCGCGTCCGCGACCGGGTGAAGGAGGCCGAGAACCGTGATCTTGCCGGAGCCATCTTTCGTGTGCCGCGCGGAGTCAACGAGCGCGGAGTGCGCTTTGTACCCGAGGGAGCTGAAGAATCCGAGGACGCCGAGCCCGATGAACATCAGGATGAGTGCTTCGGCGTAGTCCGTGGAGAACTCCCAGAGGCCAATCGCCGAACCGCCCGCGCGGATTCCGAAGTAGAGCAGGGTGATGCCAGCGAGGCCGAAGCAGCCAACGACGCCGAGACGAAGCAAGCCGAGCGTGGAGTTCGCGAAATCAACGACCGATTTCGGCACGGGGATGTGCGCTCGCACGGGACCAACGCGGTCTTGAATCATGGCGCTTTGCCGACGCTCCGCCCAGACGAGCAGAGGTGCGAAAACACCGACGACAATCGCGATGATGAAGAGGATCTTGGCGAGTGCCGCCAGGATTAGAGTCGACATCTCCATGTCTTACGCTCCCTGCGCCGGCTGTGCGGCTTCTGGAGTGGCGACCGGACGTGCCTTCGCGAATGCACTGCGAACTTCGCCGGTCTTTTCGAAAGGAAGGTCAAGGCCCATCGCGCGCGCGATCTGCGAGATCTGTTCCCACGCGGGCACAACACCTTCAGGCGGCGGAACGGCTCGGAAGAAGCTCTGTTCCTTGCCTTCGTAGTTCGAGTAGGTGCCAAAAACTTCGGCCCAGTGAGCGACCGGAACCTGTACGGAGGCGACGCTTGCAAGCGCACCCTCATTCGAGGTCAGGCAGATGACATCTTCCAGCTTCTCAAGCGCGCTGAGCGCGTCCGTCGTGAGCCCACATTCGGGTCCCAATGCAACAACCGCTTCCACATCCCCGGAGAGAACATCGGAGACGAGGTCTTCGACGGTTTCGGTGATGTCACGACCCGCGGCGCGAAGCGCACCGGCGCGGTTCGGGTTCGGGTCTTCGTGTCGAAGGATCTCGTCCGCGTACCAGCCTTCCGCTTCCGCGTTGCGCGCGGCGAGGTAGATGCGGTTTGAACCGAGAAGCTCCGCGAAACGAGCGAGCGCGAAGTTGTCTTCGGTCGTCGCCGTGGCATTCAGCACGAACGCAACCTTCGAGGCGTTCTTGGTGGCGAGACGGGAAGACACTTCGTCGACGATTTCTTCGTGGAGGAGCGTATCGGCTTCTTCGCCGCGACCGGCGACCGGCACGGTGATGCGCGCTTCGGTCTGCGACTGGTAGCTGAGCATGCCGTGGTCGCACATCCAGAAATCGTTGATCTTCGAGTCACGGGGACGAAGGCGGTAAACCTTACCGTAGCGCGGGTCGTAGTCGACGTGGCTATTGCAGCCCTTCGCGCAGCCGTTGCAAACGCCGTCGGCAGACTTGAGGAACCAGACGCGCGCCTTAAAGCGGAAGTCGCGGCTCGTGAGCGCGCCGACCGGGCAGACGTGCTCGGTCATCAATGTGTAGTCGTGGTCAAGCTCGCGGCCTGGCGAAACGATGATCTCGCAGCGGTTGCCGCGCTCGCGCGAATCGAGCACCGGATCCCCGACAACTTCGTCGCAGAAGCGAACGCAGCGGGTGCAGCTGATGCAGCGCTCAGCGTCATAGACGATCGTGGGCCCGAAGCGCACGCCCTTCGGCTTGTGCACGGGTTCGGTGCGCTTTCGCTTCGCCGAGTTGAGGTGAGCCTCGTGGTAATCCTGGAGCTTGCACTCACCGGCCTGGTCGCAGATGGGGCAGTCAACGGGGTGGTTCAGAAGCAAGAACTCCTGAACGTGCGCCTGCGCCTTCTGAACGTCCTCGCTGATCGAATCGACTTCCATCCCGGGGGAGGGCGACATCTGACAAGCGGGGAAGAGCTTCGGCTTGGTGTCCGGAACGTACGCCTTCTTCTTGGCGTCGTACTTCATGATCGGCATCGCCATCTGGCGGCCGCTCTTGATGTGGACGAGGCACATGCGGCAGTTCGCTGCCGTGCTGAGGCCGGGATGCCAGCAATAATGCGGGATCTCGACGCCGGCGCGCCACGCGGCACGAATGATCGTGTCGCCGTTCTGGTAGGGGATGGTTTCCCCGTTAAGCGTAAAGGTAGGCATCTATTGGAGTTCTCTGTCGAGAATCAGCGGTCGCACTCGCCGCCGATCATATTGATCGAACCGAAGGTCGGGATGATATCGGCCATCAGGTCGCCGATCATCATTTCTCGAGAAGATTGAAGATTAAACCAGCAAGGCGGGCGAACGCGAACCCGGTACGGGGTGCCGCTGCCGTCGCTGATGATGTAGAAGCCGAGCTCGCCATTGCCGCCCTCGGTGAAGGAGTACACAGCGCCCTTGGGCGGCTTCACACCTTCCATAACAAGCTTGAAGTGAGAAATGGTCGCTTCGATCGTGTTGTAGACCTCATTCTTCTCCGGGAGAATGATTCGAGGATCGTCGACGTTGATGGGGCCTTCGTCAGGCATCTGCTCGATTGCCTGCTTGATGATTCGCACCGACTGGCGAATCTCTTCCTGGCGAAGCGTGAAGCGGTCCCAGTTGTCACCGTCGCAGCCGACGGGCACTTCGAAGTCGAAGCGGTCGTAAACCATGTACGGATGATCCTTGCGGACATCGTATTCGATGCCGGTCGAGCGGAGCACGATGCCGCTCGCGCCGAGCTCGAGCGCGCGTTCCTGGGAGAGCACGCCCACACCATCCATACGGTCGAGGAAGATGCGGTTTCGAGCGAGCAAGGCTTCGGTTTCGATGAGAACGCGCTCGATTTCTGGAATGAGCGCCATGACCCAATCTTTGAAACCCGCGGTCGGCGGATGCGCCATGCCGCCGATTCGGCCGAAGCTGTGGGTCATGCGAGCGCCGGATTCACGCTCGAGGACGCCCCAGACCATCTCGCGAACTTTGAGAAGCCAGAGGAACGGTGTGAACGCGCCTAGCTCCATGGCGGTCGCGCCATTGCATGTGAAGTGGTCCGTGATGCGGGACAGCTCACCGAGAATGACTCGGTAGTACTGGCAGCGCTCGGGTACTTCGATGTCGAGAAGCTTCTCCACGGCGAGGGAGAAGCCGATGTTGTTCAGCATCGGCGAGACGTAGTTCAGGCGATCCGTATACGGGAAAACCTGCTGCCAGGTGCCGCGCTCGCAGCTCTTTTCGAAGCCGCGGTGCAGGTAGCCCGGCTGAACGTCGACGTTCTCAATCGTTTCACCGTCGAGGTCGAGCACCATTCGAATGGTGCCGTGCATCGCCGGGTGAGACGGGCCCATGTTGAGCCGCATCGGGTTGGTTGGGAGCTCAAACGAGCCGTCTTCTTCTTCGAATACTTCGTCGAGGGGCTGCATGGCTTATTCCTGGGGGGCTTCGGGGGGAGGCTCCGCGTCGACCGCGGCTTGAACTTCGGCGAGCTCCGCGGCGGCAACGCGCGAATCGCTGAGCGTACGCTGCTGTCCAACCTGGGCGCCGATGGAGGGCGAAACTTGCTGGTCACGCCCGGCGAGGCGCTCTTCCCAGTTGACGCGCGCGAAGGGCTGTCCCTCTTCGATGCCGAAGGGCGGCAGCTTTCGCGTGCCTTCGACGTCGCGATACTCGATCAGGGGCTGTGCCTTGTCGATCGGGTAGTCCTTCCGAAGCGGGTGTCCTTCAAACTCCTCATAGAGGAGGATGCGTCGCATATCGCGGTGACCTTTAAAGAAGATCCCAAACATGTCCCAAACTTCGCGTTCGGGCCATGTCGCGCCGGCCCAAATGCTCGTCAGCGTCGGAGCTTTCTCTTGGTCCTTCACCTTGGTACGGACAGCGATGCGGTGCTTCTTCGTGTAGGAGCGAAGAAAGAGCATGAGGTCGAATCGAGGTTCGCCCTCGGTTTCGCGCTCCGGCCAGTCGACCGCCGTGAGATCCACGAACATGCTCATATCGCACGCGTCGTCCTCTTTCAGGAAGGTCGCAACTTCAACCCAGTCCTTAAGCGCAACGGTCACTGTTTCGTCGCCACGGAAGTTCGTGGTGTCGAGGATGCGATCGCCGAACTGGGACTTCAGCTTGGAGACAACTTTGGCGCTCATCGTCGTTCCTTCGGCGCCTTCGCGCGGAGCTGGTGCACCACTTCACGCGGCTTCACCACGCTCGGGGAGCGGTCGTTGTTCTGAATCTTCTCCATGAGCAGCATCAGTGCGTCGAGCGCGGCTTCCGGACGCGGGGGGCAGCCCGGGATGTAGACGTCAACCGGGATGATTTTATCGATGCCCGGGATCGTCGTGTAGTTGTCGTAAAAGCCGCCACAGGAGGCGCAAGTGCCGAAGGAAATAACCCACTTCGGCTCGGCCATCTGCTCGTAAATACGCTTTAGAGCCGGGCCCTGACGCTGGCTGATCGTGCCGACAACCCAGAGCACATCCGACTGACGCGGGCTAAAGCGCGGCGCCTCGGCGCCAAAACGCGCGATATCGTAGTGCGGACCCGCGGTCGCCATGAGCTCAATGCCGCAGCAAGCCGTCGCGAAAGGGTATTGGAAAAGAGAGTACTTCCGCGCCCACGCGAGAAGCGACTCAAACTTGCTGGTAAAGACGCCATGCTCGACGTCCGGTCCGATGACCGCTTGTCTCAGGTCTCCCATTCGAGAGCTCCCTTCTTCCACGCGTAAAGTAGCGTCGTGCCGAGAATGACCAAGAAGGCCAGCATCTCAACAAAGCCGAACCATCCGAGATCGCGGAATAGGCTCGACCACGGATAGAGGAACACCGCTTCAATGTCGAAAACGACAAAGAGAATCGCAGTCAGATAGAACTTTACGCTCTGCCGGAGGTGCGACGCACCGGTGGTGTTGGATCCCGATTCATACGGGAGCATCTTTTCAGGAGTAGGGTTCTTCGGGCCGGCAACTGAAGTACCGGTGAACATTCCTACCGCAACGAGGGTCGCTACAATGATGAGCAGCAAGACCGGGAGGTAGATGGCGAACATGGGCTTTGGACGCGCTCCGTCGTGAGAAAAGCGCAGCTCGGGCGTCGAACTCCGCAGGATTCCTCCGACGTCTAGCGTTGTGCCGCCCGAGTGTCAATCGTTGATGCGATCCTCGTGGGGGGACCCTCACTCCCCACGGACGGTCAAAAACCTGTCAAACGGACTCGATGGTTCGATTTCAAGCGCGCCGTTGTGCGTACTGGAATCGGTAGAGAAGGTGTGTAAAGGTCGCGCGACCTGAGGGGAGTCGGGTGCGATGACTAGGTTTTCCGCCGTTACGCGCCCATCGCACGACCTCCTCGGCATTCCCAACTTCCCGTCGAAGATCCCATGCGCCGCCGATTTTTTTCGCTTTTTTGCCTCTGCCTCGCTGTTTTTGCCCAGGTTCCCGCTTTCGCCCAAGACAGCGCCGAGCCCGCTCCCCGTTCATGGGACGAAACGCTGGATGAGGCCGTTGGTTTGGTCGTGGCCCCGATCGCCGGGGTGTTCTTCTTCGACCTCGCCGTGTGGGATAACCCGATGGATTGCTCCACGGCGGAGGATGAAACCCCCACGCAGGCGCAGAGTCGCTGCCGTGAAGGGGCTCCTTCCGTGGATTGGAACGGCCCGAATGTCACGGAAGCGGATCGGACGGTTGCGCTCGCTACGCTGAACAGCTCCAACGAAGATGGCCTGTCACCCATCGTTGGACCCTCCGTCGCCGTCGCGCTCGTGAACGCTCGCCCGGAATCCGGATACGAGAACCTCGATGCCGCGCTCGAGGTCCTCACCGTGGAGCGAGCCGACATCGGGACGCTCATCTCGGCGACTACCCAACTGAAGCTTCCTCTCATCGTCGTGTGGCTCGTCTTCGGTGCGTTCTTCTTCACCCTGCGCTACGCGTTTCCGAACCTGCGCGCCTTCGGACACGCGATCCGCGTTACAAAAGGCGACTACGACCACGAAGAAGACGAAGGCGAGGTCTCTCACTTTCAAGCGCTCGCATCCGCACTCTCGGCGACGGTCGGACTGGGAAATATCGCAGGCGTGGCCGTTGCGGTCGGCGCGGGAGGCCCTGGCGCCGTCTTTTGGATGATCATCGCGGCCTTCTTCGGCATGAGCTCGAAGTTCAGTGAGTGCACGCTCGGCCAGCTTTACCGAACCGTCGATACCAACGGAAATGTTTCCGGTGGACCGATGCGCTACCTTCGCGCGGGTCTTGAGGAAATGGGCTGGCCAACGCTTGGCAAGTTCCTCTCCATCGCGTTTGCGATCATGTGCATCGGCGGAAGCTTCGGCGGCGGTAATATGTTCCAAGCGAACCAAAGCTACGCGCAGGTGAGCGGGGTGATGCCCTTCCTCGAAGGAACGACCGGCAAGGTGGTTTACGGGCTTATCCTCGTCGCACTGGTCGCGGCCGTGATCTTGGGCGGCATTAAGCGCATCGGACAGGTCGCCGGCTACATCGTCCCCATCATGTGCGGCGTCTACATTCTGGGCGGCTTCATCGTGATTTTCGCGCACCTCGATTCGGTCGGCATGGCGCTTGGGAAGATCGTCGCCGAGGCGTTTTCGCCCAAGGCTCTCGGCGGTGGCGCGATCGGCGTTCTGATGGTCGGCTTTCAGCGTGCCGCGTTCTCGAACGAAGCCGGCGTCGGCTCGGCATCGATCGCCCACTCGGCAGCGTCGACCGACGAGCCTGTTCGGGAAGGCATCGTCGCGCTCCTCGAACCGTTCATCGACACCATCCTCGTCTGCACGATGACGGGTATCGTGGTCGTGATCACCGGCGCATACCAGAGCGGCGACGCGGGTGTTGAGATGACCTCAAACGCTTTTGACAGCGTCATTCCAGGCTTTAAATACATCCTCAGCTTCGCGGTGTTTATGTTCGCTTTCTCGACGATGATCTCGTGGAGCTACTACGGCGAACGCTGCTGGACGTTCCTTTTCGGCACTGGAAGTTCCATTGTTTACAAGGGCATCTTCCTCGCCTTCGCCATGCTTGGCGTTCTGATCAATCTTGGCAACGTCATCACGTTCAGCGACCTCATGGTGCTCGGCATGGCCTTCCCGAATATCCTCGGAATGCTCTTCCTCAGCGGCAAGGTGAAGAGGGCGTTCGACGAGTATTGGACCAAGCTCAAGGATGGCGAGTTTGACCTGAAGGGCTGAGCCGACACGCGCATCGAGCTACCGCAACAAATCAGGCATAGGATGACGCTTCTTTTCTGGACCAGGTACTTGCAAGCGATCAGCCTCTTATTCGCGGCGCTTGGAGCATTCTGGGCGGTGACTGGCTCCTTTGATCCGTTTGGGGTTTGGGACTCCGCGTTCGCGCGCGCTTTCTATAACGCACCGACGCTCTCTTCCGACGTCGCCCGGGCGAAAGAGTTTATCCTCGCTCCATTTGGGGCGACCGCCGCCGGCTACTTCCTGCTGCAGTTTTTCATCGCGAAGCACGCTTTCCCCACCCGTGAGCGATGGGCCTATCAGGCTGTTGTAGTGAGTTTCCTTTTTTGGTTCCTTCTGGATTCGTCAATGAGCGCCCTTCACGGCGCCTACTTCAACATACTGTTCGCCAACGTTCCGAGTCTCTTCGCGATGCTGCCGGTGTTCTTTTTGCGGGGACACTTTCGCTCGCGCGCCGACCAGCCTGGTCACTCCGTAGCTGAAAGCGAATGAGCGAGCGTCTCTCAAAGTCGATCCGCGATTTGTCGATTCCTCGGACGACGGTCGACTCGCATTGACAGCCTCAGTGCACAGGACTACCTCGCCAGGATGACCACCACAGTCGGCGAAGCGCGAGACCTACTCGCAGACCTCGCGCAGCGCCTCGAGGCGCTGGGGAGGTACCTTTGACGTTCCTGGGCTCCAACACGAAGTAGACCGCCTGACGAACCTCTCCCTCGCACAGGGATTTTGGGACGATCGCGAACGCGCAGAAGAGATCATGCGTACCCGCGGTAAGGCGGAAGCGACCGTACTAAAGTTCACGCGTCTCCAAAGCGATATCGAAGGCATGCTCGAGCTCATCGAACTTGCAGAGGGCGAGGAAGAAGAGCTCCTTGAGCTCTTCGAGCAACTTCCGCAGCTTGAGGCAGGCGTTCGAGAGCTTGAGCTCGAGCGGATGCTGAGTCCGGACGATGACCACGACGCACTTGTGGCTATCAACTCCGGCGCGGGCGGAACGGATGCGGAAGACTGGGCCGAGATTCTCGTGCGAATGTACCTTCGTTGGTCCGAGGCAAAGGGCTTCAAAACCGAGATGATCGAGAGCCAGCCCGGCGCAGTGTGCGGAATCACGAGCGCTCGCTTCTTGGTCAAAGGACCGAACGCCTACGGTTTCCTTCGCGCCGAAAACGGCGTGCATCGCCTGATTCGCGTCTCGAAGTTCTCCGGCCGTCGCGAGACCAGTTTTGCGGGCGTCAGCGTTGTTCCGGACCTTGACGATAATATCGAGATCGAGATCAAAGACGATGAACTTGATATCTCGGTGATGCGCTCCGGCGGCGCAGGCGGACAGCACGTTAACCGCACGGAATCCGCGGTGCGCATCGTGCACATCCCGACGGGCTACACCGTCCGCTGCGATAACGAGCGCAGCCAGCACCAGAACAAAGCGCAGGCGCTTAAAATGGTGCGCGGCTTCCTCTTTGAGAAAGCGCGACGCGAACGCGAAGAAGCGTTTCAGGAGGCGTTCATTGGCGACCAGAGCGAGATCGGCTTTGGAAGCCAAGCGCGAACCTACACGCTTCAGCCTTATAAGATGGTCAAAGACGAACGCACCGGCGCGAAGATTGGCAATGCCGAAGCCGTGCTCGATGGCGACCTTGACGAGCTCATCGAGAGCTACCTGCTCCTCTCCGCGGACAAGCGGAAGGAAAAAGAAGCCAACAACTAAACCTCGTGTCCCGGCGAAGGCTCGGGACCGACGAACGCCCCGAAGCGGAGGATACCGTGGCGAGTGAAGAAGAGCTGCAAGAGACGCGGCGCAATAAAATTGGTGCACTAAAGGAAGCCGGCACGCTCGGCTTCCCCAACCAGTTCCGTCCGACCGAGGCGATGAGCGACGCGCGTCGTGCGTTCGTTGAGCTCGCGTGCGGCGACCCCGAAGAGGTTCAGGTCCTGCCCGAAGAGAGCGATCTTGGCGGGGACGAAGAGAGCATCCCGCTCTTCGGACGCGTGGTCGCGAAGCGTGGCCCCTTCCTCGTGATTCGTACGCCTTTCGGCGACGCGCAGGCGCTCGTCCGGAAGGATAAGCTCACCGAAGAAGAGCAGGCTCAGCTCAAGGCGATGGATCTCTCAGACCATGTCTTTGTGACGGGTCCCGCGATCAAGACGCGCACCGGCGCCGCCGCGATCTCCGCGCGCACCTATGGTCACGTTGGAAAGAGCATCGCGCCTCCGCCGGCGAAGTGGCACGGCCTGAAGGACGTCGAGAAGCGCTACCGCGAGCGTTACGTCGACCTCTTCAGCAATCCGGATGTCGCGAAGGTTTTCCGCGCCCGGACTGCAATCGTTTCAGCGCTTCGTGCGTTCTTCGATCGCATGGACTTCATGGAAGTGGAAACGCCGACGCTGCACTCGGTGCGCGGCGGGGCGACTGCACGCCCGTTTAACACGCATCACAACACGCTCGACCTCCCGCTTTATCTTCGCGTGGCGCCGGAGCTCTATCTGAAACGTCTGCTCGTTGGCGGCTTTGACCGGGTCTACGAGATTGCGCGCTGCTTCCGCAACGAAGGCGTGAGTACGCGCCACAATCCCGAGTTTTCGATGATCGAGTTCTACATGGCCTACGCCACGTACGAAGAGATCATGGATTTGACCGAGGAACTGTTGCGCGAGCTCGACACGGCCGTTCGCAAGCGATTCCCGGAGCTCACCGAGGAGCGCACGTTCTCCCTCGAGACTGCGTTCGCACGTGTGCCGATGCGCCAAGTTATCCTCGACGCTGCGAAGGACGCGGGACATGCGCTCAGCCTCGCAGACCTCGACGACGAAGCGAAAGCACGTGCGTTCGCTGATTCACTGCGCCCAACCTTGCCGCCGCCCGAGCAGAAGCTCCTTGATGCGCCGACGCTCGGACATCTCATCTTCGCGCTCTACGAGATCCTGGGTGAGCCAAGATTGACGAAGCTCTATCGCACGGAGGACGATTCCGCTTCGCTTCCAGTATTTGTCACGGAGTATCCGTTCGAGGTCAGCCCGCTCGCGCGCAAGAACGACGAGGACCCGCGCTTTGTCGATCGCTTTGAGCTTTTCATTGACGGTCGCGAGATCGCGAACGCGTTCTCGGAGCTCAACGACCCTGACGATCAGGCAGATCGTTTCCGCGCGCAGCTCGAAGCGAAGGCACGTGGCGATGAAGAAGCGATGGAGTTCGACTCGGACTACATCAACGCGCTGATGCACGGCATGCCGCCTGCGGCAGGATTCGGCATGGGCGTCGATCGCCTGGTGATGCTGCTGACGGGTCAAGCGTCGATTCGCGACGTGCTGCTCTTCCCGCTCCTTCGCCCGGAAGCTAGCTGAGCCACGCATGGCAGACGGAGCGCGGAGGTTATCCTTAAGGCGGTGGGCAGGTCTCGCCGCCTTTGGCTCCGTGCTCCG
>JAHDCI010000145.1 GCA_020629955.1 Myxococcota bacterium | reverse complement strand
CGCATCTGCGCACGCCAAAATCCAACGAATCACAATCGGCCCTTTTTCACCACCCCGCACTCGATAGACAAACCCCGCGAGACCGGCGAGCAAGCCAATGAAGAGGCTCATCATTTCGGCGTCCCTTCCCTCGGAGAGGGACGCAAGCGCGACCAGGCCGTTTGCGCCCAGCAGTCCGTTGATTGGTTCCCATGAAGCGGGATTCGGAATCAATCAACGGACTGCGAGGATAAACAGACCGGCGAGTGCGGCGAAGACCAAGGGAAGCTTCGCGCTTGTCTCGGGTCGCGCGAAGAACATCAGGATGCCCGAGGCCAGCGCGAGAGGAGAAGCGAGCAGACCGATTCCGAGCGCGATCGTCGTCAAGACCGGCATGTGCATTGCGGAGCCAACGACTTGCATGATCGTGGAGAGCAGGGAGAGCGCGAGGTAGATCCCCCCGAGTAAAAGGCCAAGGCGAACTTTGCCGACCTGTTGGTTCATCGCCTTAGCGCACGATGGTCTCGCGCGAGATTCTTCCTTCTCGTAGGGCTCTCACTTAAATGGTTCGATCTCTGCCCGTCCGTATCAGCGACCCGCCAACGTTGACAAGAACGTCTCCTTTTTCGTCAAAAGCGACCGACATAGGCATATAAGCACTTGAATTATCTATAGAAACGTGGCTTGCCGCTTGAGGAGAGAACGTGAAAATGAGAGTGTTGGAGCATGATGGAGCCGGCTGCAGACCGAGCAAAACTCTCACCAGCAGGGCACATTTCGAGATATGGTGAACTGGCCTCATGACTCTCGGACGAAGCTGGGATAGCGCCTGCGCGACCTACCAAAAAATGGTCCTTGAAAAACTCGAGCAAGAGGAGCTCGAGCTAAGCGAAGCGCGCGACGGTCTCATCGCGTGTGTGCTTGCTGCGCTGACCGCAGCGATTCAGCACGGCTTTCGACCGCAGATCGAGGGCGTCCTCAGCGAGGTGAATCTCTATCGAGAAGTTCATCAGCTCGCCGAAGATCACCTAAAGAATGGCAACTCGACCTTCGACAGTCCCGACCTCCATTCACTTCTGCTCGCAAAAACGGAGATCGATCGATCGCTGGGCATGCACAACATCCCGACGCAGATTCGAGTGAACTACGACCGCATTTGCGGAGAGATCATCTCCAAGGCCTCGGGCGCGGAAGTGGATCCGAAGTGGACGATCGCGCGCGGCACTAGCAAGCCAGGACAGCGCAAGGTGACAACCGAGCCATCGATGGCCGTTCGTTACGCGGAAGAGAGCGGACAAGATATCCAAGAGGGGATTCAGTCCTCGCTCGCTCACTACCTTCGCGAAGTTGCGGATATTGTCCCGAAGCTCGACCGGCACGAGACGCGCGCCGCGATCGAAAAAGCCATGAAGTTTGTGGACTTGATGGACGAGCTCGGCGACGCGACGTCGAAGAAGTAGTTTTTTCAGAACGGGCGCCATAGATCTGGCTTACCGTTGCGGCATGAAACGCAACGCGCTCGCTACTCTCTTGCTCGCCCTCAGCCTCGCCGTATTTGGGCTCCCGCCGATCGCAACGGCGTTCTGCGGCTTCTACGTCGGGGGCGCGGATGCGTCTCTTTATAACGACGCAACGATGGTCGTCATGATGCGGCGCGGAAATACCACGGTCCTCTCGATTCAAAACGACTACTCCGGGCCCGCAGAAGACTTCGCGTTGGTGGTTCCGGTCCCGGAAGTGCTTGAGGAGGAAAACGTTCGTACGCTTCCGCAAGAAGTCTTCTCCCGAATCGACAGCCTCGCGGCGCCGCGCCTTGTCGAATACTGGGAGCGCGATCCGTGTGAGCCGGATATGGTCCCGGAGATGGCGATGATGGCCCGTGCCGGAAGTGGCGGACCACCTCCGCCCATGGCGGCACCGGATGGAAACCTCGGCGTGACCGTCGAAGCGCAGTTCGCTGTGGCTGAATACGATATCGTAATCCTCTCCGCGGAAGATTCCGGCGGGCTTGAGACGTGGCTCCATCAGGAGAACTACAACATTCCCGAGGGGGCGAGCGAGACGCTGCGCCCCTACGTACAGCAAGGCACGAAGTTCTTTGTTGCGAAGGTCGATCCGGAGAGGGCCAACTTTGAAAATGGTCGCGCCGTGCTTTCGCCACTTCGGGTTCACTACGATACGCCGAGCTTTTCGCTTCCGGTGCGGCTCGGTCTTCTGAACAGCCGCGGTCAGCAAGATCTCATCGTGCACATTCTTGCGGAGAACCAACGCTACGAGGTGGCGAACTACGATAACGTCTTTATCCCGACGAACCTCATGGTCGACCAGTCGGTGCGCGATAACTTCGCAGGCTTTTACCGCTCCCTCTTCGACCGCGTCGCCGCGGATCACCCTGGCGCCGTCGTCACCGAGTACTCGTGGATGGCGACCAACTGCGATCCTTGCCCCACGCAGCCGCTCTCCCCTCAGGAGCTCATGACCTTCGGAATGGATGTCGTCGGCCAGAATGACCAGCCGAACGCCGGTCGCTTCTTTGGCGGCGGCTCCCCGTGGACGCTTACGCGCCTTCACTTCCGCTACGACGAGCAGACCCTTGGTGAAGACCTGGTCTTCCGCCCCGCCGATTCGGTCGTCGGTGGCCGAGGGACGCCCGACCGCGAAGGCAAGGTTCAGGAACAAGCCGCGCAACCAATTCAGGGCGCGAACAACTTCCAGGGCCGTTACATCATGCTCAATCCGTGGGAGGGCGAGATCACCTGCGAAAACCCAGAGCGCGGCCGATGGGGCGGACCACCAGGACAGCCACGTTTTGCTCCTAGCCCGCAGCCGCGGTCGGCACCAAGCCCCTTGCGCGCAACGGGCGCGCCGCAGCCGATGAACCTTGCGGCCGCGGTCGTCGAAGAAGACCATCAGTATATCGGTGACCTTGAAGTCAGCGAGGGAAGTTCCTCCGGTGGGGGAGCAGCCGTCGAGACGAACGAAGGCAGCGGACCCCAAGTTCAGCCTTCGCATCAGCCTCGTCCCGTGGAGCCCCAGAGTGGCGGCTGCGCGAGCTGCTCCGCTTCGAATGCCGGAGCTTCATGGCTTGGGGCGCTCTTGCCTCTTGGTATGCTTGCGCTCTTCTTCCGGCGCCGGCGCCAATGAAAAGGGCGGGAACGTTCCTCTCGCTCCTGATGCTGACGGCGTGCGGAGCAGAGGAGGCAACCCGAAGCGAGAGCCCGGTTACTCCTGCAGCCATCCAGGTCGAACCGACGGTCGAGGCAAATGCAGGAGCGGCGCCGGAAAGACCGGATGAGACCGCCCTAGAGCGAGGCGATGGCCTCGTCCCAAACGATCCGGATTTTGATCGCCGTAATGAGAACGCGCCCGATCACGATCGCGCATGCACGATGACCGAGCCTCCATCGCGCTTCCTCTGCGACTTCGATTCCGACTGCGCGATCTGCCACGACGGATCGAACTGTGGCGTGATCGTCAACGTCGCCGAGCTTCAGCGCCGTGGAAATGCGTGCCGTCAAGAGGACGCCGCGGAGTGCGAGATGGCGGCTCCACGGTGCTGCGACGGCCGATGCGTTGTCGCCGGGTTTTGAGTCCTCAGTTCCGCGTCGCGATTCGATACACCCAGTACGCGATCCAGGCCGCGAGAAGAACGCGCGTGATGGGGGAGCGCCAAACGCGGTAGAGCCACTCGGCATCGAGGATGCGCGGAGGATGCAGCGCATCCAGATCGGAGTCGCTCTGCTCGCGAAGCACTTCATATCGCTGGCTGAGATCGGTCGCGAGTTTGCCCGCGTAGATTTTCTCCAGAAGCCGCGCGGGTCGAATCAAAGAGGCCTTCGGTGGGCCGTCTACGCCGGAGATGCCTGCCTCGTCGATCAACTCGATCGCTTCCTGAATACGCTCGCGATTATAAGAGGCCGAGGTCTGGTTCAGTCCGGAGACGGCACGGAGCGAAAGAATGGCTTCCCGAATCTTCGCTGCCTTCTCTCTCTCCAAACTCACGGCCGAAGGATAACAGGTCACTCCAAAACCACCGAAGCGGCTCGGCGGAATTCACAGGCGCAGGCGAGAGCAATGCGGCTCTCACCGAAGCGCCCAACGTCAGGTCGTTTGCAAACTTGCGGGGAAGGTCCCCAAGGTCGATCAGCGAAAGCCAACAGAACGCAGCGCGTCGATCAACGCCACGCGATCCTTTTCAAGGTCAGGTTCAGCGGAGGCGTTCGATGGGAGCAGCAGTACCGCTCTCCCATCCCCCGTCCATAGGTTCTCGATGCCGATCTCACCGTGTACAAAACCGCGCTCGGAAAATTCCTCGAGGGCACGCTGAAGCTGTTCGGCGACTTCAAAGCGTCCGCGATCACGTGAAGAGATCGGGCCTCCGGTCGGGGCCTCGAGGATCGCGAGTTCTCGGACATCGTCGAGGTCAAAAACCGCCTGCACATGCGGATGAACAATCTGAGCGAGCACCTGATATCGCTGGCGAAGACGCGCGTCCATCGGTACGAGAAATACGTTTCGCTCAAGGCGCGTATCTCGCGCAAGCGACCAACCGAAAGGCGCCGGCGCATCGAGGGGCACGTAGCGATCGTCGGTCGGCGCCGGGGGCGGAATCGAAGAAATTCGCTGCGAAGATTCGATCCCTTCCACGTCCTCAATAAGCTCCTGAAGGGCGTCGTGGTCGGGATCTGTCCAATCGAGCTCTGCGATCTTTTCGAGAACTTCCGTGGGGCTCTTCGGACGCGCCTCCGGCGCTTTCTGCAAGAGTGACGCGATGAGCGCATCAAAGCGCTCGAGTTCCGGTCGAATGGAGGAAACCTTCGGAATCGACTCCGATAGATGTTGACTCATGAAGTCGGGACCGGGGTATGGGAGCTGCCCGGTGAGGACCTGATAGAGCACACAACCGAACGCATAGAGATCCGTCGCGGCGCTGGGCGCTTCCGAGCCCGTGATCTGCTCCGGTGCCATATAGGCGAGCGTTCCGAGCATCGCTCCCGTAAGAGTCTTCCCAAGGTCTTGTAGGTGAGCGACGCCGAAGTCGCCGATCTTCACATCTCCCGTCGCTCCAAAGAAGACATTCGCCGGTTTGATGTCTCGGTGAATCACGCCGCGTCGATGCACCGCCTCAAGTCCGGACAAAATGCCTCGGGCGATTTGGCGTGCGCTGGAAAGCCGAATCCTTTGATGGAGCATCGCGTCCAGGGTTCCGCCTTCCATCAGTTCCATCACCAAATACGGACCATCCGCATTGAACTCGATCATATCGACGACGTGCGGATGATCGATTCCTGCCGCGATCCGGGCTTCTTTCGCAAACCGGGAATACGCATCGCGGCCCTGCGCGCCGCTCTGCGTAATCTTCAAGATCTTAATCGCGACTTCGCGATCGTAGAAACGATCGAGCGCGCGAACGACCTTGCCATTCGCACCTTCGCCCAGGGTCTCCTTCAGAACATAACGTCCCCCAAGAAGCTCCTCGCCTTCGGCTTGAGCCGCGAGAACACGCGACCCTTCGCGCGCACCGAAACGGGCCTCGAGCGCCTCGCCGACCAACGTTGGCAGAGTCGGATCCGAAGCGCGCAATCGGTCGAGCACTTCTCCCGCAGCGTGCGCGTGTCCCATCGCATCGAAACACGCAACAAGGAGAAAGCCCGCCTCTTCGCGCTCCGCCTCGCCGGACATCGCGCTTTGCAACGCGCGCGCTGCCGCGTCGTAGCGAGAGAAGGCAGCCAAGATACGTGCTAGACGAAGCGCTGCCGCGCTGTCATTCGGGTTCTCATTCAGCGCACGTTCGTAAAGAACACCCGCTTTTCGATATTCGCCCTGCTCCTCGAAGATCGCTGCCGCCCGCGAAAATTCAGAAGCGGCTTCAAAGAAGCGGGCAGCTTCGTCCACCTCGCCAAGCGCTTCATAGAGCTCGCCAGCGTGATCCTCGCGTCCCTTTCGAATCGCAACCGCGATCGCTTCACGAGCTTGTGAAGGCCGTGAGAATAGCTCCTTCAACAGCCCAGGTATGTTGGCCCGCTGGCGATCATCTTCGAGTGCATAGGTGTACGCGAGTCCAAATTCGGAGTGCTCGGTCGCAATGGAAATCGCACGCTCGAAGTTCCACACCGCGGCAAAAAGCTCCGCAGCCGCACGTGGCTTCTCGATGGAAAGGAGACGTTCCGCCGCTTCTTCAAAGCGGCCCGCTTTCTTCAGCGCCGCGATCTCAGCTTCAAGAGTGGAATCACTCATCGCCTGAGCCTACCCCGTTTCTCTGTGGGCGGCTCAACGGAAAAGCCGGATTATCGCTGCGGCCGACGGTTTCTTCGACGGGCTCGACGCGCAGCAACGCGGCGTCGTTCCGCTTCACGACGTTGACGGGCGCGAGCGCGGTCTCGACGGGCAATCCGAGCAGCTCGGGCGGCTGCCGCACGCTCTCGCGCACGCTCTCGCGCGACTTCTCGCCGAGCGTTTCGACGAGCGCGAGCCGCGGCTTGACGCTCGTCGCGACGCGCACGAGCCGCGGCTCGGCGAGCATCGCGGCGCGCTCGTACTTGCCGCAGACGTTCCCGACGCTCGCGGTCTCGCTGCCGCTCGAGCTGTCCATCGGAAGGGCGGTCCAGCCATGGATAAAACGGCTGTGCATCGTTGCAGCGCGGTCGGTCATCCGTCGCACAGAAGATCCGCACGTGAAAGTGCGAGTCATGCGTTCCGCGGCGCGCAAATCGTCCACGTCCAGTGGTGCGTGGTCCGACAATCGCATCGAAGCGCTCGAGAAGCTCGGGACTTGCGCCGTGGGATTCGCCATACGCGCGCAGGCTCTGCATCAGCGGACGGATGACCATGATGTATTGCACGGGCACGCGGTCTTGGCGGAGCAGGGATTCGATCAACGCCCAGTTGCGCGGAACGTCAAAGATGAAGCGCTGGCCACGTCGATTCTCTCCCTTGCCGGCGTCGTTCATCCGCACGAAACGATCGACGACGATCGGCTCTGTGCTGGTGGCGTCACGCATATAGAAGCCGACGTCTGCATCGCGCCCGACCTGATGCGACCGATGAGGTCGGTAACGACCACCGCCCTCTCGGGAAACGTCGCGGACCATCAACACCGCGCCTTCATGCTGACTCGCCACTTCGCGGGAGGCCCACTGAAGCAAGCTCACCATCTCCTGCGTGCCGTATTGGCCGACGCGCGCACGAACTGTCTCCGACGACTCAAGCAAAACGCCATTCTGAAGCCGGCCGCCGTTGGTCGTGCCCATCGAACGACTGCGTGAGCGCTCCCATGTCGGGCCATCGGAATCATGCGCTGGGGCAGGTTCGGGCTCCGGCGTATCGTGGCCTCCAACTGCGGGCGCGTTCGCATCCTCCTGAAGTGTTGGTTCAGGCGCGATGGTGGTCGCGGCACGGGCCGCGATCGGTTGAGCTTCCGCGGCAACACCTTCTTGCTCTTGCGCAGAAACGCTGCCGGAGAGCGAAAGAATCGCGAGAATGAAGATGTAGGAAGTTGAGAATGAAGCTCTCATCGAGCGCAAAGGATACTGGAAAATGCGAGTTTGTCACCCATTCGGGGCGAGGGGCTCGATGGGACCCAAGATCATCATGCGACAAACGCCCGCAAGAAGCGCTGATGCTCCGCTTGAATCATCGCATCGGACCGCGAACGAGCAATGCTCGCTGCGCGTAGTTCAGAGAGCGAACCATCGAAGAAAGGAGCCCCTCGGTGAAGTGCAACTACGCGAGGCATCTCCAGCGATTCGACCAGCCGGATATCGTGTGTTGCGAGAACCACGGCGCTTGGTGCGTGTCGAATCATTTTCGATAATTCCTGACGAGCGATCGGATCAAGATTGGCAAGCGGCTCGTCGAGAAGAAGCAAGTGATGAGGTGTGATGAGCGCCCTCGCGAGCGCGAGCTTTCGCGCCTCTCCGCCGGAAAGCTCTCTCCCCTGTTGATCCGCATGAAGGCCTAGCTCTTCGAGTTTCTCTTCGAGAACCTTCTGTTCGATCGTCTGATGTTGCACATCGTGCCCAAAGCGCAGGTTTTCGAGCACACTGAGGTGGGGGAAAACAGATGCGTTTTGAGGGAGCCATGCGATGCCGCGCGCATGCGGCCGGACATCCTTGAGTTCGAGCACTTCTTGATCGAACTGAAAGCAGACCTTCACATTTTGCATCTCGATCGATGAAGTGTTGAGCGCGGATGCGAGAAGGCGCAGCGTGGTCGACTTTCCACTCCCATTTGGACCGATTAGAACGAGCGGACGAGTATCACTCTCGATCGAGAGATCGAGAGTAAAACCTCGAGAAAACCGAGCCTGCACATGAAGCTGCCAGGATCGAAGCTCTTTATCTCGACCGATCATTCTGCGATCCTTCGTATCCCGACCAAGAAGGCGAGCGCGAGACAGACGAAAATCAAAGAGAGCGCGATCGCGAGATCGAGATCGCTTTCGAATGCGCTTAGAATCGCAAGCGGCATGGTTTGTGTGCGGCCGCTAAGGTTCCCTGCGAAAAGGAGGGTTGCTCCAAACTCACCAAGGGCGCGTGACCAAGCGAGCGTGAGTGCGAGTATCAAACCAGGTACCGCTATCGGAAGACCAATACGGCGAAACGCTTTTTGAGGAGAAGCACCGAGGCTTTGGGCAACGTAGAGAAGATCGGGTTCAACCTTGGTAAATGCTGCTTTTGCCCCGAGAATGTAGAATGGAGCCGCGACAACGCTCTGCGCAACGATCACCGCGCTTGACGAAAACGGCAGGCCCAAGCCTCCGAGAGGACCGCTTCTTCCGAACGCGATAAGCAGCGCGACACCGATCACCGCGGGTGGAAGCAAAATCGGGATCTGAACGACACGCTCAACGACCCAAGCAAGCCGCGATGGGGAGCGAGCGAGCCAATAGGCAAGCGGGGTGCCGCTGAACACCAAAAGCAATGCGCTAAGCGTGGAGGTCCAGAGACTCAACCAAATCGATGGGAAGAGCGCTGGGTTTCGAAAAGCGTCGCTGAGTTCATTTGGAGACGAGCTTACGAATAGCCCCATCAGGGGTATTCCAACCAAAGCGAGGATCGGAATACCGAGCAGAGCGACCGAGGCGCCGCGCGTCATCGCTTCTGAGTCACGTTTTCGAACCTTCTCAACAAAACAATGAAAACGCGCCCCTCAATCCGAGGTTTGGCGAAGAAGGAGGCTCGTATCGCTGTGCTCGAACGTGCGACCGTAGATGGAGAGGGTGGTTACCTGTCGATAGCGCAATCGGTCTTCGGAGACGGTGGCGCGGTGGGTATAGGCGAGCGTGGATGCCTTTGCCGCCATAAAGGGCGATTCGACGACGCCATAACGTTTGTCCCCGAGTGTTGAGGTCACCTCGAGCGTCACCGCGCTCGCTTCGGCGAAATCCTTCGCTGCGACCCCACCGGCGAGGCAGCAGACGCCGCGCGGTATCGAAAGGGACTGCATAATCTCGTTGGTTGCTGGGTCCCACATCCAATGACCGACCTGATGGTGGAACACCTTATCGTTCGATTTCCGCCGAACGATTTGTTCGTACGAGAGCACAATAAGTCGCTGCTCTTCGGCGTTGTCGACATCGCCCTGAGGGGTGAATACAAGGGTCTCGTAGTAGGGATTTTCTTCCGTTCCCTCGGGCTCGGGCGAGATATCGTGACCGCGATCACCCGCCCACGAACCGATCAACATCGTCAGCGGCCCGTAGTCGATTGCCTCGTTCTCTTTGCTCATAGCAACGCTCTATCACGGGTATGGCGTCCGTCCATTTCGCCCATTTGGACCCTGGTGTCTTTTCGGCCGACAGCGCGGTCAGCGTGCAGTCGAGACTGGTTGAAAACCGAATCGCGTCCACGTCGCATGCCCCTGCCGGAGCTCCGAAAGAATCTTGAGCACATCCTGCGAAGGGTTGGGCCGGACGGCGACAAAAATTTCGGCGACCTCCCCGATCGACTCCGGGATCGAAATCGCGCGAAGAGAAGAGCCGCGAACATCGCTACGATAAAGAATCGCTGCGTCTGCCTCGCCGAGCTCAAGCTTCGCGCGGATACGCCGAACGTTGCTCTCACGCGAAACGACGGAGCGATCAACAAGAGCACGCCAGGAGGACCCGTAGTCCATTTGCGCACGATTGAGGATCGATTCGGTGTAGGCACCAATCGGCGAACTCCGAGTTCCGATTATCAATCGTGATATTGAATCAAGTTCTCGGAAATGGCGCAGCTGGGAGCGTTCAGGAACCGCGAGGACAAGTTCGTTTCGAGCGATCAGTTCGGGAGGTTCGAGAATTCCTCGATCCGATAATGTTCTAATTTCACCAATATTTGCGCTTAGGAAGATATCAATATCCGCACCTGATTCGATTTGAGATCGGAGCACTTGGCTGCCTGCAAAACCAGCGTTGGTAGGAGAATCGAAGGTCTCCTGAAAAGCAGGTATCACATCGGATAACGAAGAAGCGGCCGCGATCTTCACGTTCTGCCCGTTGTTTGAAGGACATGCGGCCAGAAAGAACGCGAGTACTCCCCAATGCCAGGACACGCTTAACGGAAGGGTGCGAAGTTGGTCATCGGACCAAGCCAGTAGAAGTAGAGGACGAGCACGCCAGCGAGCCCAGCGATTCCAAGCAACACCAGACCGATCCAATAGCGCCGCTTTACCTTCTTGAGGGCGTAGCGCAGGGAGGCAGGATCGAGCTGATCTGGAGGGTTCGCGTCTTGACGCGGGCGGGTCGCCGGGACCACCTCGCGCGGCTTCGGCGGTCGCGCGCTGATCGTTTTACTGACCTTTGCAGGCTCGGGCTCGTTTGGCGTATTGGCAGGTTTTCGGGCAGGTCTTGAGGATTGCTTCGCAGGCGCCGTTTGTCGCAGCTTCTCTGGCTTCTGAGGAGGCTCTGGAACCGCAGGCGTGGGCGGCGGAATCAACGAGGCGCGCCGCAAATCCTGTAGCAGCTCATCGTGAAGCCAATCGATTGGTTCAAGCGCGGCAGGGACCACCTCGCGAAGGGTCTCTGCCATCTCATGCGCCCCTTTGAACCGCTTCTCCCGGTCGACCGCCAGTGCCCGGTCAACCGTTCGATAGACGTCCATGGGAAGCCCCGAAAGCTCCTCGGAAAGAGGTGGCAGCCCATCCGCAACTTTGAGCATCACCTCCCCTGAGCTGAGGTCGTGAAAAGGTGGGCGACCGAGAAGCGCAGAGCGGAGAATGAGCCCCACGGCATAGAGATCGGCGCGGTGGTCGCTACGCATCCCGCGCGCCTGCTCTGGCGCCATAAACCGTGGCGTTCCCAAGACCTGACCGGTCGCTGTCATCCGGGCGCGCGAAATGCGCGCGATACCGAAATCCAGGACCTTTACGATTTGCTCACCGCGTTCATCGAGGTGGACAAAGACATTCGCTGGTTTGAGGTCGCGGTGAACGATGCCTCGCGCATGCACTGCGGTCAGCACGTCCAGCACTTCAATCGCGATTCTCGCCGCAGCCGGGAGAGTAAGCGCGCCCCGTTGCAAGACCGTGGAGAGGGGCTCACCGCGAAGGCGCTCCATAACCAGGAAGGGCCCGGCGACGGGGTCGACATCGAGATCGGTCACGTCGACCACTCCGATGCTGTCGACACTTGCCGCAGCCCTCGCCTCCTGAAAAAAGCGTTCAACGAGCGCGTCATCGCCAACGAGCTCGGGCACCAGCACTTTGACCGCAACGGTGCGACCGAGGTTCATATGGGTCGAGGCGAATACCGCGCCCATTCCGCCCACACCGATCAGCGAATCGATTCGATATCGGCCAAGGAGAACATGCCCTTCAAGCGTTGCCGCCCAGGCTTTCCGCTCGGGATTCACGAATCTCCCCCACGCGCCGGAGATATGGCTGTTTCGACAAACATTCCGAGGCTGGCGAGTCTAACGCGGATACGCAAAGCGAGTCGAGACAAGAGAACGAATCCGGCGGGGGTGGAAGGTTGCTAGCGATTCGTCTCCTTCATGGATGCTGAAATGTGGTGCGATTCATGGGGGCGAAACTGGGGCGGTTTTGCCCCCGTTTCCGAGCGTCTTGCATGCATCTCAAGCCGCTGTCCAAGGGGTGGCGATTGGAACATCGAGCCTTGGCGGTGCAGGCCTGTTCGAAACCCCGTTCCGCTTTGCGGCTGTCACGGTCGCGAAGAAAATCCAAGTTCCGACGAAACTACGACGACCAACGTGCGATAAACAAATGCGCGAAGGATCCGTCGCGTAGGTTTCGGACTCGGAATTTTCCGAAGCTTGGATGATCGGCTGCTGGATTTCTCGTAACCCAGCGGCGACGCCGAGCTACGTCCGCGGCGATGGCGGGGGTCTTTGAAAGGAGACCGAAGGGGCGGTACTTAGATAGGAAAGTGCGCCGAAAATCCGGGAAAACGCCTAAAAAGGCAATTTAAATCTCACAAAAAAGACAAAATCGACAATCACGCGGAGAAAAATTGCCACCTTCGAATCTCGAAACAGCGATCGAAACCTCGGGCGCGGAAAGTCAACACACCAACGCGCTTCGCTTGATAATGAAGCGTGCCCTTGCCGCTTTGTTGCGTTT
>JAHDCI010000011.1 GCA_020629955.1 Myxococcota bacterium | reverse complement strand
GGAGCGGGAAGCGCTTTGGTGTTCTTCGTCTTGATGGGGGAGCTGCGGCTTCTTCTTGGCTTCGTGGAGCGCTCCTTGAGCGGCTTGGGCCCAGCTTCGATGGCATCCTCGAGAAAGCGGCGCGCGGGAAGCGGAACGAGGTCGCGCATGGCACGGGACCGGCGGACCTGGTTGAAGTGAGCGAGTATGGGATGCGCTTGGTCGCGGACCTCTTCGAAGGTCAAAAGACCGGGCTCTTTCTCGACCATCGCGAATCCCGTCGCGCGGTTCGTCGCCTCTCTCGCCACAAACGCGTGCTGAACCTCTACGGCTACACGGGCGGGTTTTCAATTGCCGCTGCTCTTGGCGGAGCGACGCTCGCGGTGACGGTCGATGTTGCCAAGCCGGCGCTCGAGATGGCCAAGCGTAGCTTTGAAGCGAACGCTGCCACGCTCGCGGAAGTCGACCGCGGGGGCGCGGCGCTCGAGCACGAAGAGATTGCTGCGGACGTTCCGAAGTTCCTTGCGGAGGACTCGCGAGAGTTCGATGTGATCGTCTCCGATCCGCCGAGCTTTGCGCCGAATCGAAAGGCGAAGGACAAAGCCATCGAGGCGTACTCCAAACTTCACGCAGCCTGCATGCAGCGTCTCGCGCCGCAAGGCATTTACGTCGCGGCTTCATGCTCAAGTCATATTCGGCCGAGTGATTTTGAAGCGTCGCTCGCGGAAGGTGCGCGCCGGGCCAAGCGGCATCTGCAGATCCTCGATCATCACGGCGCCCCCGCAGACCACCCTCGGCTACTTTCGTTTCCCGAAGGCGATTACCTCAAGGTCTATGTGACCAAGCCTGTTCGCAGACGTCGCTGAGCCGCGCACCTAGGGCGTTTACGCCTTTCTGTGCGGGCGTCAGGCGCGAATCGTTTCGTCGAGTGCCGCGCTCGCGAACCTCCGAAGCGCACGCGCGCTCTCTGCGATCAGGCGCATGCGAGGGTCGATCTCGGCCTGGATCCGCGTGGCCGATTTTCGAAGCGAGTCGAGGTCGTGGGTCGTCCCCGCGGAAGCTGCGTTTACGCGCCCGCGAAGCGTGCTGAGCTGGAAATCAAGATCGGAGATTTCAATCTCCAGGTCCCCCGCTCGCGATTCCGAGGTCGCAATGGCCTCTTGGGATTCGATCGCGATTTTGGCGACCATCGCCGCGTCCGCAAGCGTGTGCAGTTCCTCTTGAGTCGGAGAAGGATCCGGGCTTGAGATACGTGCGGCTTCGCGCACTTCCGCCCACACGCGCTGGAGCTCGTCTTGAAGGTCCCGCAAACGTGATGCCGCCTGCGTGAGGCTCGCGATAGCTTGGTCGCGCTCTCGCTTTTTGTCTGCGAGTTTGGAAGCGACCTGGTCGATCGCCGTTCCCAGACGCATGCGCTCGCACCGGCCTGACTCCTCGGCAACCGCCGCCTCTTTTGATGCCAGGATCATCTCGTCGTTCAGTTCAGTGACTTCCTGATGAAGGCGAATGAGCCGACCAAGGTGCTCGACCATCGGTTCGGGCAGCTCGACCCCCGTAAGGGCTTCGTCGAGCGAGGCGATTTCGCGCCCCCAGTGCTCCAGCGTATTGCCGAGGGACTGAGGCACGTTCTGGCCTGGAGGCTCCGTCTCCAAAGATTCGGGCACCGGCTGGCGTATCTCCGGCGGCGCCGGTTCAACCATCGTGCTGGCCGGACCTGAGAACACCTTGAGCGCATCCGCCACCTCGTGGGCATCCGGGCGGGCAGCAGGGTTCTTTTCCATCATGCGCAGGATAAAACCCGCGAAGGGCTCGGCGAGGTCACGCACGTAGTACTTCGGATTCTTCGGCGTTTCCCGAAGGTGACCAAGAACCAGTTCAGGCGTCGTTCCGCTGAACGGAAGGTGCCCCGTAACCATTTCGTAAACAACGCAGCCGAGCGAATAGATGTCCACCTTCGACGTCACGTTCATCCCGCGGGCTTGCTCCGGTGCGATGTACTCCGGAGTTCCGAAGACCGTACCGGTTGCCGTAACGCGGAGCTCCCCCTTCATCTTCGCGAGCCCGAAATCGAGAAGCTTGACGAAGATGTTCTCGTAGCCGTGCAAGAGGAAGATATTGTCCGGCTTGATGTCCCGGTGAATAACGCCGAGCTCGTGTGCCCGCGCAAGCGCCCTCGCGCACTGCGCAGCGACCTGGGCGCCCTCTTGAATGGGAATTCCGCGGTCGATCGCTTTCGAGAGCGGCATCCCGTTTAGGTACTCCATCACCAGATAGACGAGACCATCGGGCGTTTCGCCGAAGTCGGTGATGTCGATGATGTGCTCGTGATTGATCCGGTTTGCCGCCCGAGCCTCTCGGAGGAAGCGCGTTCGGTTGGCGGGATCGTGCGCAAGCTGCGGAGAGAGAAACTTTACCGCTACATCGCGCTGAAGCACCTCATGAAACGCGCGATAAACGGTGCCCATCCCGCCGGCGCCGATTTTCTCGGCGATGACATAACGTCCGGCGAGGGAGCGCCCCAAGATCGGGTCCACCAGTTGCAAGAGCGTGCCGCCGTCCACAGGACACTGGTCCACGTCGCTCGAATACCGAGCGCCGCATTGCTCACACGCGTACATACTGACCAGGTTCCACGAAAGCGATCTCCTGCACAAGTTCTGTTCGTCCATGACGACTCCTGCTTTGTCTTTGTGGCAATCGAACTGGGAAATCTCCGAATAAAATTCGCGGGAGCGCTTGGGATTCTTGACAAGGCCGATGCGTAAACCATGATTTGCGGGTGAAACTCTCGAACAAGACACGTTACGGCTTGCTCGCTCTTTTTGATCTCGCGTTCCACGGACGCGACGGCGCGGTTCAGGTGCGGAGGATTGCCGAGCGGCAGACCGTGCCGCTCCGATTTTTGGAGCAGATCTTTCAGGCGCTCAAGCGTGCCGACCTCGTTATCTCGAAGCGGGGGCCAAAGGGCGGATATACGCTCGCGCGCCCAATGGATGAGATTCGTTTGGGGGATATTGTCGTGGCGCTCGAGGGGCCGATCGCGCTTGCGTTCGGAGATGACCGTGGTCCGGGTGCAGCCGTGGTGGATGAGGTGCTGACCGAACTCTCCACGAACGTTCTCGATCAGCTGAACGCCATCAGCCTTGCCGATCTCTGCGACCGGGGAGACCTTGCCGGTTTGCGGCGTGGACCGAGTCGCCGCTACGTCTATTCCATATGAGCGTGCCCCGCGTTCTGGTGGTCGGACTTGGCGGGCTAGGGTGCCCCGCGTCCCTCGCGCTTGCTCGCTCGGGAAACGTCGCGCTTCGGCTCATCGACGACGATATTGTTTCGACCAGCAACCTGCATCGACAGATTCTCTTTCGCGATCGCGACGTCGGCAGGCGGAAAGTCGCGGTGGCGGCCGCGACCCTTCGTGACTCTTTCGATGTCGAAGTTGAGCCAGTGGAGATGCGCGTCACACCGAACACGATTGACGTGGCGCTCGATGGGATCGATGCGGTGGTAGATGGTACGGACAATCACGGGAGTAAGTTTCTCCTCGCGGATGCGTGTCGACAGCGAAAGGTGCCGATCGCTCACGCGGGGGTCATCGGCTGGGAAGGCTGGGCGCTGCTCACCGGCTCGCGGGAGCACGAAGGGTGTCTCCGCTGTCTCTTTGAAGCTCCGCCCTCAGGGCCGAGCGCGACTTGCGCTACGAGTGGCGTGATCGGCTCGGTCGTCGGTACGCTTGGCAGCGCGCAAGCGGCGCTGTTGCTCCAGTTTTTCGATCGCGAGACCCGCAACAATTTCGTGACCTACGATGGACTCCGCGACCGTCTTCGTGAGCGACACGTCGGGCCGCGCGATGCGTGTTGCGGAGCAAGAACATGCTGACGCCGGAACAGAAGCAGCGCTACTTGCAGCAACTGCTTGCGCCGCACGTTGGGTTTGAAGGCCAGGAGAGGCTTCTCGGCGCTACATTTTCGATTGCGAGCGACGTCGATCGCGAAGCTGCGGATGTTTGTCGTCGTTACCTCCTCGGTGCGGGATTGCGCGAATCGGCCGACGGGGAGAAGGTCACCATCGCGACGGAAGGCGAGCTATCGCCAAGTATCGCTGGCGCGCGTGCGGCGACGCGGATCATCGCCGCGATTGTTCGAGACGAGTAGCCGAGAGCGTGTTCGAGTTCCGTGCACGAGCGCTCGCCGAACTTCGGGCGCATGTCGAATCCGGATATCCGGAAGAGCGTTGCGGTTTGCTGATCGCCGCGCCCGAGGAGCCGCTGCGAATCACACGCTGCGTGCCGGGGAAGAATTTGCTTGTTGGCGCTGCAGCGCGACGCGGTTTTGAACTCGACTCAAGGTGGGTGCTCGCGCAGCAGGAGCAAGCGCTCGCCTCCGGGAGGAGGGTCGTATCGCTCTACCATTCGCATAGCGATTCCCCCGCGACGCTCTCCACGCGAGACCGGGGAAGTTTCATCCTTGGGGCAGTGCCGGCGTGGGAGTTCGCGCTCACGGTGGTCCGCGTCGACGAAGGGCTGCTCGCCGAGATACGACACTACCGATTCGATTCCTCCGCTCACGACTACCGAGAGGTCGGTCTCGGTTAGGACAGCCGGGTAAAACTCTCTCCGGCTCGGCGAACGAGGCCGAGCAGTTCGAGTTCGAGAAGCATGCTGCTCAGCGCCGCGATCTCGATGCCTGTTTCCGAAGCGAGCTCATCGAGGCTCTGGGCTTGAAGTGAAAGGCTATCGTAGACCGCTCGAAGCTCCTCGGGGACACGAGGCCGCGAACGCGGAATCGCGAGCTGCGGGGCGTTGACTCGCGGATCGAGCGAGAGCGTCTGAAGCAGATCGTGAGCTCGCCATAGAGGCGCGGCGCCGCCACTGCGAAGCAGCTCGTTACTGCCTCCGCTACGCGTATCCCACGGCGCTGCGGGCACGACCCAGAGCGGTTTTCCGAGCCGTATGGCCGCGCGGGCGGTGCTCAACGCGCCGGAGCGCGGCGGGGCCTGCACCACGACGACCGCATCGGAGAGCGCCGCGATGACTTGATTGCGCCGAAGGAAGCGCCCGGCTCTTGGCGGAACATCCCAGAACTCACTTACGACGGCGCCGCTCTTTGCGACCTCTCGGAAGAGGTCGGCATTTCGTGGTGGGTAGGCTTTGCACAATCCGCTCGCGAGTACGACGAGCGTTTGGCCTTTCGCATCTAGCGTTCCGCGGTGTGCGGCGGTGTCGATGCCCAGC
The DNA here is from genome assembly GCA_020629955.1 of Myxococcota bacterium. Classification (GTDB taxonomy): domain Bacteria; phylum Myxococcota_A; class Polyangia; order Polyangiales; family Houyiibacteriaceae; genus JAHDCI01. The sequence continues at coordinate 53,246 of JAHDCI010000011.1, read as the reverse complement.
GCTCCCCCCGAACAGACGATCGCTCCCGCGTTTGCAAGTGTCTGGGCTAGCCCGAACGCATATCGGACCGCCGCCGGATCCGCGCGACGGGTCCCAACGATCGCGACTGTTGGTGTTCCGTCGAGCGTTCGTTTCCCGGCGCAGAAGAGGTGTTTGGGGATCGGCCGAAGCGCCGTGAGGCGCGGGTGTTGGTCAATGCGGGAGACGTCAGCGCGGGAGAATAGCGGCATATGAAGGTATCGGCCGCACCGGGATACAGTTGCGTCAGTCGATCGCTTTTTCCGATTTGGGAAACGAAAAATGGCCACCTCGAGAGGTGACCATTTCTGCCATCTGCCTGCTTGAGCAGACGAAGTTTCTAGCGCTTGGAGTACTGGAACTTCTTACGAGCGCCCGGCTGACCCGGCTTCTTACGCTCTTTCTCACGCGCATCGCGGGTAAGGAAGCCGGCACGCTTCAGCGGGGAGCGGTACTCGCCGTCGACGACGGTGAGGGCTCGGCTGATGCCGTGACGAACGGCCTCGGCCTGCGCGGCCATGCCGCCGCCGTGGACCTTGATCATCACGTCGAACTGATCGCGCTTTTCGACAATGTCGAAAGGCTGCTGGATGATCATGCGAAGGACGTCGCGCGGGAAAAAGTCCGCGAACTCACGTCCGTTGACCGTGAACTGGCCCGAACCCGGGCTAAGGAAAACACGCGCGACGGCGCGCTTGCGCTTGCCCGTGCCGTAGAATCGACCGTCGATGACTTTGGAGTTGGCCATGATCTTCTCTTATCTCAGTAGGTAAAGGGCTGGGGGTTCTGGGCCGAGTGCGGGTGCGTCGGGCCAGAGTAGACCTTGAGCTTACGGAAGCAGTTGCGTCCGAGGGTGTTCTTCGGGAGCATTCCCTTCACAGCCTTCTCCACGATCAGCTCCGGACGGCGCTCGATGAGGTCGCCATAGGCTTCGCTCTTCAGACCACCGGGGTAACCCGAGTGATGATGCCACTTCTTGCCGAGCAGCTTGTTGCCGGTGAGCTTCACCTTTTCGGCATTCACGATCACGACGAAATCGCCGGTGTCCGCGTGGGGGGTAAAGGTGGGCTTGTGCTTGCCACGAAGGACCTTGGCGACACGAGACGCGAGACGACCGAGAGGAATATCGGTGGCGTCGACGACGAACCACTCGCGGTCGATCTCATGAGCTTTGGCGCTGACGGTTTGCTTGGCGATGTAAGGCATCGATTCAGTAGGTAAGGGCGAATACGCCGAAAATAGAAATGCACCGTAGAAACGGGGCGAAGGGCGCGTGTCTTAGCGGTGGGCTGATGAGCTGTCAAGCCATTGCTTGGAGTGAAGTGCTCGAAAGATCCTCGCGTCGCCAGGCCCAGGCTGCGATCGGGATTGCGAGCCAGAACCCAGACGCTGGCACGATCATGCCACCGATCAAGCCAAGAAGTCCGAATAGCACGGCTGATCTGCGACCAGGGTGACCTCCGCTCCGCTCGGTTTCGTGCCAAGAGAGACCGAGGACCATCAGCCCAATGCCGAAGATCTCGAACCAAAAGATGGCGTTTCGCCAGGGCTGATCATCGCGAACAGCAGCGAAAAAGCCGTCGCGAAAGATATCCGCGATGAACTCATAACCGACGGCGATTCCGACGAGGTTGTGAACGATGCCCATCGCGATGACGAGCAGACCTGGAGTAACGGATTTCATGCTGGGAACCTCTTTCCATACGCTAGCGTATGGTTCGACTATACGCCTGCGTATGGTAACGTCAAGGCCTGAACAGCACCGGTTTGAGATTCAAATGAATGACACCAAAAGAAGAACCCCCGAGGACTGGGCGCTCGCCGCGCTCGTGGACATCGCTGAGCGTGGTTTCGGAAAGATTTCGGTCGAACGTTTGGCGCTTCGTCTTGGCGTGACGAAGGGCAGCTTCTATTGGCACTACAAGAACCGCGCGGCACTGCAGGCGAGGGTGCTGCAGCTATGGGAAGAGCATGCATTCGCCGAGGTGGTTCGGCGCCTTCGCGAAGTTTCCGCGCCAGACGAGCGCCTCACGATGTTGCTTCGAGAAGCGCTCAGTGATCCGCTGCATCTGCGGGTCGAGGCGGCGATTGGCGCTGCTGTTCAAGAAGGGCACCATCTCGCCTCAGAGACTGCGACGCGGGTTCGGGAGGGACGTCTCGCGTTTCTCGAGGAGATCTATGTCGACCTCGAAGTTGAGAACCCTGCGGCGTGGGCGCGAGGAGCGTACGCTGCGTTTCTCGGCTGCATCCAGATGGCGGCGTCCGAGCCTTTGGCGCCACCGGTTGGGGAAGGTGTCGAATCGTTTCACGCGGCCTCCACGTTTGACGCCGACCTCGTGACGGTGCTCGTCAACGCGCTCCAGCCGAGGTAAGAGGCGAGCCTATTCTTCGTGATGGAACAACACCTCGACACCCGACCCTCGCACTTCGAGAGAGTCCCGTGAGAAGAGAAGGCGATGGCTGCAATCTTCGAACTCGAGGAGGTAGGTGCCTTCTCGGAGAGCAAAGTCTCTTGCGCTATACGGCATCACAACCTCGGAGACGCCCAGTCGATCCGGCCCGCGAGAGCCTGCGCCGACGGGCGCGAAGTGCACGTAGCAAAGTGCCACCGCGCTGAAGTTGCGGATGACCAAGCTTGCGACATTTTCCTCGCCGCGGTCGAGTTGAAGGATCGCGTTCGGCGTGTTGCGGATGCAGCCGGTACCGATGAGCATGCACAGCGCGATGCCCTGGATAAAGGCTCGAGAGACTCGATGAGTCTTCGCAAATTGAAGCGGCTGTCTGCTCGCTCGATTGCCTTCGGACAACGCGCGCCCGCAATATTACGCGAGGCGCTCGACGAAGCGGGAAAAGAGGTGACGCGAGTCTCTTGGACCCGCACCGGCCTCCGGGTGGAACTGAACGGAGAATGCGTTGAGTTCATCCGCAGAGATCCCCATGCAGGTTTGGTCGTTGAGGTGCTCGTGGGTCATTCGTACCCCCTCGGGAAGCGTCTTCGTGTCGACTGCAAATCCGTGATTCTGCGTCGTCACTTCGACTCGTCCGGTATCCAGATCTTTCACTGGATGGTTCAGTCCGCGATGACCGAACTTCAGTTTGTAGGTGGTGGCGCCAAGGGCCAACGAAAGGATCTGATGCCCCAGACAAATGCCAAAGATCGGGGTTTTGCCGACGAGCTCGCGAACGGTGTCGATCGCGCCCACAACGGCGGCAGGATCTCCGGGTCCGTTGGATAGGAAAACGCCGTCGGCTCCGAGCGCCAAGATCTCCTCTGCGCTGCTGCTTCCTGGAAGCACCGTCACTCGGCAACCGAGATCGGCAAAGCAGCGGAGAATGTTCCACTTCACGCCGAAATCCACGCACGCAATATGCGGCCCTTTCGCACTCGTGGGTTCCGCGAAACATTCCCCGCTGTCCCACTCGAGCGCTTCCTTCACGCTCACGCCCCGGGTCAAATCTTGTCCGGTCATCGGCGGTAGCGATTGTGCGCGCGCATGAAGCGCTTCTGGCGAACCGCTTCCGATCGCAGCCATCTGTGCGCCGTGATCGCGAATGTATCGAGTGAGCGCGCGCGTATCGATTCCTTCGATGCCGGTGATGCCCATTTCTGCCATGTAAGCGTCGAGGGTTTTCTCGGAGCGCCAGTTGCTCACCACCGTGGAAAGCTCATGCACAACGAGACCGGATGCGGCTGGCCGCGGAGCTTCCATATCGAACTGATTCACACCCGTATTGCCGATTTGCGGCGCCGTGAGACACACGATCTGCCCGCAGTAGGAGGGATCCGTCAGTACCTCTTGGTAGCCGGTCATGCCCGTCGTGAACACGGCCTCCCCGCCAGCTTCTGCTCTGGCTCCAAAAAGACGCCCGGAGAACGTCTTCCCATCCGCTAGTACCAAATGCCCAATCGCCGCGTCGCTCATAGCTATTGCTCTATCGCACGTGGGCCGATCCGCCAACGCGAACCTCACCCAAAACTCGACATGGTGAATAGCGCTCATTCTTTGTGTGCAAATTGGGTACTCTTTACACATGCGCTTTCTGAAATGGGCATTTGTCTTGTTGAGCGTGGGGATTTTCGCCGGTTGTGGCGACGATGGGCTTGAACTCGCGATCGACGTAAAGACCGATCTCATCGCCGGAGTGGAATTTCATCGACTTCGTCTCTTCGTCGACGAGCGCGAGGAAGCCGACCAGATCTATGAGCTCGGAGAGTTTTTTCTGGGAGCCACGTTTACGGAAGGACAGCGAATCATCGACCTCGACGGTCTGACCCCAGGAACCCACCGCGTCCGTGTCGAGCTCTTCGAGCGCGATGGCACATTTGTGCAAGAGCGGCAGGTAAGCGTCGAGATGCAGGCGGACCTTGCCATCGTCATCGTCATGACGCGCGATTGCTCTGGCGCCGAATGCCCAGGGGATGGGAGCCCGCAGGCGGTCTCTTGTCTCGGCGGTCGCTGCGTCGATCCGCGATGTGTCACCGGTTATGAAGATGTGTGCCCCGAACCGGAGTGCTTTGAACCCGAGGACTGTCCTGCGGTCGCGGGCTGTGCGTTTCGCTTGTGCAGCGCGGGAGTGTGCCTGCGTGTAGGCGACGCCGCGCAATGTGAACCCGGAGAATATTGCGACCCAACCGACGGGTGCCTCTCCGCAGGAGGTTCGCGCCTCGCAAACGATGGCGGTATGGATGCTGGGCTTGACGCGACGATGGATGCGACGATGGATGCGGCGCCCGACGTCGGCGCCGGGTGCGGCCAGCCGTGCGATCTGCCCGAAGCTCCTTGCGCGGTTGGCGAGTTGGTTTGCGAGGACGGTATAGAGCGCTGCGAACAAGTTGGCTTCGCAGAGGAAGGCACGCTCTGCAGGAGCCGCGTCGAGGCCTGCGATGCGGAAGAGTTCTGCGACGGACGAAGCGCACTATGCCCGGCCGATATCGCGGCGACCGCCGGCACGAGTTGTCGTCCTGCGGCTCGCGAATGCGATGTCGCGGAGAGTTGCGATGGCGAGAGCATGCTCTGCCCGATGGATGTCTTTTCGCCCGTCGGGACCGCGTGCGCTGCCGGCTTCTGCGGAGCGGGCGGCGAGTGCTCCGATTCATGCACGCCCGGCGCGCCTTGCGATATTGGCCCTTGCCATCAAGGCGAAATCGACTGTGATAGCGGCGCGCCGAGATGTGTACCGGTCGGCCCGAAACCAGCGGGCACCGATTGCCGCCCACCCGCAGGCCCGTGCGATATTGCGGACCAATGCGATGGTGTGAGCACGGAGTGCCCCAACATGGTGCAGCCCGCAACGTTTGTGTGCCGCGAGAGCGCGGGAGTCTGCGATGCTGTTGAGCGCTGTGACGGGAGAAGCGTCGCGTGTCCCGTCGACCGCTTCGCGCCCCGCTCACTGGAGTGTCGGCCGAGCGCCGGAGCGTGCGATGTTGCGGAGTCATGCTCGGGGAGCAGCACCGCCTGTCCTTCGGACCGCTTCGCTTCGAGCGCTGTCAGTTGTCGCGCATCGGCTGGCGTATGCGATATCGCCGAGATGTGCACCGGAGGCAGCGCCGATTGCCCGGCAGACGACTTTGCGGGTGGTGAGACGCTTTGCAGAGCCAGCGCCGGTCCCTGCGATATCGCCGAGAGTTGCAGCGGAGGCTCCGCGGCTTGTCCGGCGGATCGCTTCGCCAGCGCAGGAGTGACCTGCGCCGCGGGAACAACGGAATGCGACACGCCGGATGTATGCGATGGAGATTCCGTGGATTGTCCGGAGTCGTTCGCTGCGGCGGGAACGATGTGCACCGCGGCTTCCGAAGGGCTTTGTGGCTCGGGAAGCTGCGATGCAGCCGGAACCTGCGGCGCCTCGGCCGGCATTTGCGACGCGTATCTGCAGTTCGACGGAAGCGACGATATGGCGCTCATCACCTCAGATGTTGCGGGAACGGCATTTACGCTGGAAGCCTGGGTGTATGTGGATCCGGGCGGCGTTGGAAGCTCGACCGGAACCTCCCCGACGGTATTTTCGATGACGGACGATTCCGGCAGTTGGTTTGGCGGTGGGATTTTCGCAAACCCGGGGCTCGTCAGCTTCCGTCGCCGGGAGAGTGGAGGCGGCTGGAACTCGCGCAATCAACAGCCCTTCAGTGCATGGCGCTACTTCTCGATGCAGTGGCGAACCGACGATCACCTCTCGACCCGGTTCGGGGACAATACCGGCGGCAGCGCATCGATCGGTCCACTGAATGCGACGTCCGTTGTGGTCGGGACCTTCGGAGACATCGGGCCAAACCTCGGGGGACGTATCGCGAATGTTCGCCTGTGGAACCGAATGCTGACTTCGGGAGAAATCGTCGCGCACCGGGACGGCGAAGACCCCCCGGTCGACGCTTCGGGCCTCGTTGCCTGGTGGCCGCTCGACGACGGGAGCGGACAGACGCCGCGTAACCTTGTCGCCGGCAGCACTGCGACGTTCACGCTCGGCGGAGACGCGACGGCTGAAACCTCAGACCCAAGCTGGGTTCCCTAAGAAACGTTCTACTGCGGCCCGAGCATGTCCTCGAGCGGATCGCGCGTGACGCGGTTGCTGCCATCAAGCGATCCGATATCGCCTTGCGAGAGATCGACCCGAGGCGCGAAGGCATCCCGATGGAATTCGGCGCTAGCACGGGCGGCGAACTCCGCGGGGCTCTCATTCGTTTCCGCGCTGGCTTCCGTGCATCCGAACGTGGTGCCCTCATGCCGCAGGCAAAGCTCGGCGTGATTCGCACGTGCGTCGATGTTGAGTGTTAGGCCGGCATCGTCTTCGTCGAAGCGTGGCGAGCGCCCGATGGCATCCTCGATCGCCTCGGCGACATCGCCCCCTTGGCTCAGAACGATTCGCACGGGGAGTTCGAGTTCCATTCGCCGAAGAACCCCCGGGTCGCTGAGCATCGCTTGGGCGTAGAGAGGGGATGCCGCGGCGGTCCCGGATTCGGTCGCGGTCGCCTCGGCTCGAATGGCAAGGAGACGCGCGCGAAGCAGAGCCTCGCCCCGAGAGAGCAGCGGGAGAGAGCGCTCGGCGAGTTCAAGCGCGCGCTCCTCATCGCCTCGAACGAAAGCCGCCTCGGCTGCAAAGGCATCGTAGTACGCACCGGCGACGCTTCGTTGATCCTCGGTTCGAGCCGAAGCGATGGCGCTTTCAACCACGCCCGGACCGAGCACTCCGGAGAGTTCTGGAGCGAGCCAGGTGGGCATTACGGCTGCGCGGGCACTGCCCACTTGGAACGCGCCCACCAAGGCCTCGTCGGTGGAAAGCAGCTGCACGCTTTGGCGGCCGCTCATCCAACCGTCGAAGCGAAGCGAAAGCGCCCGAACGCGAGCTTCCGTTCGATCCCAGAGCCCTGCACCCGCCGCGGACTCCAGCTCGGATTCCGCGAGCATACGATGCGAACGACGGTCGAGTAGGGCGATGATGGTCCGGTCTTGCGCCGGGTCTCGGCTGTTGTGCGCGCGACGGTCGGGCATCACCATCGCCTTGCTGGTGATCCGCTGCGCTTCGTCAGGGCGGCCAGCAACGAGATAGAACGCAGAGAGCGCGCGCCACGTCTCGTTGCGATCACTATCGCGAACATGAGGCGGGCGAGCTCGTCGAACCCCCGGCAGTTCGCGCAGCGCATCGAGGGCTTCTGAGAAACGGCCGCCGCGCGTGTAGAGCTCGGCGAGTTCAAGCCATGGGTTTCCAAACCAAGACCCGCGAGCGCGCGTGGCTTCGAGCAAGGTGCGCTCCGCCTCCTCGAGCTGCATCACCGAACGGGATGCTTCCGCGAAGTTTGTCAGGTCGACCGAGTTGAGGTTTCCCGTCGTCCTCGCGTAGTTCACCGCCTCGCGACACGCCTCGTAACTGGTCTCCGTATTGCCGGCTTCAAACTCGATTGCGCAAAGTGCGTTTAGGGCAACCTCACGCTGTCTCTGGGAGCCTTCCTGAATGCCTTCGGCAGCGGCTCTTCGAGCGGCATCGAACTGTCTCATCTTCATCAACGGCCAAGCCCGCTCTGCGACCACCCGCGGGTTGTAGCTTTGGTTGTAGCGTTCGAAATACGCGAGCGTTTCCTCGAAATGCGAGAGCTCGTTGTGAATCCCTGCGAGCTCTTTTAAGAGGATCGCGTGCCATCTCCACGCGGCTTGGGGCGGATCCCCGTGCTGCGCCATGAGCAACGCCTCGGCCTGGTTCGCGTGATAAAGAGCGCGTGGGAAATTGCCTTCGGCGTAGTGGTAGACGAGCGCGAGTACCTCATGCCCGGCGAACGAACTTGGGTTTTGCTCCAGCACGCGATCGGCATACTCTCGCGCGCGAATGTGCTTCTCTTGTTGTGCGTAGCCAAGCGCGCGTAGTTCGTCCGGAGTACCGGGCAATCCCGGCTGCGCCTGAATCATCGAGGCATCCATGGCCGCCTCGATCGGATCGGTCTGAGCCAAGGTGCCAAAGCTCGCCATCAAGAGCCCGGTGATCGCCGACAGGAAAACGACGCGGACGGGCTGCAGAGGTGCGTGACGGGAGCTTCGAGACATTCGCTATACTCTGTACCTTTGTTATCCGCGAAGCGCGGCGCGCGCGAGTCGATCGAGCTGGGGCGCGACGTGCTCCTGGGTGATGGCGACGGGATCGTCGACGCCAGGGGAACATTCGAGACGGTGAGGGAAGATTCGTGGCGCCAAGAACGCGAGGTCCTCGGGGCTGACATAGTCGCGGCCGTGCATCAGAGCGCGCGCTTGAAGCGCTGGCATTGAGAGCACCAGAGAGCGGGTTGAGGCACCTTGAAGAACTCGGGGATCCTCGCGAATCGAACGGGCAAGATCGACGAGTGATTCTTTCACGGCCTGCGAGATATGAACGTGCTGGCGCGTGACATGCCGGGTGCTGAGGACGGCCGAACGCGTCACCTTCGGAAGGGAATCGGCGGATCGCAGCGTCGGCGTCGGGTAGCTTCCGAGAACGGCGAGTTCGGCCTCGCGTTCGATATTCTTCATCGCGATCTTAAACAGAAAGCGATCGAGCTGAGGGGAGGGAAGTGGATAGGTGCCGGCGAGATCGAGCGGGTTCTGCGTCGCGATCACGAAGAAGAGATCGTCGAGCTCGTAGCTCGCGTCATCGACGGTGACCTGCTTTTCGCCCATCGCTTCGAGCATGGCACTTTGAACCTTTGGCGAGGTTCGGTTGATCTCGTCCGCGAGGACGATGTGGGAAAAGATCGGCCCTCGGCGGAAGTTAAAGCCGCCCTGCGGGTCGAAGATATTGGTCCCTGTGATGTCGCTTGGAAGGAGGTCCGGCGTGAACTGAATCCGCTTAAACGCTTGAATCTCGGGAGCGCCGCTATCCTTCTCGATGCCTTCGCCGAGCGCTCTGGCGAGCGTGGTTTTGCCCGAGCCGGGATAGTCTTCGAGCAGTACGTGGCCATCCGAGATGAGCGCGATGAGGACAAGCTCAATCACCTCATCGCGACCGAGTACGGCACGTCGCAGTCGTTGCCCGAGCGTGGTGAGCACTCCGTGCGCCGAACGCAGCTGATGGTCTCGGTCCGCTGCGCCGTGTGCGGGCTGCGAAGGAGCCGGTGCTTGCTCTGGGGGATTCTGGGTCGCGTCTTCCGTCATGTTCTTTTACTTGTTAGCGAGTCCTGAGCCAGGACCAAGGTGTGAGTAGGCCAAGCGCGCGTCGCCACATGGGCACCGCTTCGCGGAGCTCGGATCGAAGGTTCTTCTCGGCGTCGCTGGCGCCTGTGGGTTGAAGCGAAAAGCCGCCGCCGCCAAACGCGGTAGCGAGGTGTGCGCGCGTGAGGGGAGTGAGGCTGGGGAATTCCGCGCTTAAGCGAGCCGCAAACGCTTCGGGGCTTTCCCCTTGCGCGCGTAGAATTTTGACCTCGCCGAGTCGGTCGAGCGCGGCACGATAACGCAGCCTGGCTTGTGTCTCCGTCGCGGCGTATCGAGGAGCGAAGCGTCTCCAGAGCTTCGCGCCGAATAGAAAGAGCAGACCGCCCAAGAGGAGGGCAAGCAACAAGCCCTTCGTGACCGCCCAGATTTCACGCGCGAGATCGATTGCTGCAGGCAACGGCGCGTCTTCTTCTGGCGGCACGGCATCGAGACCTCGGACGAGCTCTCCGAGAAGGCGCTGTAGGTCCGGATCCGGAGGCCCAGGGGGCGGCGAAATTACGGTCTGCGGGATGACGTCCACCGTGACCCATCCAGCTCCTTCAAAATAGATTTCAGGCCACGCATGCGCGGTGCCGGAGGAGATGAGAATCGCGGAGCCGCCCTGACGTTGCGCCTCGTCGACCGCGTAACCCGTGGCCACACGCGCGGGGATGCCGAGGGCGCGCATGAGGTAAACCGATGCATGGGAGAAGTGAACGCAGTAACCGGTGATATCGCCAAAAAGGAAGTGTCCCGTTGGATCGTCGTGCCCCGCGTGATTGTTTTGAAGCGAGTAGGTTCCGTGTTCGCCGAGCCAATGCGTAACGGCGGCGACGCGCGCGGCGGGATTGTCTCGGAGGTGGTCGGGGAGCTCTTCTTGAACGATACGCGCGGCAAGCTCCTGGTAGCGCGGATCATCCGGTGGGCGAATGTAGTGAGCCCGCGTCTCTTCGCTCCAGCTTGAGTCGCCGACATTCCGTCCCATCAGAGAGACAAAGTCAGTGGTCAGCGCCGCGGAGGTGACGCGGTAGACGTGGCGAAAACGGTCCGGATTCGGATTGTTCCACGGGGAGAGTTCGACCATGGCCTCGAGTCCGAAAGGACGAGGATGATCGGCGATCATCGCGACGGTGGTTTCGACCGATTGACGCAGGGCATTCAGCGGCGCGGCGTCATGGACGGTCTGCCGGGCAGAGGGGAACGTCGCGTTAACGTCTCGATCGATCTCCGGAGCGCTCGCCGAGACCAATCGCTGGCCGTTGAACTGGCTAAACGCGCTCTGCCGGAAGTAGTAGGTGCCGCCCGGCGGAGAGTAGTCGTCGTGAAGTAGGACAACCGCCACGGGGGTGTTCTGGTTCTGCTGAAGGTTGTCCTGAAACTCGAGCTCTCCGTCGCGCTGCTCCGGAGGCGGCTGCCCTCCCTCACCTTGCTCTTGGTTTTGTTCGGCTTCGCCTTCCTCGCCTTCACCCTCACCGCGAAGACCAAGACCGTCGGCGGGCGGAGGAGGCTCTGGAGGTTCGATATCCGGACCGCTCGCGAGGAAAAGGAGCATCAGTACCGCGACCGCGCCGAGATGGAGTAGGGTTCGCCACCAACGACGCTCACCGAGCAGCAGCGTGATCATCACGGCGATCGCGAGTGCGCCGACGCCGTAGAAGATCGTTGTCGGATCGCCGCCTGTTGCGAGGATGGGATCGGCGATCTCAAACGGGCGATTGATGGCGCCGTGACGATGGGCCACCACGACGCTGGCCATCGCCGCGACCACCGCCGCAACCTCCAGCACTGCGAAGGGTTTTGCGCGGAAGCTCAAGACCCGAAGGGTAAGGCTGGTGCCGAACGCTCCGAGACCAAAGAGCCAGATGTCGGCGGCTGTCATCGCTCCTGCAGGACCCAGAGAATCCGCTGCGAACCGATAGCCGACCAGAAGCGAATGACCCAACCCGCAGACGAGCGCGGAGATACAGCTCGTCAGCAAAGATAGAGGTAGCGTACGCATCGCTCCTCTCGCGATTCTTGGTGCGAGTAGCGCTCCTGCGAACGCGCCAAGCCCTGCTGCCCAAACTCCAACGTTTGTGCTGAGCGGATAGGCAAACGCAGCCGCAGTCGCTGCGTGGGCGAGAGCGCGCGTGAGGACTGGCAGGCCTCGTCCTTCTTCGGTTTCCGGGCTCTCTGGTACTTCTTCGCTCACGAGATTGCTCCCGCTGTCTGAAGTTTCGCCGCTACCGGCTCTTTTGCTTTGGGGCTGGGAACACCCTTAAACACACGTCCTGTTTTGCGGTCGATGATCGAAATCTCCGCACGCAAGCCTTCGAGTTCTGTGCAAGTTTGCTGGAGCGCGACGGCGGATACGAATCCGCTCTCGCGATCCTTGAGGAGCAGCCGGTGAGCACGGCCGCGCTTTGTTTCACGGAGCCCATCGATGCCGATGATGACGCGGGTGCGAGAGCGTCTGCGGCGAAGGATGTTGGAAACAGGCTCTCTCCAGGCGCCGAGAACGGGAGGAAGAAAGAGCACCAGAGAAACGGGCCCTTCGCGTTCTTCTTTCGCGAGAAAGGACTCGAGGCCGCCGCCTGGCGACTCTGCGTTTTTTGAGCGTGCGACCGCGCGAAGGGCATCCTCGGGTGAGCGCGTTCCCGGGCTGCCGTCCGCACCGAAGCTCCACTCTGCTCCGAGGGCTCCGGAGAATATTGCGGTCCGCGCCGCGGCGGCGCTGGCTTCGTCGAGCTCGCCGCTTACGAGATATGCGACGGTGCGATCGGCGTGGCTCAGCGCTCGCTCCGGGACTCGAACGACGAGTTTTCGACTGCGTGCGAATGCCTTCCAGTGAATCAGCCGCGCGGGGTCCCCTGGAGCGTATCGCCGCAGATCGATTCGGTCGCCTTCTGGAACGCCGTACGGGTGACCAACCTCGTCGCCCGCCGCCATCGCCCGAAGTGGGGGCACGCTCTTAAGCGCCCCAATATGTGGCTGCGCCCGGACGGGCCTTGTCGACGTTTCTCGGAGCGAGATTCGGGCTAGCGAGAACACATCTTCAATGACCAGACGTCGCTGAATGGAATCCCATTCACCTCTCGCGTTGAGCCAAACCGATTCGTGTAGGGCTCCGTGTCGCGCGTTCTGTGTTGCCTGGCTCTCGTTTGGAGTGAGCCAGTCCCAGCGGGTTCTCACCAACGGAAACCAGAGGCGCGAGGGGAGTTGAAAACCGGTCGGAAGAGCGCGCCCCGTCTCAAGTGCGAGCGACTTGGGCGAAGGGGCATTTCGTACCCTTCGAAGGTCGAAATAGCGCCAAATGGCAGAGAGCCCGACGGCAAGAAAGGAAAGCGCAACCAGTGCAAGCGCTCCGTAGCCACCGACGAAGAGAACGAGATCGAGCTCTTCGTATGCGATGAACTTCAGGGCGAGCGTGGCCAGGGCGATGAGCCCGACGCCGAGCGGGGTGAGTGGGAAGAGTTCTTTTGCTCGGATGAGGACCGAACCTACCCGTGTTCGAAGTTGGCCTTTCTCACTCACGCGCAAGCTCGATCTCCGCGAGCGCGCAGTTTTGGTGGGGAAGAGAACGGCATCCGACGTTCGTAGACGCCTTGGACGTGGCTTTTGTTCCCACGTGCGCACACGTTTTTGCGGCTCGCTCCCCCCGCTCGATCGGCGCCTGCCTCAGAAGTCGACTCCCAGGCGTAGCCGGCCCATGCCAATTGGGGAGAGGCGGCCGCCAAGCGCATCATCGAACGCGCGTCCGGGAAGCACGACGCCACCCTCGAAACCAACGGAAAGGTCAATGCCGCCGGGCAATACGAAATGTCCGATGATCGCCGCGTCGATCTCGAAGCCGAGGTCTCGCCGGCTGGAATCTCCGCCTCGGTAGTTTCGATTTCGCGAGAACGCGCGCTGTTGGTAGGGATCCGCGACATCCGAGGTGGCTCGCGCCCAGACCCAGCCGAGCCGGAGGTCGAGCTGATCGAGGGGGTGGAAGATCGCATACTGGAAAAGATAGGTCGCGCCGCTCACTCCGCCATCCGTAGGAAGAAGCTGCGTTCCTGGGCTCGCTCGCCCAGTGAGCACGTCCGATTGCGCAAGGCTTGAGGCGCGCGCTGTTTGCCAGGCGAGAAGTTCCGGAAAGAGGATCAATCCGATGCGGTGGTCGGGATGCATGGTCGCGCGGCGCTGCGTGTTGTCTTCCGCGTTGGAATCGCCGCTCGTATAACCGCCTTCAAGAGCGAGTTCCATGCGATCACTCTGGTATCCGACCTGTGCCGCGAAGAGTCCTTGTCGAACATCTTGCTCGGGGGTGCGGGTGCTTCGCGTGAGGGTGGTATCCCCGATGATGAAGGCCCCTTCGAACGCCGCGTAGATTTCGCCGTCCCCGGGCGCATCAAAGGTCCACCGCGCGAACAGGTCGGCGATCACAACGTTCAGTGACTCTTCAAAACCGGTACCGTCGGGGATCACCGGCGCGACTCGACTCGTTTGATTCCGGTACACCACATAAGCACCGGCCCCACGTTCCTGGCTACCGATAAGGAGCGCGAGCACCCCTTGAAGGGCTCGGTCGCCCTGCGTCAAACGCGCGATTGGATCTTCGAGCACCATATCCCCAGCGAGTGCCACCGTGATCGGAACGTCGGCTCCAAAAGGACGGGTCGCGAAGAAGAGACGAAGGTTCGAGTTGCCGTATCGGTAGTCGCCGAAGACCGGCTCGGTCGTGCCGTCATTCGCGATGAGCCCGAGCCCCCACTGCGAGGGCTGCAGACCCATGCGGAAGAGGCCGATCTTCGACATCCACTCAATATAGAGCCAGCGAAGCTGCAGGCCGTCGAGAGTGAAGGCCGTATCGTCGTTGCGAGGGCGACGCGCGGCCTCGACGCCGCTCGTCCGATCCCCGAAGGCGACCCCGTCAACGACATCCACCTGCGCACGAATCGCGAAGTGGTCGCCGTAGGAAAGCTCCGATGTGAGACGTACCCATAGGTTCGTCCAATAGTTCTGTCCGAGGGTTTCCGCGAAGCCCGTACGTTCGACGGTCATGAGCGGGATATCGCTCATCGCGTTGGTCCGAACGCGGAACTCTGTGTTGAGTTCGAAATGCAGCGGGCTCTCGTCTTCATCTTCGTCGTAGTCGGAATAGCGCTCGTACTCTTCGTATTCCTCCTCCGATTCGTCGGCGATGATCTCTCGATCCATCGTCTCCTCGACGTCGCGGGAAGTGGATTCAGCACTCTCTTCGGCCACCGAAACCGGGGAAGCGCTCGTCGCTTCGGCGGTCTCATTCGCTTCTACGCTCTCCGTCGCGGCGGCCTCGCTCTCCTCGGAGTTCTCGGTCGCTTCACTCTCGTTCGCGGCCTCCTGCTCGGCGGGGGCACCACTGGTGGTCTCTTCGTCCGCCGTCTCTTCCTCCGCCGTCTCTGCGGATTCATCACAGGGCTGCGTTTCGCAGGGGGCCTCGCCCTCGACCGGTTGAGCGGAAGCGATCGAGCCCGTGGCGAGCGAAAGTGCGAGCAGAAGTTGGTGGATGCGGGGCGCGGACATAAGGAGTGCAGAAGCTAACTGTGATTCCGCGTCTTGTTCAAACCGAAAAGCCGGATATATCGCTTCTATGCGCTCGGAATACCACGCTCGATCCGAAAGCCTTCGCTCATGGCGCCGGTCTCAATCTCTTGTTGCGCTCTCGGCGGTCCTGTCTTGCCTCGCCGGATGCTCGGACCCGGCGCCCGTTCCCGAGGTGGAGCCGCGCGAAGAACAACCGGAAGACTCGGCCGAGGAGGTGGAGACCCTGGTCCGAGAGCACGCCCCAGAAACCCGTGAAATTTCTACCGAAGGGGGGACCACGGTCCGGGCAGAGAGCATTGTTGCAAGCGTTCGACGAGGGGACGTTCTTTTGGCCGTCGCTTCGACCGAAAACCGAGTTGGCATCCTCGCTCGGGCAGGCGATGGCGAGCAGCGCTGGCTTACCGAGGCGACCCTCGATGAATGCTCCTTGGCTTCGGGCGCCGTCGAGCAGGCGGATGGCATCTCGGACAGAGCGATCGCATCCGCGAATCTGGATTGCGGCGAAGAGGGACAGGTTCGATACCTTTGGCCGCTTCGCTTGGGGGCGGGCCTTCCGCGCGTTTTGGAGAGCATCGCGCTGCGCGGCGAAGTGGGCGGCGACTTTGGGTTTGTCGCGGTCGACGATGATGAGCATCCCGACCTTCGCGGGACTCTCTCTTTGGCGAACACGGTCATGACCTTGGAGTGGCTCGACCGCGCTGGCGGGCTCGCGCGGGCCGACGAAGAGCCGGCGAGAACACTCGCACGCGCACGCGAGGCCGGGCAGAGCCTTGCGCCGATCGTACGCGCGTTCTGCCGAAGGGCCGAAGGCGACGCAATGGTGCGTCTTGGCGCCGGCCGGTGGGGGCTTGAGTGTCCCGAAGATGCGTTGCCCGCAGAGGGCGTGCGCCAGGCGATTGAGTTTGCGGAATCCGGGCCCCTTGACGAGGCGGTGCTCGCACTCTCCGACTCGGCGGATCCCCGCGTGCTTGCCGCAGTCATCGCGCGGGCGCGCGTCGTCAGTGTCCGGCGCGTCGGCGAAGTGAATCTATCTGCGAGTTCCCTCGATTCCGGCCTTCATTTCGAAGGTGCAGCGTTGCGCTTTAACGGAGATTCAACGGGCGAAGTCTCGCATCCGGTCGCGAGCTCGGGCAGCTCTCAGCGCGTCATGGAAGTTGTCTCCGCATGTGGTGGTCCGGAGGCGCATATTCTCGACCAGGGGGTTGAGCTACGGGTGCGTCTCGCCACGCAAGAAGGATGCGAACGGGAGCTTCGGCATCCATGGGTGTTGCTCGGCTGGGCGCCCCAAGGTTTGGTCTCTGCACGCGGTGGTCAGCGAATGGTCGCGCCGCTAAGCGCGGAACTTCGCCCGGCGGGCCCCCCACGGGAACTTGGCCGGCAGACTCCCGCCCCTGCTCCGCTTCGAGGCGCACGCTCGGATGTCACCGGAGAGACTTGGGTCTACGAGACGCCGGTCGGTGTCCTTCGTTTTGCGAACGAAAGTGTTCAGCTCCTGCGTTCTGAAAACTGGGATGCGCTCGGAACGTCGCCTTCGAGTGCAGCGCTCTCCTCAAGTGGAGAGGTTGCGTTTGTGCGTGGAAATGCGGTCTATCTTTTCGAACTCTAATCTCGCGTCGAGCTGGAAATAAGTTCGATTAAGTCGCGCACGTCGTAGCGTGAGAAGATGCGCTCGCTCCTCCTCTTCGTCACGCTTGTCTTTGCATCGTCCTCATGTAGCTGTCCGCCGGAAGATAGCTGCGCTGCCGGAACCGAGATGTGCGAATGCGCCGCTGGCGGCCGCTGCGTCGCTTCCCTGACCTGCGTTGATAACCAATGCATCGCTGTTCCGGTCGTGGATGCCGGGAGTGATGACGCTGGCGCCGACACGGGCGGGGCTCGCGATGCGGATTCGCCCGACGTGGCTCCGCTCGATGTCGGGCCGGATGCGCCGGCGGTTTGCGTCGACGAGATGCTAAGCTTTTCGGGCGCACCTCAACGTATCGAAGTGCCCGAAGGCGCGCGCTTCCTGCACATCAAAGCATGGGGCGCCGGCGCGAATGGTGACGGGGGCGCCACGGGTGGTGTGGGTGGGTACTCAGAGGCTGTTTTTGAGGTCGAAGGCGAAGGGACGCTCTACGCGGTTGTCGGACAGCTCGGTCGGCACAATGGCGTGATCCCGTTTGGATTTGCTGCGCTTGGGGGTGGTGGCCTGACAGGGGTCTTCCTCTCCGACGTGCCCCCGACCGCGGAGGATGCCGAGACGGCTCTTGTTGTCGCTGGGGGTGGAGGCGCGGCCGTAAGAACGGGTTCCGGCGTTGGGCCGGATCCAGGGATTCCAGGCAACCATCCCATGGCGGGCGGGCAGGCGACGATGCAGGGCGGTGCGGCGACAAATACCAACCCCAGTGGACGGAACGAGACCACCGGCGGCGGCGGGGGGCACGAAGGAGGGCCGGGACGAGGAGCCGGCCGAAACGTTGGCACCGGCGGGAGCGGATTCGTCGCGGCCAATCTCGGCCCCTTCGTCCTTGACGAAAACAGCGCAGGCGAGCCGCACTACGTCATCGCGCACTCGGAAATCGGAGACGAAACCCCTCCGAACTCGGAGGATGAGGAACTGCCAATCGACGCGTGCGTCGGACGGAACGAATGCAACGGATTTTTGATCGTCCGATTTCTTTGCGAAGACCCGGGCGATATCGTGGACCTCATTTGAACCGGTCCCAAACGCGCGAACTTAAAACGGGCATGCGTACAACATCCAAACTTCCACGGGCCCAACCAGCACGCGCGTTGTCATCCAATGCGAGCGGAGGCTCGACGCTCCGCTGGGTGGAGTGTTTCATAATCAAGAGATATCGTTTTAATCAGTATTAATAGATTCTGGTTGTATTTCGTTTGGTGAACAGTGCAGTCCATGCACAAGCTCACGCAAATCGTCCTAATTCTCCTCCTTGGGTTCGTGAATCGCGCGCAGGCGCACGGTGCCGAGTCTCACCCGCCCGAGGGGGAGCAACACGAACGACCTCTCAGAAGCAACCAAGTCGAAAACTCCACCTTGAGGGACCGTTATCATGTTCCGAGCGAGCGTCTTGCCCCCACACCTCGCGCCGTGGGCGGTCTTGACCGTTCTGGTTTTGAGGACTCGCAAGACGCGTCATCACCGATTGGTGCCGATGCACTCTCTTTCCGGATCGCGTTCATTGAACGCTCACTTGGTCCCATCGACATCCGCCTGGGGGAAGTGCTCCGACGGCCGCATCGAATCGGCGAAGGGCGCGTGGAATCCATCACGGCGCTCAGCGCCAGAATTCATGGCGAGGCGCGAAGAGGAATGTTCGAGTTCAGCGTGGCTGCTGGGGGGAGTTTCACCCCGTTTCACTCGACAGACGTTCGCGGGTTTTCCGAGGCCGATGGCACTTGGGTTCTCTGCGCGACCGAGAGTGATCTTTTTGCACGCCTCTCGCTCGCAGTCCCATTTGCCTCTCTTTCCCTTCGTGCGGATCTTCAAGGCGATCCGTTTCATTTCATTAGCGGTCGCGACTGTCTTGGTGATCCCAAAGCATGGACTGCCCAACGAAGAATCGGAGCCGATCTCCGTCTGCCGCTTCCCGGCGGCCAAATCCTGGTATTTGCTCTATTCCGCGAAAATTCCGCTCTTTATATCGAGCGAACCCAAACCACCGGAGAGGAATATCTTTCTTTCCGCTCGTCCACGTGGGTAGGAAACGTCGCGTTTCGTACGCGGATATAGGCGCAGTCGTTTGCACGCCGCCGGAGGAGACAGGGCCTCCGGCAAACTTACTTCATGGGATCAGATGAAGAGGACGCAGCAGCCCGTCTGGCAGTAGAAGCCGGTTGGACAGGGATCATCGCCGGGACCCGAACATGGCTGATCGCCATCCGGGCACCGAGGGTCGGGTGGCGTGACACCGCCATCAACCGATACCGAGCCGTCGCGTCCCGCGTCCGCGGTGCCGCCGTCAGAACTGCCTCCATCGGGTACGCCCGCGTCCTCGGGGCCTGGTGGGGGCGGGAAGCAGTCCGCGGGAAGGTCGGCCGCGGTCTCTCCAAGGCAAATCTCGCAGCGTCCGCACGGGTTGTTGCATACGCCCATAACGGGCGTGCAAGGGTTGCAGAGCTCGGGGTCTTCGGCTCCATCCGGCGTGCACGTCGGGTTCCCGTCTTCATCGGTCGAGCCGAGGAAAACGAAGTTGCCAGAGCGCGCCGGAAGTTCGCAGCAGCCAAAGCAATCGCACCCGTTCGGGGTCACGGATCGGCAGACATCAACGCAAGTGTCCGACTGATCGACCGGACAGTCGACCGACGCGGGACGCTCCTCCGGCGGGATATAATCGCATCCAATTCCGGGGCCGAGGGGGTCGCAACGAGAATCCCATACGCAATCGTCGTTTCCCCGGCCTTGGTTCGTGTCGTAATAACAATCGCGCGCACAGCGACCTACTTCGCCGCCGGGGATTCCGAGGTCGTAGCCGGCCTCGTTGTTGTCACAGGCGCCGAGGCAATCCGGATCGAGGCTATCCTCAAGACCATCGCCATCATCGTCTAGGCAGTTGCCGCACTGATAGGTGCGCCCTCCGCAGGTTGCCGGAACGCATGGAGGGGGTGGGGCGTCGGGCGCTGCGTCCATCACGGTCGCGTCGGTCGCGCCGTCCATACTCCCACCATCACTCGTCGACGCGTCCTCTCCGCCGTCGGAAGTGGAGCCGTCGATCGCTCCGTCTGAGAGCTCGCCATCTGCGCGGTTCCCGTCGGCGATGTCCCCATCTTGGGGAGGATTGCTGTCGCGAGATGCGTCCAAGCCCGCGTCATCATCGGGGCACTCGCCACCACAATCGCACGCACCAAACGAAATCGCCAAAAGGGTTAGTAGCCAGAAGCGTCGGAAGACCATACCCTAGTCTGCATGAAGAAAGTTCTCTCGACTAGTTTTTTTATTCTCGCTCTTTTCGCCTGTGGTGGAGAAGGAAATGAGGCCGATAACGCAGGGGTTGGCGCAAGTTGTGCGATGCCGGAAGACTGCATGGAGGAAGGGCAGACCTGCCTCACCCAATTCACCGGCGGCTACTGTGGTCTCGAATGCGTGGTCGATGGCGATTGTCCAGACGGCTCTGGATGTGTCGCGCACGACGATGGCAACCAGTATTGCTTTCGACTTTGCCAGAACAAATCCGAGTGCAATTTGAACCGATCGGAGGAAGAAGAGGCGAATTGCTCGTCCTCGATTACCTGGGTGGATGACGCCGCTCATGACGGCGACAAGGCGTGCGTCCCGCCGTCCGCTGGGATTTAGTGTTCGCGCGCGTCTTCACTCGAATGGGGCTCCCACGCCGCCTCGATGTCTGGTCAACACGACGCGGACACGGAAGAGTGCAAAGGAGTTGTGCGAACCTATCTCGATCTGCCAATATAGCGGAGTGAGCGATGACGACGCGGATGACTGGGTTAATGCAGCCGATGAGCCCACGGCGATGTGGTCGCCGGAGGCCGCGGAAGCGTTAGGTCTTGACGCCTTGCGTGCGGAAGAAGTGCAGTCTGCCCCCGCAACCTCTGGAACGGGCAATACGGGTCGCAACATTCAAATTGGGGCCGGCTCAGCGCCAGCGTTGGGACCGAAAAAAAAGAAGAAGAGCGGGCCGAGTTGGGGCGTCACGATCGGTGTCGCGCTGGTCGTCGGACTGGGCGTCTTCTTTTTGGTCCGAATGTTTCTTCGCTGAGCTCCACGTTCCGAAGAGGGTATGGGGTAAGCAGCCTCGTTTGGATGTGAACGATTTGGGCAGCGGTACTCGCGACACCGAAACGTGATGACTTGTCGTCTATCCGGGAAAAGTTTGCGGGACCCCGCGATTTTTTCATCGTCGACGCGAGTATCAGCCCCCAAACGATGATTCTTTCGTTATGCTTCCAGATGTGACTTGTCGTGAAGATGATCGTCGTCTGCAGGGGGCGTGTGAGATGCCAAAGAGAGTCGCTCCATGAGCGCCCGGAAGATTGCTAAACTACGGGATAAGCTCCAAAAGGTGCTCGCGAAGGAAAAGTTCCGCGACGCGCTCGCACTCTACGACCAGCTCGCCCAACTCGAACCCGACGAGCCGCGATGGCCCCATCGGCACGGCGACTTGCTTCGCCGAATGAAAGATGACGCCGGTGCGCTCATTCACTACGAAGCAGCGGTCAAAAAGTATTCCCAGCTAGGCTTCGTCGCGCGCGCCGCTGCGCTCGGAAAGCTGATCATTTCGATCGACCCCTCGCGCGCCGGGATTCTGAACGACGTGCGCGCTCGCGATAGCGCCCCCGATCTCTCACGGCCCGACGTTCGCTCGATGCTCCCGCTCAAACCGCCTCCTGGCGGAGCTCGCGCGAGTCTCCCGCTCAAAGACCCGCCGCCGCTCCGAGCACCTGCACCGGCCCCGTCGCGCGCCGCGCCACCCGCGCCGGTTCCTTCGAGACCCGCGCCGCCGGCGCCCAGCTTCGCTGCTCCTGCTCGACCTGCGCCTCCTCCCTCCGCGCCACCGCCTCCTCCTCCCACGGCCCGCCCCGTCGCTCCCGCCGCTCCGGCTCCGTCCGCGCAGATGCGAAGCTTTGGAAAGCCAGCCGCGGAAGCGTCGCCTGCGCCCAACCCGTCTCGAAGAAACCGGCGGGAGCGACGAAAATCGTTTCAAATGGACGCTGCGAAACTCATTCCGGATGAGAGCGTTCCGAGCGATGAGATCCGCTTCATGGAAGTGGACGATGATGAGCTCGTAGAAATCGAGCTCTCGGATGCCGACCTGCTGCCCCGAACCGCGACACGTCGCACCACGCTCGACATGATTCAGGAGGATATTCTTCTCCTGGATGCGGAGGAGGAGCCCGACCGCGTCTCGCCGGAGATGATTGCGCAAGCACCGTCCGCGCCGCTCTTCAACGATCTTCCCCGCAATACGCTGACTGAGCTTCTGCTTCGTGCAGACGTTGTGGATTTAGAGGGGGGCGCGTTTCTTGTGGAGGCCGGTCAGCCTTCCGACGCGCTCTGGGTTTTGGTCGAAGGACAAGCGCGCGTGGCCGTCGCGGAGGGCTTTCAGCCGCTCGTTGGCGAAGGCGATGTTGTCGGTGAAAGCTGCATGCTGACAGGCGCGAATCGTGGCGTCTCGGTTGTCGCGACGGGACCCGTGACGGCGATGCGGTTTTCACGCCAGGTGCTCGACGAGCTGATCGCGGAACACCCCGAGGTGCGCGACGCCCTTCTTGAACTTCTCGGGCGACGTTTGCTCGTAAATCTCTTGCAAACCTCGCCGCTCTTTTCCGGCTTTGATGAAAATGCACGACGCGCGCTCGGCTCGTTCTTTCAGGTTCGCAGTGCACCCGCAGGAACCAACCTGCTCGTCGAAGGACATCGGGGCGACGGCCTCTACTGTCTCTTGGCGGGTCAGGTCATCGTCGAAGGGCCACGCGGACCGTGGCAGCTGCAGCCGGGCGGGCTCGTTGGTGAAGGCTCGCTGCTGAGCGCCTCGCCATCGGATGTCTCTGCGAGGTGTACCGCGGAGTCGCTCTTGCTTCGGCTCCCAGCGTCCAAATTCCTAGAGGTCGCTTCGATGTACCCACCGGTGCTTGAAAGCTTGAGTCGGCTCGCAGAAGAACGCCGTCTCACGCCCATTCGGTGACATGTCCGACCCTCTCCGTGTTGCTTCCGTTTCGAAATGCGGCGGCAACACTCGGGGATGCGCTCGATAGCACGCTCCGAGACCTGCCGAAGGACTCGGAGATCATCTGCGTCAATGATGGTTCCTCCGATGATTCGCTTGCCGTCGTTCGAGCACGTGCTGACCCGAGGGTACGTGTATTGCAGACGCCGGGACTCGGCATTGCAGGCGCTCTTGAGCTCGCGCGTGCCGCCTCGAGCGCCCCACTGCTCGGACGTATGGATGCCGACGACATCTCTCTTCCGGGAAGGTTTTCACGTCAGCTGCATCGAATGCGCGCGCCGGAGGCGCCCGCGATTTGCGCCACCGAAATCCGATTGATCGGTGAGGGCATTAGCGAAGGTATGCGCCGGTACGTTCGCTGGCAAAACTCGCTGCGCGACGCCGAAGATCATGCTCGTGAACTCTTTATCGAAACCCCGCTCTGTCATCCGAGTGTCGTCTTCTCCGCACGCGCGATCGAGGAAATTGGGGGCTACCAAGATGGCCCTTTTTGGGAAGACTATGAGCTTTGGCTACGCGCGGACCATCACGGACGAAAACTTGAGAAGTTGCCTTTTGTCGGTCTCGAGTGGCGCTACTCCAGTCAACAAACGACCTTTCAAGATGCTCGTAAGAGTGAGAGTTCGGTCCGAGCTCTTAAGGCAAGATATCTTGCACCCAAAATCATCGATGACGGGAGAGCGCTGGTTGTATGGGGTGCCGGCGTTGGCGGGAAAAGGATGGCCAGGGCGCTGGAGGCGCATGGGATCTATGCCGCCGCATTTGTGGATATTGACCCCAAGAAGATCGGAGGTCAGCGACGCGGAGTGCCGATCATCGCACCAAGCGAACTCGCGATTGGCGAGGTGCTGACGCTCGTAGCGGTTGGCTCATGGGGGGCGCGAGATGAGATTCGCGCGTTTCTCCACGCTCGTGGCGCCAATGCGAATGACTTCATTTTGTGTGCGTAGCGAACGAAACCGTGGGTTGCCGTTTGAATAAGATCGGCGGCCTTCACACAGGTGTGGATTTGCTAGTGCGGGGATCAGATCGAGTATATCGAAGGAAGAGCGAAGCTCGGATCGGCTTTCCTGGCGGAAGAGGGCCCTTCTCGGGATGAGAACCACGACTTAGAGCAGCCGTAGAAACTCGCCGAGGAGACCGGCCGAGTATCGACTTGGCGGAATGGCCTCCATCGATACTCGAAGCAGTGAGCCAACGGGGCGCCGCCGAAGTGTCCGTAGGAGTTCGTGAGAGGAGGCGTCGACGCGCCCGCGAGAGTCCTCGACCCACCAACCCGCACTTTCGGACTCGCGGTCGACTCGCTCTCGGAGCTTTAGCCATGCCCCGTCGCGAAGGCGAAAGAGTGCGATGTGGGTTTTGGCGTTGACGGCGAGAATTCGATCGCCAAATGCGAACCGGATCTGGTCGTAGAGTTCGCAATCTCCGAATTCGTACTCTAGCTCCCCGGAGTCGATGTTCATCACCGTCAGCCGTCCATTCGCGCCGCAGAGTGCGAGGTGCTCTCCCGAGCTGGAGAGCGCCCAGGGGCGGCCATTATCAATACGCGCGACCAGGGTTGCCGGCTGGACTCGCCACACGGAGAGCATTCGATCGGGATCGCGGACGGTCAGTGCGTTTCCGACAAAGGACTCGACCTCACCCTGCGTCGCGAGCTCGTGCTCTTCCTCTACGCCTACTTCCACACGCACGTGTCCTTCGACGTTGCGGGCGATTCTTCCGCTCCCAGGTTCGATCGCAAACGAGGTCGCGAAACCAAGGTCGTCCGGCGTTTCCGCGTCTTCTCGATAGCGCAGAAGGGCGTCGAAACGAACGAAGATCGCGTCAGACGAGGCCGAGAGTTCAGCGACCCCGTCCGAGCGCTGCAGCAAATCGAGATCACCATCAAAGAGGAGCGTGCTCGACTCTCCGCGAAGCGCGACCCGAGCCCCAGAGGAGACCGCGTGGGTCCCGCATAGGCCATCGCCGCACGCGACACGAAACCCTGGCGGTAGCGTGACTTCGCGCAGTACCTCACCGCTCGAGGGATGAATCTCTCTTAGCCTTCCTGTTTGTGCGACAAGAAGGTGTTCGCGGTGAACTCCGGCGAATGCCTCTGGACGTTCACCGGTCGCGGAGACCTGACGATGACGTTCGGCGAAGCACACGCGCGGAGACGTTTGCCAAGCCCACTGCTCTCCGAAGTGAATCAGCTCTCCCTGACCGGAGCAGGGGAGGGAGTAAACGCGATGGGTGTCGATGGCGAGGGACCCGGCGCGAGACCACGCAAGGACCACCTCCGCATCTGCCTCGAGACCATGAAACGTGTGTTCGAACTCGGCCGAACCTGTCTCGAAGCTGCCTCGCGCGGCGCCGTTTGCGGCGAAGAAGCGCACGCTATGATCGTATGCGATGACGACGGTCCCGTCGTTGGCCGTGTCCCATGCGTGGCCCGCGGGATCATGGTTGGCGGGATGAAGAACCGCGTCGAGTCCAGTCGCTTGCACGAGGGGTTCGAAACGAAGGTCCCCCTCATCGGTGCGTAGCCAAAGAGCATCGTCCGTAACCCCCAAGACTTCCAAACCATCGGTGGCAAACGCCAGCTCATGACGCCGTCTCAGTCCCTCGGGATCGAAGAGGTGCACGCCCGTCTCGCTGACGACTGCGAGACGTTGCCGAGGCGTAAAGCCGACGTGCACCGCGCTTAAGTCGACTCTTCCTCGCGGGCTTCCACGTGGCGTCATCACTTCGACCGCGCCGGACGTACTTCGGGTGGTGATCAAGCCACCTCCAGGTCGGACCCGGAGATCGCTCCCTCCAAAATGGCCTGCAACTTCACGAGTCGTCGTATCGAGAACTTCGTGATCGTTTTCGTACTCCAGGTAGAGATATCGCCCCGAGGCTGAAAGCTGAAGGCTCAGTAGCAACCCGACGTCTTCGCGAAGGAGTTCATCGTCGCCGGTTTGCAGGTCTCGCAAGTACATGCGTGAGCGGCCATCCCACCACCAGAGTTGGTCGCGCACGATGACCCCGGAGCTCAGAGGCGTTTGGCTCTCCACGGCGACCTCTTGCCAGAGGTCTTGATGCAGGTCCCAGATCAGGAAACCACGGAACGTGCCTGCGAAGGCGAATAGCGCCCGAGAACCACTCTGATCGAAGCTTAGAAACCTCAGCTGATGATGTGCTTGGCTCGCCGTCTTTCTACGCGCTACGAGCGTTCCGTCTCGGTTGAGAAGCAGCGCTTCACCCGCGTTCGTTACCGCGAGGGCGCGTCGGCCGTCTGGCGTGAAGCGGACATCGAGCGCGTCACCTTCTGCACGCTGTGAGACGATCCTCGCGACGCTGGGCGGCACTGCCCGCTGGGGGCGGACCGTATCCTGAAACCCGGGGGCGAGGCCCCGACTGCCATGCTCGGAGACCGAGCCTGGCCGCTCGGAGCGTTCGATGCCGCCGCAGCCAGCGATTCCGAGGAAAAGCGAACCAACGCAAAGAGCGACAGACAATCCTAGATGTCGGTCGCTCTTCATCGTCATTTCGGTGAACGGAAGGGTTTATTCAGCGGCTTCTTCGCCGGACTCTTCTTCGCTACCTTCTTCCGCCGGGGCGGCTTCCATCGAAGGAGCCGAAGGACGCCGGCTACCGCGGAAGGTCGCGCCGACGGCCTGGGCCTGGTTAAGCGTGACGACGCAGGTTCGGCTCGAACCGGTGCACGCGCCAGTCCAGTTCACGAAGCGCGAGCCTTCACCGGGCTCGGCCGTCAGGGTGACCATCTCGCCGAACGCGAAGCGCGCAGCGCAGTCGGTGCCGCAGTCGATGCCGCCGGGTTCTGAGGAGATCGAGCCATTGCCGCTGACCTCGGTCTCGATATCAAACTCACGAATCGCGATGCGACCTTCGCGGGTCGCCCGCTCTCGGAGCTCGCCAACGTAGGAGGTCAGCGTCTCGTTGCGCTTCGCGTTGAGAAGAGATTCACGGAGGCGATTCCGGACCTCGTCCGTGAACTCGTCACGTGTCGCCTCGGTACGCTCCGTCAGCTGGTAAACAACGAAGTCCGAACCGATCTCAAAGGGCTCTTCCGGGAGCGCGTCCTCAAGGGTGCGCGAGAAGATGTCGCGAAGGAGCGGCGTCGCGTCGAAAGGACCTGGGATCGGGTTGTCGATGCGGCCGAAGCTACGGCTCTCGTCCAAGCGCGGCGCGCGTGGGTCTCGCTCAGGCGCTTCGACTGGCTCGGGCTCTTCCCCGTCGACAGGTTCTGCGGGGGCAGGTGCCTCTGGTTCAAAGAGCGCGTCGACCTCTTCAAGGCTCGAGCCGCTCTGAAGCATACCGAGGATGCGCGCGGCGTCCTGACGAGCGAGGTCCGCAGCCGTGGCTTCCTTGTAGAGGCGCTCCGAGATTTCGCGCTTTGCTTCGTCCACGGGGACATCGCCTTCACGCTTCGCAACGACCTTAATGATGTGGAAGCCGAAGGAGGTCTCGACGAGTTCCGAGATCTCGTTCACGTCCATGTCGAACGCAGCGGTTTCGAACTCCGAAACCATTTGGCCGCGGGGGAAGAAGCCGAGGTCACCGCCGCGGGGCGCGTTGCTCGTATCCTCACTCGCCTCGCGGGCAAGCGTGGCGAAATCTTCGCCCGCCTGTGCTCGCGCGAGCAGTCCTTCGGCGCGACGTCGAGCGTCGGTTCGAACATCTTCCGATGCATCACGGCTCGCGCGAATCAGGATATGACGGGCGCGGACCTGCTCTTCGAGGTCGGTATAAAGGTGCTGGTTCTCTTCGTAAGCGGCGTCGACGGCCTCGGAGTTTTCGCCCATCCACGCGACGATTGCTTCGTCGGACATGTCGACCCGATCCTCGTAGAAAGCGGGGCGGAAGCGGAGGAACTTGATGCGCGCGCGGTCGTTTTCGCGAACGTAGCTATCCCAGACTTCGCTCTCGCTGACTTCAACGCTCGCGACGATCGTACGGCGCATACGCTCGGCGAGCGCCTCGTCGATCTGAGCCTGCTGGAACTCACCAACGCTGCGGCGAAGGTCGCGCTGAATGAAATCGCGAGCACGCTCCAGGTCGAAGATTCCGTCGGAGTTGGCGACGCGCTGGCTGAGGTCGAGCTGCCCACCGGCTTGACGGGAATCATGTGCCATGGATACGCGCATTGCCTTTTCGGTCGCGAACCACTCCATGATCTCGGCGCTCGAGACGTGGTAGCCGAGTTCCCGGGCTTCATGCGCGAGCAAGCTACGCTCGATCATGCCGTTGAGTACGTCTTCCCAGATGCGGTCGCGCATTCGCTGTTCGGCCGGCGCGCGGGAGAATCCAAGAAGGTTGTAGACCGACTGGAACTCACCAACGCTGATGCTTTCGCCATCGACGCGGGCAGCATACGCCGCACCACCGCTTCGGGACGTGCAACCTTCGGCCTGTGGTCCACCGAACTGGAGGATGAACACGAGGCTGAGGAGCGTGACAAGACCGATCATGGCGTAGGATCGGAACGAGGAGGCGAAGTTATCCATCTTATCTTGAGGCTTGGTTTCGAGTGCCGCGGGCGGCGGTTGGCAAAGCGGGCTTTGCCGGAAGACGGCGTGGCAAATATTGCCTAGCCGGTGAGGTTGTAGAACGGGCGAGAGTTCTCGAACCGTAACGTTTGAAATGGCGGGGCAAATTCGGATTACCCCGCAAGGCGGCGAACCATAGAGGACCGAAAGGGCGAGAGCAAACCCGCGCGGGGTCGAATCGAACGCAAAAATGACGCCCACGCGGAAGGTCTTCCACATGGGCGTCGATTTGTTGATTTTATTGGATTTTATGCGGAACGCTTTGCGAGAACGTCGATGTAGTCCATCTTCGTCACGATCGCGGAGACCTGGCGCTCCTCGTTGACCACAAGCGCGACCTCGCCACGCTCGAAAACGTGAGGTAGGGCATCGGCGTCGTCATGCGGGCTCATCGTGGTCACCCGGCGAACCATCACCTCGGCGAGTGAGGTGTTCGGATCGCGCCCCTCGACCAGGAAGCGAAGCACATCGCTCTCGGTCACGATGCCCGAAAGTCGACCGTCCATCGTGCACGGGATCTGCGAGATGCCGTGCTCCTTGAAGCTCGCGACAGCGTCTTTCAGAGAGTGGTTGTCCTCCATCGTGATCACGTTGCGCGTCGGAAGGGCGCGGACCACGTCGGCGACGGTTCCAAGCGTTGCCTTCGGCGCTGCGAATCCGTATTGACGCATCCACGCGTCATCCACGAACTTGGTCATGTAGTTGCGCACGGAGTCCGGGAGGATCACGACGACGCGCTTTCCGGCGGGAAGGTCCTTGGCGACTTCGAGTGCGGCCCACACCGCGGAGCCGCTGGAACCACCGACCAGTAGACCTTCCTGGCGGATAAGCTGACGCGCGATTCGGAAGGAGTCCCGATCGTTGCTCTTGTACCACTTGTCGACGAGGCTCCGGTCGAGGACGTCCGGGATGAAGTCGTAGCCGATGCCTTCGACCTGGTAGGACTTCACTTCGCTCGGACCGGCGAGAATCGATCCCTCCGGGTCAACGCCGATGATCTTGCAGTCCGGCACTTCTTTCTTGATGCCGCGCGCGATGCCCGTGATGGTCCCGCCGGTTCCGGCCGTCGCGACGAGGTAGTCAATCTTACCGCCGGTCTGCTGAAGAATCTCCCTCGCGGTTCCGAGTTCGTGCGCCAAGGGATTGTCCTTGTTGCCGTACTGGTCGAGGATATGGGCGTTCGGGATCACTTCCTTCAGGCGTTTCGCGACGCTGATATGGCTCTCCGGTGCATCGAACGCGGCTTCGGTCGGCGTACGGATGATCTCCGCGCCGAGTGCCTCGAGGACGACCTGCTTCTCGCGGCTCATCTTCTCCGGCATCGTGATGATCATTCGGTAGCCGCGGACTGCCGCCGCCATCGCCATCCCGATACCCGTGTTGCCGCTCGTCGGCTCGATGAGCGTATCACCGGGCTTGATCTCGCCGCGACGCTCCGCCTCGATAAGCATGCGAACGCCGATGCGGTCCTTGACCGAACCACCGGGGTTAAAGAACTCGACCTTCGCGAGGAGCTCGCACTTTAGGTCGCGGCCGAGCCGCGAAAGGTGAATCATCGGGGTGTTGCCGACGGCCTCGAGAGCGGAAGGGAAGATCTCTGGCGCTTGAATCTGAGCTTCGGTCATAGCTGGTAGCGTTCCTTTAGTTCGGGGTCCCGCTCGGCAAGCGAGCGAGCCAAATCGAGAGCGACCTTGCACTGTTTCACGGTCGCGTCGTCTTGCATTTTGCCGTCGAGCATGACGGCGCCGGTTCCATCGCCCATCGCCTCGATCACGCGTTTGGCCCAAGCGATTTCATCCGCAGGCGGGGAGAATACGCGCTTCGCGATTTCGATCTGGACGGGGTGCAGGGACCAAGCGCCGACGCATCCGAGTAGGAAGGCGTTCCGGAATTGGTCTTCGCAGGCAACGGTATCGCGGATATCGCCAAAGGGGCCGTAGAAGGGAAGGATGCCGGCGGCAGCGCAGGCATCGACCATCCGCGCCATCGTATAATGCCAGAGGTCTTGCTGCGCGGTTGGGCGCGGGTCGGCTTCGCTCGCTCCGGGATCGGCGCGAACGATATAGCCGGGGTGACCTCCGCCCACGCGGGTGGTCTTCATTCGTCGCGACGCCGCGAGGTCGGCGGGACCAAGGCTAAGGCCCTGCATCCGCGGGCTGGCCATCGCGATGCTTTCGACGTTGCTCACGCCGAGCGCGGTTTCGAGGATCGCATGCACCAGGATCGGCTTCGTCAGCGAGAACCGCGCCTCCAGCTGTGCGAGGAGACGGTCAACGTAGTGAATATCCCAAGGACCTTCGACCTTCGGGACCATGATGACGTCGAGCTTGTCGCCCGCCGCTTGCAGGATCTGCATGACGTCGTCGAGGAACCAGGGGCTTTCGAGGGCGTTCACGCGCGTCCACAGCTGCGTTTCACCGAAGTCGTTCGCTTTCGCGATTTCGATGAATCCCTGCCGGGCGGCTTCTTTCTTGTCGGCGGCTACCGCGTCCTCGAGATTACCGAGCAAAATATCCACCTTCCTGGCGATCGACGGCGCTTTCGCCGCCATCTTCGCGTTTGAAGGGTCGAAGAAGTGAATCATCCGCGACGGCGGAAACGGAATCGCTCGGATCGGCTCAGGGGCGCCAAGCGCCATGGGCCGGAAAAAGTCACGGGGGCTGCGATGCATTGTGCGGGTCTATGCGAACATGTGCATAAATGCAAGCAACAAGCGTTCATTCGCAAAAGTAGACCGACGGTGCAGCGCACGCGGCAGCTCGCGGGGTTGCTCCGCGCGACCATCCTGTCCCGCCCGGCGAGGCTTACATCAGCGGATTTGCGAACTCGACGGTCATGTCGATTCGCAAAACGTTCTGGTCGGGGACCAAGTCGCTCGGGATGGGTTCGAAAGGCGCCGCTCGTAGGATGGCCTGGAGGGCGTTCTGATCGAAGTCCGCAAAGCCCGTGCTTCGAACGCGTCGCGGTTCTCTGGCCAACGTTCCATCCCGGCGAACCCAGAGACGATAGACGCAAAGCCCCTGGTCGAGCGCCAGCGCTCGCTCGCGGGGAAAGACAAGCCGTCGCGAGATCGCTCGGCGTCCATTCTGGTACCAGTGTCGGTATCGGCGGTCGGAGGTATCGAGCGCGTCGTAACCGCCGCTCCCCGGTCGATTGGCTCGCGCACGCCCTCCATCGCTATTGGAGTTCCCCGAACCCGCCCGTCGCGTATCGCGTGGTCCCCCGAGCCCGAAGGCATTTTCGCCGGCGCCAGCGCGCGGACTGGCCTCAACAACCGACTCACGCATTTCCTCTGCGAGCTGCTCCGAGTTCACATTGTCTCTCGGGCGGTCGGCCACGTTCGCGAGCGTCGCGGCCGGCCCTTCGTCGACATCCGGCCGACCGGTCGCAGAAGGGGCGCGTGCGCTCTCGACTTGTCCGTGTGCGCGCAGCACGCCGCGACCAGGGCTCGCGAGGTCTCGTCCGGATTCCGCCGAAGGGGCACGAGCCGCGCCCTCACCAGCTTCGAAATCGGGCCGGGGAACGGCGCCCTGTTCGCTGGAGTCGGGCGCTCGCTCGGCTCCCTCTCGAGGCATTCGAGCAGTGAGCACTCGCCGTTCGCGAACGCTTCCATCGCCCGAAGCCAGAAAGGGTTGTTCGTTTGGATTGGGGGTGGAGCGACGATTTTCTGCAGACGAGCGTTCGCGCGAAGTTCGTATGCGTTGAATCTGACTTGCCCGTGCGGTCTGTACGCTGTCTTGAAGCCGAACTGTGTGGCTCCGCTCAACGAGGAGAGCAAAGCGGCTCACCCCGCTTCGGTCGCCGCCCCCGCCGGGGAGTGCCGTGAGGACGTTGTCGAGAGTCTGCGCTCCACCCGCCTGAACCTGAGCGCGTCCGGAGGCGGGCGCCGAAGGATCGGCAGCTGGAGTGGTTCCCGCGGCTCCTAGCTCCTGCCAATGCAGCTCTTCTGCGACCGGCCGGTGAATGGTGATCTGCGAGAGGACGACGCCGAGGACGAGGTGTACCCCAATGGAAAACGCGAGAGGACCCGTCGGCGTACGAACAGAACGTCTGCGAAGCCCGCGAATCGCGAGCGCCTCCGGCATTCGCGAGGCGGTCATTCTCGCTTTTCTCCCCTCGCTAGCACCTTTTCATTCTAACGCTTCATCGTGACCTTGGCATCCTTGATTCGACCGGGAAGGGGACCCACGCGGGTGTGGACCCGCAGGTAACACATTGGTGCCTTCTCGCGGAAGGTGTCGCCTGAGGTCACCCATGGAACGAGGCATCTTGGGCGCGCGGTTCCGACTCGGTCGGAATCGTACGCTGTACAAAGATTGGAGAAATTGCCGCCTCTGTTTGACGTTTTCTTCCGGCAATCGGTGCCGGAATACTTTCTGCACATCACCTCGGTATGTCGAAGTCCCTTCCCTTCATTTTCGTCGCGCTTGTTACCGCCTGCCAAGGTGTCGCTGGCGGAAGCGGAGGCTCTCAACCGGCGGCTTATGCGAGCCCCTTTGGCGATGCCTGCCCCGACGACTCGCCCGCGTCGCTGCAGATGTGCTGTGACTCCCCTTGGGCGGCGCGATACACCAACATCGCAGTCGAAGACTATGCGTGCGCGGAGGAGTGCAACCATCATCTCGACAATCACCCTGAATGGGAGTCCCTGCACGCCGACCTGCCCGCGTTCTGCGACGTGTTGATGCCCGACCGCTCGGGAGAGCTCTGGAGTCGATATGACCCGCCCGGCGATGAGGTTCGCTTTGCAACCATTACCGAAGCGGAACCCTCCGGGGCATGCGCGCAGAGCGGCTTCGACCATATCGACTTCTGCTTCAATCGTGATCTCCCCCCGCGTCCGAGTGTCGAGCGACATATTGGCTCGGTGCACACCCACGACCCCGACGATGGCGTCGCGGCGTACCACGTCACCCGGTACGATACGGGCGGGGCAAGCGATCCAAACCGTCGACCGGCGCCTGGGGATACGCAGGTACTCCCCTTCACGCCTCATTCCTCCGACGGCACGCTGCATCTCTCCAATGTGCATGCGAATTGGCCACGCCTTCTTCCCTTCCGCCCTGAGCGTGTGGACTACGACGGCCAAACGCGAGAAGTCGCACCTTCGGGTTATCCGGGGAACCGAAATCACACCTACTCACCTCTCGCCGACAATGCCGAGTCGATTCATGGTCTGGTCTATTTTGACCCGAATAACACTGCGCTCGATGTTGAAGACGGCGCGCAGCACGTGCGAACTCTGAAGGCCAACGGGTTTGTCGAGACCCTGCACAGCACGCTCTGCGAGAGCAGCGGCGCTGGCGCGGGGCAGACAACGAATCCGATTCCGTGTCGCGCCCGCTATGGCACGTTCCCCTACGGAAGTGATCCCGTTTCGGACAACGAAGTGCTCGACGGACTTTGCTACCGGGTCACCTGGCTCGGCGCCGCGGTCGGCAACGAACCGGACTCCGAATCGGACCGAACCGAGCTTCGTTCGGCGCCACTCACCGTGTTCGTGCCGAGTGCGATGACCTGCACCGCCGGCAACAGCCGCAACTCTCCTCAGCGCCGCGTCTGGGTTTATCCGGACAACCCCGAAGGCACCTTTGACAGCGGCGCAGCGAACCCGCAGCTGCCCGATTTTGCCGACTACGATCTCATGCGAATCTTCCCGTGGAACTTCTCGTCCGATCCCAATATTGATGTTCGCGAGTTCGGAACCGCGAACTTTGTCACAGCACGAAACTGGGACACGACGCGGCCTGAGTCGGTCGCCGAAGCGGATCGACGTGAGTGGGATGTGCCCGCCCGATGCTATGAGGGACCGCCCGTCTGCACCAGTAACGGCTGCCGCCCGAACGCGGCACCGGGCGCCCCAAAGTGGTGCGCGTTCCTCTACAACCAAAGCCGCTCGAGTACGTTCTTCTTTGACAACGATCGCAACGCGACACCGAACCGTCCGGGCAACGATGAATGGGACGGTCGCTCCGGTGCCGATGGGCGTCTCCGCGGAGCCCGGCTCTTCGAGCTCATCACGACCGGCGATGGAAATGTCCTCGTGATGAACAACAACAACGGCCTCTACTATTCGACCAATAGCCAAGGGCCCTGCGAAGCGAGTGGCTTTAATCACTTCCTCCCGATCAGCCTCATGCCCGTTGATCCCGAGGTGGCGGACTACCCGATGTCTCACGCGGATGGCAACGCCTATCGTGACCCAAGCGGTCAAGTGATCCCGCCCGGTTCGATCGGGCGCTACGCGTACGGATGGATGGATCGCGACGGACGAAACCTCTTCTTCGCGGCGTACAATGAGGCGCGAAAGACATACCGGGTTTACCCTCAGCAGATCGAGCGGGTCTACGTGGATGCGACGAATACCAATGAGGCGCCGCCGAATCCTCAGAGTGCGCTCGAGCAACGCGCGGCACACCTCGGTACCGGAGCTGGCCACGGTGTTGTCGTTGTCGGCGCTTGGACGCGCGGCAAGATGGTCCTTCTCGACAACGGCCTGAACGCTTCGGATCTCGGCGGAAGACCCGTTTTCACCGATGGTGGAAACTATGCGCATCGCTACCGCCTCCGGCTCTACAGCAATGGCACGCTAAACTACATGCCGCGCGATGTGAGCCGGATCGAATCCTTTGAAAACCGACTCAATCACTTCGACGCGATTCGCCCGACGGCGCCCTTCGATGTGGTGTGGCGGATGCAGTCGGACAACCAGCACAATAGCGAGGTCGTCTTCGACGAGTATATGTCCGAGCAGGCGTTCGTGGTCGCGCATATGAACGCCTCGGCGCGGCACGATCACGGCCGCCGGAGCGATCAAGAAGCATCCGCGATGGAGATCGATGATGGTTTTGTTTCCGATACCTACTTCGACCAAAACGCGGATTTCCGATTCAACACCGACGCTGGGCATCCCTTCGGCGGCAGGGTTCGTCTGCAGAATGCCGCCGGTGCGTCGCCGGTGAATACTCTGACGGTGCGCGGCGGTGCGCGTGCGGAGCCGGTCGCTCTTGGTGGCGTCATGGGCCGTGGTCTCTTCCTCGATGGTGAGAATGACCACGTTCAGTTCACGTATCCGAACGATGGTACGCACGATTGGTACCTCGGCATGTTTGTCGATATGCGGGACTTCCCGCATCGCGAGACGCGCGCGGTCTTCCACTTCCCGGATGGAACCTGGCTTGGGATCCGGCAGGACGTGGGGCGCCCGTACTATAACTACAGCCTCGTCGCGGTCGCCGACGGCGAAGAAATCTTCGAGATCGACGCGACCACCTTCGTTCGTGACGAGCGCTATGTGCATCTCGGCTATCGACTCACCGAAGACGGCTCGGACCGCCGCGTTGTGATCTACGTCAACGGAACGCGCTACGCAGATTTCGAGGCCGATCGTGGTTTCGACCTGATGCCTTCGAGCTGCTCCACCTGCACGATGACCATCGGCGCACCGGAAGTTCTTTCATCGAATGGAGAACCTGCGCTCGGGATCCGCGCATGGGTGGATGAGTTCCGCGCGTATCGTTTGCGCGATGAAGATGGCGAGTACTCTTGGACCGAGGAGCTCATCTGCAACTCCGCGTACGGTACGCTGGTGGCGACCGATTCTTTGCCCAGTACGCCTGCGGGGGAGCGGCTCCAGGCACTCATCGACCTTCACGAGGATCGGACTGGCTTTGACCCGTATCTCTTCTGCGAGCAGGTCTCGTTCAAGAGCCACGAGCGGCCGACCGATTTTGCGCCCCAACATGGAACGCGCGTTTGTGCCGACCGGGTGCATCGCAACGGTCAGAGTGAAGCTTGTTTGCGCAGTCCCATGCTCGAACTCCCCGAGCTTTCGCCGCTCGCGTCTCGCCCCTCAAGCTCCGACAACGCGTTCTGTACTTCCTGTCACATCGCGGGCGCCGCGACTCCCGGACTCGAACTCGAGGCGATCACGGCAGGCGATGGTGCGCGATTCCTCGACCCCCGCAGACAACCAATGGACGCGCCCGCATTTGTCGGGGTTCCCGTGTCCGCGACCTGCGACGGTTCGAGCGATGACCCTTGGTACTGCGACGCTCGCGATGCGGCATCGGGGCACGAGACGACGCACGGCATCCCGCTCGATTTCTCGTTCGACGAAGGCGACTATATTGAGCCGTATGGCTGCCCGGGAATGCCTGGCGGATCGCCGATCGCTCCTCCGACATCGGAAGAGGAACACACGCGCGCCTCAAGCGGCTCGGAGCGATACGGAAGTTAGCCCGCATCGGTCACCAGGAATCGCACCCTCGCACAATCCTTCACAATCGTAAGGAAAGTTCTCTTCGCTCCAATACGGACTGTATGGGCTGCTCCGACAACTTCCCTTACGATTGCGAAACCTTGCACGATTATCACGAGCCGGGTGACCGATGCGGGCTAGTGCGTGGATCGCGAAAAGGGCCCTCACAGTTTCAACATCGCAAGAGCTGCCTGGGCGAGAACACTGCTTTGCCATATCTTCCCAGTTTACGGGAGAGCAGGCGTGGCGCCTGTCGCGGCGGTGGCGATGAAATCAATGAGATCATCGCGGCGGTAGGTCCCAGACCCGGAAATCAACCCTTGGGTGCCGCCGTCTCGGTTGCCCTGTACGCCGCCATCGACATCTCCGAGCGAGAGGTCTGCGGCGTGGGGCCGGACATGCGGAAGGTTCGCGACTTGAGCGTATGTGCGGGCGCCATCAAGTGAGCCCGAAGCATCTTCGGTATCCACACTCACCAGAAGATGCAGCGCCGGAGTGCGCCGGAGGCGACGCGCCTGATGCAGTCCATCGACGGGGTCGAGCGCCGCCACGAATAGATTCATCAGCGGGTGTGCAGCGCCCCCCGGAACGCGCCCATCGGGGTAACCTTCTTCGCTGATGGTGCCAATGCCGAGCGGGAGGTTCACGGGAGCCATTTTGTCCTGCAGCAACGACCGGGTGCTTGCTTGCACACCTTCGAGGGCCGCGAACGTGAACACGGGCTCGTCCCCGAGCGCAGCGCTTAGCCCCCGCGTTCCAATGCCCGCGGCGAACGCTCCGTACCGCGCAAACGAGGGTTCCGACGTCTCCGCAATCGATGCTGCGGCGAAGGTATCGGCGATCCACTGCATGGCCGCGCCGAACGTCCGCTCGGGGTCTGCGAAATCGTAGAACTCGACCTCTGGCGTGCCCGCTCCGGCAGCGGCTCTCCCTTGGGAAAGAGGCGCGGCGAAATGAAGTGTGGCAAGCCCCTCATCGAAGAGCGCCTGGCGAAGGGAGTCGTCTCCGCCTGCAACCCATACGAGCGATTCAGCGCCTTCGGGAACGTTCCAAATCGCGCATACCTCCTCGGAGCCGAACGCCTCTGTTGCAAGGGACGCGAGCTCACCTTCTTCGGGTACCCAGCGCGGAAGCCGCACGAGAGCGTGAAGCTCTTGTCCTCCGGCTGGCGCTGAGCAGCGAGTTCCCAGAGACGAACAAGGAGAGCTTCCGGCGGCGCAGTCCACGGCCGAAGCAACGATGCTCGTCTGGTCCCGGGTTTCACTGCGGAGACCTTGGAGGTCCAGCGCCTCTCCAGTCGTGAAGACCGCTGCGTTTAGAACTTCGCTTGAGGACCAGGAATCGTCTTCTGCGAGAAAGGTTCGAAGCGGCGCGAAGGCGTCATAGAGGTTTGCGTCCGTTTCACTTCCGCGAGCGTCACGGAGCAGGCCCGTGAGCGTCTCGCTGCGAAGAAATTCGTCATCGGCCTGGTTTTCGATGCCGTTTCGGAGCAGCACCGCGTAAGTCGTCCCGGCCTCAAGAGGGTAGCGATCTTGCGCGAAGATCGAGAGCCAGTTCTCGCAAGCGTACTGGCTCACATCGCCGGACGTTTGAAACCATCCGAAGGGGGTGGACGTGCCATAGCGTGGCGAATCTGGATCGATGTTGACGAAACGGACGTTCTCCTCGGAGATATCATCGAAGTCGAATGGCTCTGAGAAGCGGAAGAGAACGCTCGGGAGGCGCGGTAGCCTTCGCGTTCGAGAGACGGAATCTAGCCAGCGCTCGAGCAGCCCCGGCGTTCCTTCGCC
Source organism: Myxococcota bacterium (assembly GCA_020629955.1). Taxonomy (GTDB): domain Bacteria; phylum Myxococcota_A; class Polyangia; order Polyangiales; family Houyiibacteriaceae; genus JAHDCI01. The sequence continues at coordinate 14,768 of JAHDCI010000011.1, read as the reverse complement.
AGTCGGGGGGCGCGGCACGGGAAAACCAAACCATGGGCTATCCCCGCCTCGGTCCATCGGAAAGGGGCGCCGGAAAAAATCTGCGAGCGCGCCAGCAGAGGCCGGCATTGTCGAGCCCGCGAGCAAGTCGAAACCTTCGAGAGAGAAGTGCGCCGTTGGCTCGAGCGGTTCGGTGAGACATGTCGTGCCAAGCCATCCCGTTTGGCTTGATGCACCGAGCACCGGTTGGTCGACTGAGTCGGGCCGAGGGGGTTCGCACCCGAGCGCTTGGCTCTCGCAGACCAAGCCCGCGAGACAATCGAGCGTGTCTTGGCATTCGCGTCGTCGATCGGAGATTCCGGTCTCCGCACATCGTCCCGAGAAGCCTTGCCCGAGTGCGCAAACCAGCTCGGCCTGACAATCCAATGAGCCACTGCAAGGTGCGTCGACATCTCCGGCGCCGGCTTCCTGGCAGATTCCCGGAGCTGCACACCGAAGACCGTCTTCGCAATCCACGGACAACAAGCACGTCTCGCCGAGCTCGTTATCCGCTTCGCCAGTGCACAGACCTTCGCTGCAAATGAGCCCTTCGCGGCATTCGTCTTCCTCGTCGCACGTCTCGCCGAAGCGTTTGCCAGGGATGCCTTCACCGGGACGGCACGCAGCTACGGCGAGCATGAGAATAGACAGCGCCCATTGAGGACGGGAGAAGCAAAGCATTCAACAAGGGTAGGGCGCGATGCGGGCCGATTGCAATCTCCGGTTCGAACCGACCCAACGGCTCGCTACGGAGGCAACGCGTTTTCGCGCAAGTGCCGCGGGATTGTGCACGATGCGGCATCGTGGTCATCGAAGCCCGATAGACAGATCCGATAGGGAGAGGAGTGCGGACGGGAATCGGAGCTCACGGACCCGTCTGCCGATTCAGCGGATTAGCGGCGAATCGTTTCCAGCCGGAGGGGAGATTCCTTTGGCTTCCTGGCGCTGAGCGTGAAGGCGTTGACCGTCTCGTCCATGACCGCGGCCGCGTGCTTCTTCTTTCGGACGATGAGCTCGGCGAGGGGCTGACCCTCTTCGACGGCGTCGCCAGGCTTTGCCTTGAGCACAATGCCAACATCCGGGTCGACGGACTGATCGGAGCGTGTTCGTCCCGCCCCGATTTTTACTCCGACATACCCGAGTGCGAGCGCATCGATATCCCCGACAAAGCCGCTCTTCGCGGCCAACACCGGCACCCGCTTGGTTCCGCCTCGAATCAGTTTCGACGGCTTCGCGACAACCTTCGGGTCTCCGCCCTGCGCCGCGACGATTTGCTGCATCTTCTCGACCGCTGCCCCGGATGCGATGGCCTCTTGCACGAGCTTCCGTGCTTGTGCGGCGGTCTTTGCAACCCCGCCAAGACGAAGCATTTCCTCGGCGAGCAGGGTGGTGCATTCGATCAGGTCCTCAGGACCTTCGCCGTGAAGGACATCAAACGCCTCCGCGGTTTCGATAGCGTTTCCGATCGTATTGCCGAGCGGTGCATCCATTCGCGTGAGGAACGCCGTTACCTTTTTCCCGGCGAGCTTTCCAACGCGAACGATCGACTTCGCGAGCGCGCGTGCGCTCTCTTGGTCTTTCATGAACGCACCGCGCCCGACCTTCACGTCAAGTACGAGCGCATCGATCCCTTCGGCGAGTTTCTTACTCAAAATGGAAGCCGTGATGAGCGGGATCGATTCGACCGTCGCCGTGACGTCGCGCAGCGCGTAGAGCTTTCGGTCAGCGGGAGCGATTTCGCCGGTCTGCCCGAAGAGCGAACAGCCGATCTTCGAGAGCTGCTTCCGGAACCGCTTCACGCTTCCATCGACCCTAAAACCCTCGATCGCCTCCAGCTTGTCGAGCGTGCCGCCCGTATGTCCCAGCCCGCGTCCGGAGATCATCGGAACGGGTACCCCGCACGCGGCGACGATCGGAGCGAGGCAGATACTCACTTTGTCGCCGACACCACCTGTTGAGTGTTTGTCGACCTTGATTCCTTCAACTCCAGAAAGGTCGATGACCCGGCCGCTGTCGCGCATCGCGAGTGTGAGCGCCGCTGTCTCGGCTGGCCTCATTCCCTGGAAATAGGTCGCCATCGCGAAGGCGGCCATTTGGTAATCGGTGACCTCCTCGGCGACGTATGCGTTCACGAAAGAGCGCAGGTGGTCCGCGTCGATCGCCAGGCCATCGCGCTTTTGGGCGATAAGCTGAGGAACGGTGAAGGGGAGTTCGGATAGGTAAGACGTTTTCGCCATCGGCGGAGTCTACCAGGCCTTCCCTCGTGCGTGAACGTTTCGCGCAGCGTCGTGTTCCTAGGGAATGGCAGGTGAGGGTCTCGAAGACGGACTTCGACGGTATCACGGGCTCCAGAAGGCGCCCATTTCGCATGCGAGCCAGCTTTCTACCTCAAATGGTGAACGTCACTGCTTCGGGGGCTGATTCCATTGAATTGTTTTGCCTTTTTGGCGCTGGACCGGTTCGGCGGCTGCTGGGCGGGTTTGCCACCGCTCCAAATCGCACCGAAGTGGGGCCGGGCGACCCCACTCCGCGGTGAGGCGGTCTGTCAAACATGCTCCTGGCTTACTTTTGCTCAAAAATTGCCTCTTATGAACAAAATTTGCGATGATCTCTGCATGATCTGACATGTGATGGGTATCGCGCGTGATCCGTCGCGAAATTCCGCTGGGAAAGTCAGAAAATCTAAACAATTCAATGCTGTAAGTCCTCTTTGCGCATTCTTTGACAAAAAATCGTCAGTCTGCCTACGTTCGAGGGTGGTAAAAGGTGGCAAGAAGTGTCAATGTTGCCGCCCTGGAGAGAGTTCGGTGCTCTCTCCCACCGGAACCGAGGTCAGAGTTGTTTAGAGGACGTTACGAACACGCGATCGATAAGAAGGGACGAACGTCTCTTCCGTCGCGTTTTCGTGAGGTTCTCGGCGGAGGCGAAGATCAGCGCTTGATCCTCACGAGCGCACTTGACCCGTGTCTGGTGGCGTACCCGATGGCGGAATGGCTCGATTTCGAGGCGAAACTCGCCGCGCTGCCCCAATTCGATGCAAGCGTCGCGATGCTTCGCCGTCTTGTCGTGTCGGGCGCTGTCGAGGTTACGCCGGACAAGATGGGGCGGATTCCGGTCCCAGCGTCTCTACGAACCTATGCCGGCTTCGAGAACAAGGTCGTCTGGGCGGGAATGGGCCGCCATATCGAACTTTGGGCTCAGGACCGCTTCGACGCGATTCGAGAACGCGTCTTGGCGAGTCCACAGGAACGGGCTGCCGTTGCCGCGCGCCTTGCGGAGCTCGGCCTATGACGTCGTTCAACCAGGGCGAGGCGCATGGCCATGTTACCGTACTTCTTCAGGAAGTTGTCGAGCACTTGCGGCCGAAAGCGGGCGGCGTTTACGTCGATGTCACGCTCGGTCGCGGCGGTCATACGGAGGCTCTTTTGGAGCGCTGCGGTCCCGACGGCGTGGTGATCGGCATCGATCGTGATCCGAATGCCATCGAGAACGCGACCGAGCGGTTGAAGCGTTTCGGAGCGCGCATTCAATGCGTACACGCTCGCGCATCTGAGCTTCGCGACGTCCTTTCCCGGCTTGAGATCGACGCGATCGACGGTCTGGTTGCGGACCTCGGAGTGAGCTCCCCCCAACTTGATGAAGCGGAGCGCGGTTTCTCATTTCGACGGGAAGGTCCGCTCGATATGCGCATGGACCCAACCTCGGGACCCAGCGCACGTGATTTGATCGCGGACTTGGACGACACCGAGCTTGCGAACGTGATCTACGAGTATGGGGAGGAACGACGCTCGCGTCCGATCGCCCGAAGCATTCATCGTGCGCTGGACGAGGGGAAGATGGAGACCACGTCGGATCTGATTCGTGCGGTCCATCGGGTGACTGGCCCCAAGCGCGGCAAAATCGATCCCGCGACGCGAACGTTCCAAGGTCTGCGAATCGCGGTGAACCGAGAGCTCGACGAGCTTAAGGATCTGATGATGTCGCTGCCGCACGTTCTTCGCGAGGGTGGGCGCGCCGCGATCATTTCGTTTCATTCGCTCGAAGATCGAATCGTGAAACATTCCATTCGGAACAGCAATCACCTTATTCGTCTTCACAAAAAACCGCTTATTGCGAGCGATGAAGAGCGAAATATGAATCCACGTTCTCGATCCGCAAAGCTTCGAATCGCAGAGAGAAATTCGGAGGCTTTGGCATGAAATCAAACGTTATTCGTTCGGATGTAAAAGCACGAAACGGCCGCGCCGCTCGCTTTCTCATGCTTTGGATTGCCGCCGTCATCGCGACGTCTGCGGCGTTTGTCGTTCACCTCGCGATTCGCTTTCGTGCTGCGGAGCTAGGGCTTCAGGTCGGAACCGCGCGAAGAGAGCAACGCAATCTGCTTGAACAGAAGCGTGTTCTCGCGCTCGAAGCGGCGACCTTGCGCAATCATGTTCGGGTTGAATCGATCGCGCGGAACGCGCTCGAAATGCACGTGCCGGAGCCTGAAGAGGTTGTTCCAGGCGAGCGCCGGGCGTCGCGCCGCCGCGCGTCGGGGAGAGTGCGTTGAAGAATCTCTCTCCATCTCGTCGACGATGGGTGAAAGTACGTTTGAGCGTACTGCTCGGCATCCTTCTGCTCGGGGCCGGCCGCGTTGCGGTTCGCGCCTACGAACTGCAGATCGATCGCGCAACGTCCCTTCGCGAGATGGCAGAGGATCAATACCTTCGGCAGGTTCGCCTCGCGCCCAAACGAGGAACGATTACCGATCGAAACGGGACCGAACTTGCGGTGAGTGTGGACGTCGAGAGTGTCTGGGCGAGTCCGCACGAAATCCATGAAGCTGGAGGAGACCCGGCGCAGATCGCTCGGGAACTTCATCACCTCCTCGGGGTAGATCGTGACGTTATCGAACGTCGTCTTTCTCGAGAGACCAGGCACTTTGCTTGGATTAAGCGTCGCCTTACACCGCGTCTTGCACAACAAGTTCGGGAATTGGACCTTCCGGGTGTTCATCTCGACCGAGAAGCGCGAAGATTCTATCCAAATGGGCGTCTTGCTTCCCACATTCTCGGGTTTGCAAATGTTGACGGTGTTGGAATTGAAGGGCTTGAGCTTTCGCTGGAACAGCGACTGCGAGGAGAGTCTCAGTCCGCAGAAGCCATTCGCGACCGACGCGGACGAATCGTCTTCTCCGAGCAGCTCCTCGATGATCGGGCCGCGCGTGGAGAGGACATTTCTCTGACGATCGACGCGGAGATTCAGCGAGTTGCTGAGCGAGAACTTGCGCTCGGCGCGCAAACGTTTGAGGCCGAGGCTGGATCCGTCGTCGTGATGGACCCCAACACCGGGGAGATTCTCGCACTCGCGAACTATCCAAACTTCGATCCGAACGTACCGGGTCGGTTCCCGGCGTCGCATCGTCGAAACCGGGCGATCACCGATCGCTTCGAGCCTGGCTCGACGGTTAAACCGTTTACCGTCGCCGCCGCGCTTGCCCGGGGCACGATCGGTCCCGAGCAGCAAATCGACTGCATGAACGGCGAAATGGAAATCGATGAGTACACCATCCACGACACGACGCCGCATGATCATCTGACACCAGCGCAGATCCTTACCTACTCGAGCAATATCGGCACCGCCCAGATCGGTCGTTCCCTCGGTCGGCGTGGGCTCTATCGTGCCTTCCGGCGCTTTGGTTTCGGGCAAGTGACGACCTTGCCGATGCCCGGCGAAGCAAGAGGTATTCTGCGTGACTATCGCCGCTGGTACGAGATGGATGCCGCCACGATCTCCTTCGGTCAGGGGATGAGCGTCACTTCTGCGCAACTCGCGACAGCGATGAGCGTGATCGCCAACGGCGGGACCCTGGTCGAACCGAGATTGATTCGATCTTCGGATGATGGGACGGGCGTCCTCCATACTCGCCGGGAGGTGCGCCGCCGGGTTGTGCCGAGCGACGTCGCGCGTTTGGTCGGTGATATGCTCACCGCGGTCACCGGTCCTGGTGGAACGGCAGAGCGTGCGGCGATTGACGGGTACCTTGTTGCCGGAAAGACCGGCACGGCGCAGAAGGCCGATTACGCCCGAGGCGGCTACTCCGATGACCGATGGGTGGCAAGCTTTGTCGGGTTTGTTCCTGCTGAGAACCCACGTTTGGTGATCAGTGTCGTCATTGATGAACCTGTCATCGCACACTACGGCGGGCTCGTCGCCGGACCCATTTTTCGCCGCGTCGGTGAAGCGGCGCTTCGACACCTTGGTGTTCCCGCGACCACCGGCGGAGAGATTTTGGCGCAGCGTGAACGCCGCCGCCGGCGAATTGCTCGAATCGAACGTCGTCTGCGTCGTGCCGCGCGTCGACATGAGGCTCCTTCGACCGACGAAGATGATGCTCTCGAGGAAGAACTTCCGGAACTCGCCAGCGGAGAAATTCGCGTGCCCGACCTCGCGAATGCAACCGCCCGTGTGGCCGTGGAGCGACTCCAAGAACTTGGTTTGCGTGTTCAGCTCGAGGGCGCAGGACGTGTTTCGAACCAGCTTCCGCCAGCGAATACGCCTATTTTACCAGGTGAGCACGTGATCGTTCAGCTCCGACCGACGAACGCCGAAGTCCCCGAACAGGATCAGCTCGCTCTCGGAGGTACGCTTTGAAGCTCTCCGAACTCGAGAATCGACTCGGTGACCTCTGCATCGCCCGCCAAGGAGATGCGGAGATCGCGAACGTGCGACGGGATTCCCGCGAGATCGCACCGGGAGACCTTTACGTCGCATTGTCGGGTGCGCGATTTGACGGTCTCGACTTTGCGCAGAATGCACTGAATGCCGGCGCTGTCGCGATCGCCTCTGAAAAGCCATTGCCTGCGGAATTCGCGTCGATCCCAAGCCTCATTGTTCGAGATGCTCGCGCGGTATTGGCCACTGCTGCGCATGCCGTCCTTGGCGCTCCAAGTGAGGCATTAAATGTCATTGGTATCACTGGAACAAATGGCAAAACGACCACGGCATATATCGTGGAACAAATGCTTCGATTTGCGGGCTACGAGGTCGCTCTCCTCGGTACCGTCGCCAAACGTCTGGGCGGAGTAGAGACGCCAAGCGGCTTCACCACGCCGGAGGCGGACGACCTTGCTCGCTTTACGGCGGCGGCGCGAGAGGATGGCGCCGAAGCCTTGGTCATGGAGGTATCGAGTCATGGTCTCTCCCAGCGGCGCGTCGACGAGATGCGCTTTGAAGTCGCCGCATTTGCGAACCTTTCGCAGGATCATCTCGACTTTCACGGGACGATGCAGGCGTATGGTGAGGCAAAAGCCGAACTCTTCACCCGGCACAATCCACGAGTCAGCGTCATCAACCTGGACGATAGCTTTGGGAAGACGTTAGCGGAGAGACTCGGACAATCGGCGCAGTCCTCGCTGATCACGGTGAGCGCGAACGTGCCTGCCACCATCCAGGCGAAAGACGTTTCGTTCTCCATCGAGGGTATTCGCGCAACGATCCTTTGTGACGGGGAAACGTTGGGTCTTCGCAGCCCACTCGTCGGACTGCACAATCTGGAGAATCTCCTTCTGGCGCTCGGCATTGCCAAGGGGCTTAACCTCTCGCTGGCGGACGCTCTCTCCGGTCTCGAGAATGCCCCTGGAGCTCCCGGACGTTTTGAGCGTGTGGAGAACCACGCCAATATCTCGGTCTTTGTTGACTATGCACACACCCCTGAGGCGCTCGGTCGCGCGCTAGCCGCGCTGCGACCGCTCACCGAAGGACGCCTCATCTGCGTATTCGGCTGTGGCGGTGATCGGGATGAAAAGAAGCGTCCGATGATGGGCGCCGAGGTCGGGCGAGGCGCGGACGTCGCGTGGGTTACGTCGGACAATCCTCGAACGGAAGACCCCGCCGCGATCGTCGACGCGATTTTGCCAGGGCTTGAGGGGACACCGGCGAAGCTCAATGTCGATGTGGACCGTGAGCACGCGATTCGTTCCGCGCTCGCCGACGCTTCGAGCGGAGATACCGTTCTTATCGCCGGTAAAGGACATGAGACCTATCAGATCGTGGGAACGACCAAGCGGGACTTCGATGATCGAAAGATCGCGCGTGCGTTCTTCGCTGCGGGGGAGGGCGCATGAGTACGCCGATTCCGGAAAACCGCGCGACCTTCCAGCTCTCTGAGCTTGAAGCGATTACCGGTGGCGAGCTGGTTGGTTCCGACCGGCAAGTTTGCGGCATTACCACCGACTCGCGCCAAGCCGAAGCCAATACCCTTTTCGTCGCTCTTCGTGGCGAGCGAACCGATGGTCATCGCTACCTTGAGCAGGTGCGCGGAGCGGCGATTGTCGACCGGAACGCAGAGGTTCCCGAGAGGCTCGCTCACGTCCGCGTCGAGGATACACTCACGGCGCTTGGTGATGTTGCTCGCGCCCACCGTCGCTCTTTTCATGGACCGGTCGTTGGCATCACGGGCAGCGCTGGCAAAACGAGCACAAAGACTCTCACCGCCGCAGCGCTCTCGCCTCTTGGCGACATTTTTGCGACGCCAGGAAACCTCAATAACCGCATTGGGCTTCCGATGTCTCTTTTGGCACTCGAATCCCATCACGCCGCTGCGGTCATCGAAATGGGAACTAGCCTTCCGGGGGAAATCGAAGAGCTCGCTCGAATCGCGATGCCGGACGTCGGTTTGGTGACGATGGTTGGAATCGCACACGCGGAAGGGCTTGGCGGCGTCGAGGGCATTGCGGTTGAAAAACGCGCCCTCCTTCGTGCGATTCCGGCGGATGGTGCGGTGCTCATTAACGAAGACGATGACCGGCTCACCGACTACCAGAGCGATGCCAGGCGCATTGGGTTTGGCGTTCATGGAATGGACGTGCGCATACGCGCTTGGAAGATCGATGGCGCGATGACGAGTGTCGACCTCGTCGTTCGCGGCCAAGCCCAGAACGTGCGAACCCACTTTCTTGGAGAGACAGCGGCGAAGAATGTTGCCGCCGCGATGAGCGTAGCAATCTCCCTCGATATCGAGCCTGCTGCGGCGGCGACCGCGATTGCGAATACTCGGCCACCGGCGGGTCGTTTCGCTCCTATCGCGTTTGGCGACGTCCTCTTGGTCGATGATACTTACAATGCGAATCCGCCCTCGACGCGGGCGTCGCTTGCAACGGCGAAGACACTCGCGGAGCAGCGCGGCGGACGACTCATCGCGATTCTCGGCGAGATGCGAGAACTCGGTGCGAAGAGCGAAGAGAGTCATCGAGAGCTTCGACGCGAAGCCGAAGAACTTTGCGATGTGGTCCACTTTGTTGGAGCTGCGTACGGCGTTCAGTCCGACAACGAACACGCGATTCGACAAGCGGCCGGCTGCGTCTCGGACGTTCTTCGCGCAAGCGACGTCGTTTTGCTCAAGGGCTCCCGTGGCGTGCGAATCGAACGCGCGATTCCGCTAATCACTTCGCAGGAGGGCACAGTTCGATGATCTACTACCTGCTCTATCCCTACGCTGAAGAGTGGCATCTCGCGAACGTGCTTCGGTACGTACCGTTCCGCGTTCTCTGCGCAACGATGACCGCGATGCTGCTTAGCTTCGGTCTCTATCCGTGGTTTATTCGTAGTCTTCAAAAGAAGCAGATCGGTCAGGTCGTTCGTCAAGAAGGCCTCGAGTCTCATCTTTCAAAGGCGGGCACACCCACGATGGGCGGCGCGCTGATGTTGCTCGCACTGGTTCTTTCCACCGTGCTTTGGGCGGACCCGAGCAACGCGATGGTCTGGGTCGTTACGGCAATCACCTCGGCGTTTGGTGTCGTGGGCTACATCGACGACGCCGCCAAGGTTCGAAAGAAGGACACGGGCGGTCTTGCGGGGCGATACAAGCTTCTCTTTCAGTTCAGCGTTTGTTTCGCGATCTGTGGTTGGCTCTTTTACGGCAACGCGGATATGGGCCTCCCGGCCGATTGGCTTGAGATTCGACATCGGCTCGCGTTTCCCTTCGTGAAGTTTGAGACGGTCGAGGCGCTCACGGCCCGTGGAGAGACGCCCTTCGAGATGCCGCCATGGCTCTACGTTCTCTTCGCATCGTTTGTTATCGTCGGGACGTCCAACGGAGTGAACCTCACGGACGGGCTGGATGGGCTCGCGATCGGTCCTGTCATGATCAACGCGGCGGTCTATGCGGTGCTCGCGTATCTCGCAGGCGTTGTCCTCTTCGAGAGGAGTATGGCCGATTACCTCTTCATTCCGCACCTCACGAGCGCGAGCGAGCTTTCCATTTATTGCGCCTCCGTCGTGGGCGTCGGCTTTGGCTTTCTTTGGTTCAATACCTACCCGGCGCAGGTCTTCATGGGCGACGTTGGTTCGCTGGCTCTTGGTGGTGGCCTCGGCGCGCTCGCGGTCTGCACGAAGAACGAGTTCCTCTCCGTGGTGCTCGGGGGAATCTTCTTCCTTGAATCCATCAGCGTCATTTTGCAGGTCGGTTACTTCAAGACGACGGGCAAGCGAATCTTCCTGATGGCGCCTATTCATCATCACTTCGAGAAGAAGGGATGGCCGGAGCCGAAGGTCATCGTTCGCTTCTGGATTATTTCCATCATGTTGGCCGTTGCTGCGCTCGCCACGCTGAAGCTTCGATGAGTGCGCAGACCGATATTCGCGGCGAACGCGTTTTGGTCGTGGGGCTTGGAAAATCCGGCCTCGCTGCTGCGCGTCTGCTGCACGCCAAAGGCGCGACGGTTTTGGTCAACGACGCTCGGACCGAAGTCCTCGGTCTGGACGCCTTGCCGGCTGCGATCGAGCGCGTTCTCGGCGGGCACCCGGAGGATGTATTCACATCGGTGGATCGCATTGTTGTATCGCCAGGCGTGCCTTCGCTTCCCGCGCTCGAAGCCGCGGAAGCTGCGGGGATCCCGGTGGCGAGCGAGATCGAGCTTGCCTCGTGGTTCATCGATGCGCCGATTATCGCGGTCACCGGCACGAACGGAAAGAGCACGGTTGTCTCGATGCTCGGATGTATCCTGGACCAGCTCGACCGGCCTTCCTTCGTCGGAGGCAACCTTGGGACTCCGTTGACCGAAGTCGTGGGAAGCGCGGCCGCGTCTACCAAGGGAATCGTTGCGCTCGAACTCTCGAGCTATCAGCTCGAACGCGTGGAGCATTTTGCGCCTGAGGTCGGTGTTTTGCTCAATATCACCGAAGATCATTTGAATCGTTACTCCTCGTTCGAGGAATACGCGAATGCAAAGGGAAATCTATTTCTCATTCAGTCTGAGAATAGCTTCGCTATCTATCCGGAGGGCGATTCTCTTTGCAAACGATACGCTTCCAAGAGTCGTGGCGAGAAAGTCGCATTTTCGAGTGCGCGAATGCGCGTTTCGGACGGGATACTTCAAGGCGGAGGGATTTCCCTTCCGATGTCCGAGCTTCACGTTCGCGGTCTCCACAACGAGTTGAACTTGGCCGCCGCTGCGCTGGCCGCGCAGTGTGCTGGCATCCCGAACGAAGCGATCGAAGCGGGTTTGCGAAACTTCCGCGGCCTTCCGCATCGCGTTGAGTTCGTGCGGAATCTCGACGGCGTTCAGTACTTCGACGATTCGAAGGCGACGAACGTCGGCGCTGCCGTGGCGGCGCTGGACGGTTTTGCTGCTGCCGGCGAGAAGGTCATCTTGATCGCCGGAGGCCGGGACAAAGACGGGAGCTACGCGCCCCTTCGTGAAGCACTTGGTCTTTGCGGTCGTGCGCTCGTCACGCTCGGCGAGGGTGCGGCGCGGATCGAGGACGAGCTTGCCTCGCTTTCACTGCCCGGCGCGCGTGCCAGCGATATGCGTGAAGCGGTGAATCTCGCGCGACGATTCGCGAACAGCGGCGATATCGTACTGCTCGCACCTGCCTGTAGCAGCTTCGATATGTACCGTTCCTACGCCGAACGCGGGGACGTTTTCCAGGCCGAGGTTCGCGGTCTTGACGGAGAAGTGACGCGATGAAGAAGTGGCTCTCGTTTCTTTCCCCTCGTATGGAGGGCAGCGTTGCTCCTCGCGTTATCGGACCTGCGGACCCGACGCTGCTCGCGCTCGTGATCGGCTTGATCGCGTTTGGCGTCGTAATGGTTTTCTCCGCGAGCGCGTTCTTTGCGGATTCTCGCTATGACGACCCCTTCCGCTTTTTGATTCGTCAGGGCGTCTTCGCCAGCATGGGCGTGCTCATCATGTTGGTCATCGCGCGCTTCGATTACCATCGCTATCGCGCGCTAACCTATCCGGCGCTGGCCGGAGTAACAGGCTTGCTTCTCATTGTGGCCCTAGGGTTTGGTCGGAGCGCGGGCGGCGCAGCGCGATGGATCCCCATCGGTCCATTGAACGTCCAACCGGCGGAGATTGCGAAACTCGTGTTGATCCTTTGGATGGCGTATTCGCTTTCCAAGAAGCGAGATCAGATTCGCTCCTTCCAGATCGGCTTTCTTCCTCACCTTTTGGTATCTGGAATTCTGGCTCTTCTCTGTTTGAAACAGCCTGATCTCGGTAGCGCAGTGGTGATGATGGCGCTGACCTTCGTGATGCTCTTCGCCGCCGGCGCGCGCGTCGGGTATCTGCTCGGCGCGGGGCTCATGGCGCTCCCGATCGTCTACCTGCTTATCGCCACGAGTCCGTACCGGATGCGACGCATCCAAGCCTTCCTCGAACCCTTCGAGCATCGCCTCGGTATCGGGTATCAGATCACCGAGTCGTTGATCAGCTTTGGCGCCGGCGGCGCGACGGGCGTTGGTCTCGGTGATGGACGACAGAAGCTTCTCTACCTTCCCGAGGCCCATACCGACTTTATCAGTGCGATCATCGGAGAAGAGCTCGGATTTGTTGGGATCGTCTGTCTCCTCTTCGTGTTTGTTGCGATCGTTTGGCGAGGCGTTCGTGCCGCGATGAACGCGGCGAATGACTACGGCACTTACATGGCGTTTGGCATCACGTTCTTCCTCGGCATGCAGGCATTCACGAATCTCGCGGTTGCGATGGGACTCGTGCCGACGAAGGGTCTCGTTCTGCCATTTATCAGCTACGGGGGTTCCTCTCTGCTCGTGAACTGCGCGGCGGTTGGAATTCTTCTGAATATTTCTCGTGCGCGCGAGGGCGTTGCGCGCATGGACGAGGACGTGCCCGAAGAGGCGGGTCCTGTTGAAAAGAAAGCTCCGAGAGCCACGAGGCGGCGCTCTCGGAAGCGAAATCACCGGCTGGGCGAAGCCGGAGTCGCGCATGCGCGCGTCAAAGGAGCGATGGGATGAGGAGAGTAATCGTTGCGGGAGGCGGGACAGGGGGACACCTCTTTCCAGGGCTTGCGGTCGTCGAAGAATTGCGGCGCCGCTTGGATGTGGATGTTCTCTTTCTTGGGACCGAGCGCGGGATCGAATCCCGGGTGCTCCCAAAGCGTGGGGAACGTCTCGAATGCCTTGAAGTGACGCCGCTGAAGGGGCGCTCACCGAAAGAACTTGTGAAGAGTTTGGGTCGGCTACCGAAAGCGACGATGGACGCCAGGAAGCTGGTCCAGGATTTCGACGCGGAGCTCGTCATCGGCGTCGGGGGCTACGCAAGCGGTCCGGCTGTCCTCGGCGCGGCATCTCTAAGGGTGCCCTGCGCGCTGCTCGAGCAGAATGCCCATGTCGGACTCACGAACAAAGGGCTCTCCAAAGTGGTAGGCCGCGCATACCTTGCCTTTGAAGGGACAAAAGGACAGTTCGGAAGCGCCGGCCGGGTTGTCGGAAACCCAATTCGGCGAGAGCTTGCGCGGGTTGCGCGTCACGCGTCGATGGACCCGGAAGGGTTCGAGGCGAGAGCGAAGTCTGTGCTCATCTTCGGGGGCTCACAAGGCGCGAAGGCGCTCAACGACAACGTTCCCGGAGCGATGGCGAAGCTTGCTGAAGCAGGCTTGCTCGATGGCGTGAAGATTGTGCACCAAACCGGGAGAGCGATGTTTGATGAGGTGCGCGCGACCTATGAACAGCTCGGTCTCGATGCAGAGGTCACGCCGTTCATCGAAGATATGGCGAGCGCTTATACCGATGCGGCGGTCGTGATCGCGCGCGCCGGCGCGACTACGCTCGCGGAGCTGTCGGCGATGGGACGCCCCTCGATCCTGATCCCGCTTCCGACGGCTGCCGACGACCATCAGACCAAGAACGCTCGCGCGCTCGAGGACGAAAACGCAGCGATCTGTTTGCCACAGGCCGACCTCACTCCTTTGACCCTTCGCGACCACGTCGGTGCGCTACTTGGCGACCGCAACAAACGACTCGAAATGTCTCGCGCTGCGCGTAACTTTGGCAAACCCGATGCCGCTGCCGAGATTGTCGACGACCTTTGCGCTTGGCTCGGCTGGGACGAAGGCAAAGCGCGAGTCGATTCGATTCCGCCAGCGCCCCCGGCGGTGCGAAACGGAAGCGCCGAGGAAGGTGAAGGTTCGATGGCCTCGGTGCACGGGCTTCGTGGAGAGCAGCCTTATGTGCCGCGTCTTGGTACGCATCTCTACCGCGCCCCAAGCATGGTGCCGCCGCGTCCACAACGACCTCTCGTCTTCGACTAGGGGACGCGCTAAGAACGCTTCGTGCGCGTTAAGGTCCGTCCGGGAATGTTCGAGTGGTTCATGTGGCTCGTCGCGATCCTCGGCGGGCTTGGGCTCGCGTATTGGGACTGGTCCAACTCGACGGCTACTGCACCGGCGGCCGACGCCCCGGAGGAATCCTCGGAGGAACTTCAGTGGATTTCCCCGGAGGACTACCTCGGTGCTGAATCGGGCGTTCG
>JAHDCI010000144.1:6538-12689 GCA_020629955.1 Myxococcota bacterium | reverse complement strand
GCGCGCTGCGCGACGACTTGCACGTCTTCGTGGGTGAGGGTCTCTTCACCAAGGCCGGCCGCTTTGTTTGTAATGCAAGAGATACCGAGCACGCGTGCACTCATGTGCCGAGCCGCGATGACTTCCAGGACCGTGCTCATACCGATCGCGTCAGCCCCAAGATTTCGGAACGCGCGGATCTCCGCCGGGGTCTCGTAGGTCGGTCCGAGTAGACCACAGTACACGCCGCTCGAGAGCAGAAAGCCTTGCGCTTCTGCTTCTTTCGCCGCGAGCATTCGCATCTCCAGATCGTACGGGCGCGTCATGTCGACAAAGCGTACTCCGAGCGCATCTTCGTTCGGTCCCACGAGCGGATTCTGGCCCGTCATGTTGAGCTGATCTTCGATCAACATCAGGTCACCGGGGTTCAGATCATCACGGATACCGCCCGCCGCATTCGTAATCAGCACCTTCTCGGCACCGAGGTGAATCATGAGACGGAGGCCGAAGACGATGTCTTCGACCGGATGACCTTCGTAGAGATGAACGCGTCCCTGCATGGCGACGGCGACCGTGTCCCCGGCCTTTCCGAAGACGAGATTTCCCTTGTGTCCCTGCACCTTCGAGGCCGGCATTCCTTCGATCTCGGAGTAGGGAATGACCACCTTCTCTTCGAGGGTATCGGCGTAGGCGCCGAGGCCAGAGCCCAGGACAAGCGCAACGCTAGGGACGAGATCCGTTTTTGCGCGGATGATCTTGGCCGCGTGCTCAAGACGCGGAAGCTGAGGCTGATGTTCACTCATACGGCGACACTTCAAAAGAATGCGCGCCGAAGGTCAAGACCTTCCGTCGATCATGCCGCCTACACGAGCGCAGCTTCGAAGGTCAGATTTACGTCCGGGAGCAACATCGACGCGACCGAGCAGTATTTCTCTACGCTGAGCGACACTGCACGCTCGAGCTTCTTTTCCGAGATCTCGCCGCTCAGCTCAAAGCGCATATGCACGCTCTCGTAAACCGCAGGCACCGCATCGGCGCGCACTCCGGTGACCGACACACGGTAGCTCTCGATGGTCTGCTTCTGCTTTTCCAGAATCATCACGGCGTCCATCGACGCGCAGCCCGCAAGACTTGCAAGGAAGAGCTGCATGGGCCTCATGCCCTTCCCTTCGCCGCCGATCTTCTCCGGACCGTCGAGCGTTACGCTGAAGCCGTCCGTGTTCGTCGCTTCGAAGGCGGCTTTGCCGACGCGGACGAGTTCAATCTTCACCTCGTTCTTCTGCGTTTCGCTCATTCGACCACCTCGAGCTCGCCATTTCCCTCGAAGAGAGGCGAACTCAGGTAGCGATCGCCACGGTCGCAGAGCACGCAAACAACGACGCCTTCTTCGAGGGTCTTCGCGACCCGCTCCGCACCGAGTGCCGCACCGGCCGCGCTAACGCCGACAAAGATTCCAAACTGCGAAGCAAGACGGCGGCAGTTGTTCTCGGCGTCTGGCTGGGACATATCCATCACTTCGTCGACACGCTCTGGCTCGAAGATCTTGGGCAGGTATTCCTGGGGCCAGCGGCGAATGCCCGGAATCCGTGAGCCGTCCTCGGGCTGCAGTCCGACGATGCGAATCGACTCGTCTTGCTCCTTGAGAAAACGGCTGGTTCCCATGATGGTTCCCGTCGTGCCCATCGCGGAGACAAAGTGCGTGATCTTCCCTTCGGTGGATTGCCAAATCTCCGGGCCTGTCGTCTCGTAGTGGGCGCGCCAGTTATCCGCGTTCGAAAACTGATCCAGCATCAGATAGTCGCCGCCCGCGGCGCGTTCGCGCGCGAAATCGATCGCGGCCTCCATGCCGCCGTCAGCGGGCGTGAGCACAACCTTCGCACCAAGCGAGCGCATCGTTTTCACCCGCTCCGCTGTGCTGCTGGCCGGCATTACAAGCTCGATATTGAAGCCGCGTGCCGCCGCGATCATCGCGAGGGCAATCCCTGTGTTCCCGCTGGTCGGCTCGATTAGCGTCATCCCGGGCTTCAGTTCTCCTCGCTCCTCGGCGCGACGAACCATCGACCACGCCGCGCGGTCTTTTACGCTGCTGCCCGGGTTGTTGCCTTCCATCTTCCCGAAGACCTTCACCTTCTCGGTCGTTCCAGGAAGCGCGACGAGCGGGGTATTCCCAATTCGCGCCGTCACGGCCTGATCTCCACTCAACTGCCCAAACATCGGATTCGACATGCCGAAGGTCTAACACGAACGGCGCTCGCCGGCAGCGTTCGACGACGAGCGTGCGCCTTCGCCTCGCGCCGCCCCCTTCGCATTTCCCGGGTTGCCGGCTGGACAAAACATGAATCCGACGTCAACTTCATGTTGTGGCGCAAAATTTGTATCCCCTCGAAAACCTCGAAAAACATGGAGCGTTGACAAGAGCGGCCGTCAGAGGCTCACGTTTACAATGATATAAATCGGACAATTTTCGGACACTCATACGAATAAAAACCGACCATTCAAACACCAATAAAGAACCAAGGCAGAACATCCATGGCGTCGACCTGTCGCGCGCATTCGCTGATATTATAAGCACATTTCAAACCCAACACGCATGTGGACGCGCTGTCTACACAATGTGAACGCGTAGTGGGGTCGACTGACTCTCGAACATTTTCACAAAAGACATTCGGCAATAAAAGCACTCTGTTTCACGGAGCTTTCCTGCCGTTCATTCGGGAATGAGTCTTGCTAGAGCTGGCGACCATGTCACAGACTCGTTCGCCACGTCCTCACGCGTTCACTCTTTTCAGCACTCTCGCGCTCACGCTTCACGCGACAGCTTGCAGCCCGCCACCGCCGGATATTCAAGATCCCGAACCGGCCCCTCCCGTCGTCGGCCAAGAGGAAGGCGTCTTGCCAAATACGCTGATCGTTCGAATGCGCGCTGTCGAAGAAGCGACCGGGGCCGCGTGGACCATTTCGCAGCCAAGCTCTCTCGGCGACGATATTCCGATCGAGTCGATGGAGGCGCTCGACCCCGCCGAGGCAACGATCGGCTATTCGAACGACGGCGGCCGACACGGAGGTGAGCCTCGCGGTGGAGCAACGTTCCGTATCGAGCTCGGACCAAGTCTCACGCCCGAAGAAGCTGCCGCCGTCGCAATGCAACGCGAGGACGTCGTGTTCGCGGAACCCGACCTCGTGATGCACACAACGTATCTCCCCGATGACGAGTACTTCGTCGAAGACCAAATGTACGGGCTTGACCGAATGGATGCGGAGTCGGCGTGGGACATCGCTGAGCGACGCGGTGAGGGAATCATCGTCGCGGTCATCGATACCGGTGTCGACCTTCAACATCCCGATCTTCGAAACCAACTCTGGGTCAATACCGATGAGATCCCCGGCAACGGAATCGACGATGACGAAAACGGTTTTGTTGACGACGTCGAGGGATGGAACTTCGTCAACAACAACAACACCCCCCAAGACGTGCATGGGCACGGCTCACATGTCGCAGGAACGATCGCCGCGGAGGGAAACAACCAGGCTGGCATCATTGGGGTTGCGTTTAACGCCACGATCATGGCGCTCAAAGGACTGAGCGATACCGGCTCAGGTTCAAGCTTCGGCCTCGCAAAAGCCATTCGTTACGCCGTCGATAACGGCGCCCATATCATCAACAATAGCTGGGGCTCGCAGGGACGAACCCGCACGGTCGAGGAAGCGATCGAATACGCGCATTCCCGCGACGTCATCGTCGTGAACGCGGCCGGAAATGACAATCGCCCGGCATGCGGATTTGCCCCCGCGCACGTTGATTTCGGAATCACCGTCGCAGCATCGAACAGCCAGGATCAGCGGTCCTACTTTTCGAACTTCGGCGTGGACCTCGACGTCGCCGCGCCAGGCGGCGGACGTTCCGCCCGGGGCGACAATCGGCCGGGCGGCTACCGCGTTGTCTCCACCGTCCCCGAGACCGCCATCCGCTTCCGTCCCTTCGAGAGTGAAATCGACGGCGCAACGTACGGAGCCGCGAACGGAACTTCGATGGCGACTCCGCACGTGGCAGGTCTCGCAGCGCTCATTCGCTCGGTGCATCCTTCTTGGCGCGTCGAGCAGGTTCGTCAGGCGATTCGCCAAAGCGCAGACCCAGTGGCCGGAGCTGGTTTTCAGACCTCCGTTGGCTTTGGGCGCGCCAATGCCCTTCGCGCAGTTCAAGCGGGTTCCCCTCCTCCAATGGCGAACCTGCTCACGCCCGATAGCTGCGGTAGCGCGCTCGAAGATGTCCGCGTCTCCGGCATTATCCTGAGCGCCGCGAACGAGGCGGCGGATTTTGAACTGGCGATTGCCGCCGGACCGGAGTTCGGAGATAGCAACTCCGGTCTGAGCGGTTTCGAGACCCTCGCTTCGGGAAATAGGATTCAGCGCGGCGGCGTGTTTCACGAGTTCAGCACGCTGCAAATGGCCGACGGGGCCTACACGCTTCGGCTCCGCGTCACCGACCCGGAGAGCGGCCTCGTCTCTGAGGACTACGCCCGCTTCAACGTCGACAATATCGACTTCCACGGTCCCTTTGTGGGCTCACTCCTAGGCCCCAATACCGAAGTCGCGATCGGTGGCCGAGCCCCGGAGAGCAGCACAATCGAGCTCGCCGTCGCCGAGGAAAACGAAGCCGGCGAAGTCATCAGTGAGTGGTACGCGCTCTCCCGAACCGGTGCGAAGAGCGGCGTACTCGGTCACTGGACGACACCGACGAGTGGTCGATTCCGCATTCGAATGATCGTCCGAACGGCCGACTTCGTTCACCAGGAAGAGGTTGGAAATCTCAACGTCGATCCGCGAATCCTCGAGGGCTTCCCGGCACGCGTGGGGCGCGCCAACTCAAACCCGCCACAACCGCTCGATATCGACGGAGACGGCGCAGATGAAATCTGGCTCGCCGGCACCGTCATTCGCGGCGACGGTTCTCGCGATACGCGCTTCGCCGATGTCTTTCAGTTCGCTGGCGGGGTCTGGGATCGGGATACCTGGAGCGCACTTTCCGTAGCGTCTGCTGCGGCAGCGGCCGATATCGACGCGGACGGATCCCTCGAGGTCTTCGGCGTGGAACCGAGCGAAGCGCACGGGCATATTCTCGCGGCCCGCTCATCGGAGGGCGAACTCCTCTGGTTCCATCCAGTGCTCACACATTCACGACGCAACACGTGGTTTTCACGCAAGACCCCCGCGCCAAGCATCGGAGACGTGGACGGTGACGGTGAGCTCGAAGTCGTTTCGACACTCAGTGGCAGCCGGAGGACAATCGTGACCTACGACGCCGCGACCGGTCGCGAGGAAACCCGCTTCGAGGCAGGAATATTTCGGAACGGTAGCGCGATCGCGCTCGCGGATTTGGATGGTGTCCCCGGGGACGAGCTGGTGCTCTCCAATGGAACGCTCGCGGTGCTGAAGCCCGATGGTCAAATGCTCCCGGGGTGGCCGATCGAGGATGCCGGGAACGGGGAGCCGAGTATCGCCGACTTGGATCAGGACGGGCAGCTCGACGTGCTCTGCTCTGGACGGGCATTCCACACGGATGGACAACCCCTGCTTGGCTGGGATCATCGCTGGAATAGCAACACCGTCACCTCCGGCGGAGTCATCAACGAAGCAGGCGACTTTGTCTTGGCGGCAGTCGAGTCAGGTCTTGGCGCAGACGGTTACGACAGCCGCATCAACACGCTCTTCCGAATCTTCGACGCGAGTGGCGAAACCCAGCGCTTTGGAAACGCGGCGTTTGGGGAAGACCGAATCTGGGGAACCCCGGGCGGTTCGTGGCCCGTCATGCAGAGCGCGCTCATCGCGAACGTCGATGCCGATGGTGAAGCGGAAGTACTCGGCTACGGTCGTCCGTACCGAAACGAGAGCAGTGCCGAACGCGGCGTCATTTACGCCATCAGCCCCACCACCGGGGAGACCCGTGCTCAATTTGAAATCGTGGGGCGTTCGAGTCTCTTTGGATTCCGTCAAGCCGCCGTCGCAGACGTAAACGGGGATGGCCTTCGGGAAGTGCTCTTCGCCGAAAAGGTTACTTCTGGAGAAGTCGCGCTTTATGCGTGGCGGACCGCCGCTTCCCACGACTCCCTCGCTCCGTGGCCGATGTTCCAGCAGAACGTTCGGCATACCGGGGTGCTCGACCGCTCCGCGCCGG
>JAHDCI010000144.1:1979-6438 GCA_020629955.1 Myxococcota bacterium | reverse complement strand
CCCAGCGACCCGGAAGACCCCGTGGATCCCAGCGATCCGGAAGAGCCCATGGATCCGGAAGAGCCCGCCTGCGGTTCACTTGGAGAAGCCTGCTGCGAGGGGAGCTGCGATGAAGGCGCTTGCTCTCAAGGAATCTGCCGCGTCTTCGGGGGAGCGTTCGTGCGCTCGGAGGGTCGCTGCGAGGTGGACAATCCCGCCACGCACGCGTGCCTCTGCGAGCCAGGATTCGTCGCCACGGAGCTTGGTCCATACGACCGGGAAGCGGAGTCGATCTTCCGAGGTGTGCTT
The DNA here is from genome assembly GCA_020629955.1 of Myxococcota bacterium. Classification (GTDB taxonomy): domain Bacteria; phylum Myxococcota_A; class Polyangia; order Polyangiales; family Houyiibacteriaceae; genus JAHDCI01. The sequence continues at coordinate 6,150 of JAHDCI010000144.1, read as the reverse complement.
CAGTCCTTGGTCATCTGCGAAGCGCCGACGCGGCCAGAAGGCAGTTTCGGCGGCGCGTATCTCGAAGGAAATAGCGCGGCATGTACCGGACTCTGCGAAGCGACAGCCCACGCGGAAGGATGTGGCTGCCCGGAGGGTACCCTTCCTCAGTCCTTTGGTGTTGGCGCGCGAGAGCCACGAAGCATCTGCGCGATGAACCTCGTATTCTGTGCGCCGGCAGCGCTTGAGGATTCGGGCTTCGGCGGAGCGTATCTTGAATTCGACGAGCGCGATTCGGTCTCGACGTCGTGCCGGAACGAATACGAAGACCGGCAGTGCATCCCGAACGCATCCTCGGAAGGCTGCGCATGTCCCGAAGGCTTTTCTCCTCTCAATACGCGCGCACGCGGGCAGCAGGGTTCCTCGATTTGGACCATCTGCGATTCCACGTTGGCGATTTGCATGCCGGACTAACGCAGCACTTGCACCATTGACGACGCGGCATCGAGGCACGCTCCTCGATGCCGCTGTCGCATTCTGGAGACACGTTTTGAAAGATCTCTGGAGAGTGTTGTCCCCGAAGTCTCAACTCACCGAAGAGAGTCCCAAGATTCGTACATTGTCCGAAAAACACGAGGTCTCGCAAAACATGACGCCGGCGCCACTTTTCGCTCCGCCGCGAAGATTTCGGCATACTTTCTGCTCTGCCGCGGGCCATGCGTCGTTTCGCGTTTCCCATCCTTCTCCTTCTCTCGTCCCTCTCCTTCTCGAACGCGTGCGCCCCGGAGGAAGGGGGTTCAAACGCGGGAGAACCCGCGAGCCCGCCCCGGATTTTCGAACCCGCCCCACCTTCGCCGGCGATCATCGTTCGCATGGCGGCGGACGAGATTCGCCCTGGCGAAGCGTGGACAATCGCTCAGCCCTCTTCACTCGCCGACGATATCCCGATCGCGGCCATCGAGTTTCTCGACGAACGAGAACATACGATCGGCTATGCGAGCGGAGATCCTGGGCACGAGGAACCGCGAGGCGGCGCAACGTTCCGCATCGCGCTTGGAGAAGGTTTGAGCCCAGATGCCGCCGTCGAACGACTGCGAGGACGTCCGGATATTGTCTTCGCCGAGAGGGAGCAGACGATGCACGCGGCCTATGTTCCGAACGACGAGTTTTTTACGCAGGGTCAAATGTACGGCCTCGATCGGATCAATGCCGAGCAAGCTTGGGATGTCGCGGAACGTCGAGGAGAGGGAATTGTTATCGCGGTGATCGATACGGGCATCGAGCGCACGCATCCGGATCTTCAAAGCCAGCTTTGGCGCAACCCGCGCGAAGTGCCGGACAACGGCATCGATGACGATGGGAACGGGTATGTGGATGACACCTACGGGTGGAACTTCGTCGATTCGAATAACGACCCGTACGATTTTCATGGGCACGGCTCGCATGTCGCCGGAACGATCGCGGCGGAAGGAAACAACGGCGCAGGAATCGTCGGCGTCGCGTTTAACGCAAAAATTATGACGCTAAAGGCGCTGAACGATCATGGGGACGGCAGCAACTTTCATCTCGCCCGCGCGATCCGCTACGCCGTCGATAACGGTGCGCATATCATCAACAATAGCTGGGGGGCGGTCGGGCGTACGCAGGTCACGGCGGAAGCGATCGAATACGCGCACTCGCGTGACGTGATCGTGATCAACGCAGCGGGCAACGAAAATATCGACGCTTGCCTCTTCTCCCCCGCGCATGTCGACTACGGCATTGCCGTTGCCGCAACCAATAGTCAGGACGCGCGCTCGTACTTCTCCAACTTTGGCGTCGAGATCGACGTCGGTGCTCCTGGGGGAGGCAACTACACGAGCGGTGATGCCATCCCCGGCGGCTACAGCATTCTCTCGACGGTCCCATCGACTGGCTTTCGGTTTAGCCCCACCTTGAACAATACCGACGGCGCCTACTACGGCGGCGCGGCCGGCACTTCCATGGCCGCACCCCATGTCGCGGGCCTCGCCGCGCTGATTCGCTCGGTACATCCGACATGGAGTGTCGAGACCGTTCGCCAAGCACTCCGCCGGAGCGCAGATCCTGTGGCGGGCGCTCCGTTCCACACATCGACCGGCTTCGGTCGCATCAACGCGCTTCGTGCCGTTCAGCTTCGGGAAGCCCCGCCAACGGCAAACCTCCTCTCGCCCGATGCGTGCATGGACGGTCTTGAGGAAGTGCAGGTTCGGGCCATCGCGCTAAGTGCAGAAAACGGCGCCGCCGAGTACGAGCTTGCGATCGCGGAGGGTCCCGAGTTCGACGATTCGAACCAGGGTCTTGGAAACTTCGAGCGTTTGATCCGCGGAAACGAGATTCGTCGCGGTGGTGAGATTCATCGATTCTCGACCGCGGACATGGCCGACGGAGCCTATACCCTCCGCCTCCTGGTTCGCGATCCAAGGACTGGGCTCGAGTCGGTCGACTATGCGCGCTTCTACGTCGATCATGTGCAGTTCGACGGTCCGAGCGTGGGCCCCTTTGTAGGACGCGGAACAAGCGTTGAACTGCACGGACAATACCCCGCGGGCAATCGCGTCGACCTCGCCGTCTCCCGCAACGGAGGATCGTTTCGCGCCATCCCCACCGACTCCGATCCTTCGGATGGGACGCTCGGAAGGTGGACGCCGACCGAGGAGGGAACGTACCGGCTTCGCCTCCACCTCGAGCGGGGCGCCTTGATCCAAGATGTCTTTTCGGACGATATCGAGGTGCAGTCGCAGCTCCTTGAGGGCTTTCCCGTCGCACTCGGGAACGTGAACCAAAACCCGCCGCAGCCGATGGATCTCGATGGCGACGGCCGAGACGAAATTTGGGTCGGAGGCGTCCTTGTTCGTCACGACGGCGCGATCGATCCACGGTTCTTTGTTCCCGGAAGCTACGCGGATTCGAATGGCTGGACCCACACGATGGGAAGCCCAGCAGCGGCTGCCGACGTCGATGGTGATGGAAGCCTGGAAGTATTCGGAATCGAACCTGACGCTGAGTTCGGCCACGCGCTCACTGGGCGACGCGCCGATGGCTCCTTGCTCTGGAGAAGGTCGGCAATGCCCTCCCGCGCACGTCAAACCTGGCAGTCACGTCTTGTCCCCGCGCCGAGTATCGGTGATGTCGATGGCGATGGGTCGCTTGAGATTGTCTCGAGCTTGGTCGGCCCCCAGCGCGTGGTCATCACGCTCGACGCGCGCACCGGACAAGAAGAATCACGATTCTCCATCAACGGATACAACGGCACTCCGATCGCACTCGCCGACTTGGACGGCGACTCGGCCGACGAGCTCATCATCGGAAACGGAGACCTTGGGGTCTACAGCTCTCGAGGTCAGTCGCTCGCGGGCTATCCAATCGCCAACCGAGGGTGGTGCACTCCCACGGCGGGGGATCTCGATCGGGATGGAAACCTCGACACAATCTGCGGCGGGCTCGCCTGGGACCGCAGCGGTCGCGCGCTGATGGGATGGAACGGAAGCCACAGTTCCTTTGCAGGGCTGTCGGGCGGGGTCGTCGACCGTACCGGAACGTTTGTGCTCGCGATGGTCGAGACCACCCTCGTCAACGGCGCGATCGACCCGAACACGCGCTCTCTCTTTCGTGTTTACGATTCACTCGGAAACGAGACTCGGATCGGAAGGCCTCTCTTTGGCGAGGCGTGGATGCAAGCGGCTCCGGAACGCTCCGCGCCTCCCATGCAAGTGCCCGTTCTCGCAGATATCAACGGCGACGACCGAGCCGACGTTCTCGGCGTCAGCCGCTTTTACGTGGAGGGCTCTCCCGATGCTGCCGTTTACGCGGTCGACTCGGCGAGCGGCGAAACGCTCGAAGCCTTTCGATTCCGCAGCCACGCGGAGGATCGGCTGCGTCTTGGCCAGGTCGCAGTTGCCGACGTGAACGGCGATGGCTTCCGAGACGTACTGGTCGTGACCAAACTGCCGAGTGGCGAGAGCGCTTTGATGGCCTGGCGAACGAACGCTCGAACGAGCTCTCCCGCCCCTTGGCCCATGTTCCAGCAGAACCCGCGACACACCGGCGTGATGTCGCGCGAGCTTCGGGCAGCGCCCTCGCCAGGCCCGATGGAGCCTGCTCCAGAGCCGGAACCGGAGCCGGAGCCGGCCCCGATGGAACCTGCTCCGGAGCCGGAGCCGGAGCCTGAACC
>JAHDCI010000144.1:0-1879 GCA_020629955.1 Myxococcota bacterium | reverse complement strand
CCGGAGCCTGAACCAGAGCCCGAACCGGAACCGGAACCAGGACCAGAACCGGAGCCCGAGCCCAGTGACGCGTGCGGAAGCCTTGGGGAACGCTGTTGCGAAGATGGCTGCGAAACGGGGAACTGCAGCAATGGTCTATGTCGAAATTTCGGCGGCTCTTTCACACGCGTCGACGGCCGGTGCGAGAACGTCAACGCGCTCACGGGAGACTGCACCTGCGATGCCGGCTTTGTCGCCGCGGAACTGGGTCCCTTCGACGCCGATCTCGTGACGACACATCAGGGACGGGCGCAATCACTCGTCCTCTGCGAAACGGAGCGACGCGCGGCGGAGGGCTTTGGCGGAGCGTATCTCCGGGGCCGCACCGCTGCGTGCATCGACCGATGCGAAGCGACCCCGGGCGCCGCAGGTTGCGCATGTCCGACAGGAACCGTCGCGCAAACGTTCACGCTCGGAGAGCGACAGCCGGCGAGCATCTGTTTGATGGACCTCGTGTTCTGCGCGGCTCCCGAGGCCGCCGACTTTGGGGGTGCACAGGTTCGGTTCGATGCCGATGACGAGGGCGGCTCCTGCCGCGAAGCTTTTGCCGCTCGAGAGTGTCTTGCCAACGCGGCTTCCGGAGAGTGTGGATGCCCGGCCGGATTTCACGCAGAAGCCATCCCAGCGCGCGCGCACCAGGGCGGTTCCGTGTGGAACGTCTGCCAAGCTTCGCTTGAGATCTGCCTACCCGATGATGGATTTTAGAAACGTCATCGCGCAGGCGCGGGCATCCGCGAGTCACGCCCGAGAATACAACGGCGCACGTCATCGGAATCTCGCACTTCGAAGAGCACCGGCGGGACGGCGTTGCGCGCCGGAGGCACGAGCTGAAGCGCGCCGTTGTCCTCGAGCGCACGGCCGCCGGGGCCATCGAGGAGAAGGAAAAGGTGTGCCCGTTTCCCATCCTCGCGCTTCGCAACATCCGCAATACGGCGACGGTCGACGCTCAGCTCGATCAATCCGCGCCGAACAATGACGCGCTTGTCGGTGACCAGATATTCGGTGGTGATCCCGATCTGCCTGGAGCGAACGCTGCCGTACCACAAGAGCCCAAGGCCGACCCCGAGGATGCAGGTCCAGCTGATGAGTACCGCCGAAAAGAGCAACGTCCACGCCGCGGAGCGAACCGGAAGACCAAGTGTTTCGAGATCGAGCAAGAGCCCGACGTTGCGATACCCGTAAACCGCGCCGAGCGTGGTCACAAGAAAGCCGAGCGCCGCGATGCCATTCTCGCGCCATCCCACGTTGCTTCCGGTCGGCGCGCCCCCCCACAGAACTTCTTCGTCCGCATCGAGGCGTTCCGTCATCGCGATATCCCGGTCCCCCGCATGCTCGGCCGGCGAAGTTCCACGAATGAGTGCGAGCACTGCATCCGGTTCCCGAACATGCGGCCATACGATTCGCATGCGGCGCGCGAGCGGACCAAAGGGCACCGCCGCGACAAGCTCGAGCGTGCCGACCGTGGGCGCCTGACGATGCCATTTGATGCGCGCGAAGGTGAGCTTGCTCCGCTCCATGCTCCGGATCGAACGTCCTCGTCGCCAAAGCAGACGCTTATCGGTGACGAGATATTGCAGAGTCTCGTGAAGATGCGCGTGCAGCCAGAGCCCCGCCATCGCAAACGACGCGAGAATCCCTGACGCGACCAGACTCTGCCGAGCACCCTCGAGCTCCGAGATATGGATCAGGCCCGCGAAGAGTCCGCTGACGATCGACATCGCCCCGAGCAGAAGCGGCGCGATGATCCACCCACGATCCCGCGTCACATTCGCAGGCTGCCCCACGTAGATCACTTCCTCCGAAGGAAGCAGGCGCCAGGAATCGCGATCGATCTCCACTC
>JAHDCI010000143.1 GCA_020629955.1 Myxococcota bacterium | reverse complement strand
CGAATCACTCGCACCTCGCCGCGCGAGCGCGTAGGATGCGGCGCATGAGAGGGAACTCCCGGAGCCACTGCCGAGGCGCGCTTATGTTTGCGCTCCTGCTCCTCGCATCGATGAGCACGAGAGCGAGCGCGCAAGACGCTGCGGCGTGGGTGGGCGCATGGGATACGCAGTGGCGAGATGGTCAGGCTCGGCTGGAACTGGAGACCGACGGGGGCAGTATTCGTGGCCGCTACGTTCCGCGAGACGGCCGCATCCGTGCTGAACTCGAAGATGGGGGCCGCGTGCTCGTGGGGAGCTTCACGGAAGACGGACGACGGGGCACCTTCCGCTTCACGCTCGCGCCAGACGGCGAGAGTTTTATGGGCCGCTTCGACAGCGGCGAATGGTGGAATGGCGAGAAGCTCCGGGCGAGCGAAAACCTCTCGTGGCAACCATCCTTTGAGAGCCCGCGCGATGCGATGCGATCTTTTCTCGTCGCCTTTAACGAAGTCCGCTACGGCGGCCTGCAGTTTGTAAGACCGGGTTTGCGTGGCCTCGTCTTTTCGGACCCGGAACTGAGCGCAACGGCAAAGTTCCGAAGCGCCATGCTGCTCTTTGAAATCGTCGACCTCTGCGTCGTTTCCCTCTGGGACCTTCCGGATGAACGCGGCGTCGCGCGCGGCTCCTTTCGCACGATCTTGCCGCAACTCGGGACCGGGCTGCAGCACGAACAGGAGTTTCTTCGTTCCGGCGAACGGTGGCGACTCTTCGTGCCGAGCGAAGAGAGCCTCATCGAGCTGCGCGACCAGCTGCGAGAAGCCCGCGGCATCACCACGCCAAACCCCAGCGCGCACTTCGAACTCCGTACTCCGCGCGATTGTATTCGAACCTTTATTGAAGAGGTAAAGCGCTGGGACGAAGGCGGCGCCGCGCGAGTCCTTCGCACATTCGATCTTTCTGAAATCGAAGAGAGCGTGCGCGCAACCGAAGCGCCTTTGCTCGCGGAGTACCTTCAGCAAGTTCTCGACCGCGCGGGCTTTCTCGTTTGGCAGGAGCTCCCCAATGACCCGGAGAGCCACCGGCCCTACGTGCACTTCGAGCATCCTCGCGGCGATATCACGGTCGCGCGCTACGAAACGGAGTCAGGTCCTCGCTGGCGTTTCACCGCAGAGACGCTCCGAGATGTGCGCGCACTCTACGATGCCTTCGAAGATATGCCCGTCGCCGAAGGTCTCGATCCGGTCGCGGGCCGGTCGACCTACTTTCAGCTCCGAAGCTGGTTCCGCGCCCGCTCGCCCCGTTTTGTCGAACGCATTGGTCTGGTCGAAACCTGGCAGCTCATCCTTCTCGGCATTCTCTTGCTCGGCGGCTTCCTCTTCGGCGGCCTCATCTCCGGGCTGCCGCGAATGTTGGCGCGGAAGAAGAGCGACGAGGTCAAAGAGCAGCGACGAAGCCTCGCTGTTCGCTACTTCATCCCGCTTGCGCTGATCCTCACCGGGCTCCTTCTTCACGAGCTCCTCGAAATCCTCGGCATTCCACCCTCGGTCTTTTGGCTTCTTAGTTCGTTCACCCTGGTCCTCGTTTCGATCGGCGCGACCTGGCTTGCGTTCTCGATCGTGAACTCGCTTGGCGCCCGCCTCGCCGCACGCGCAGAATCGGGGCAGAGCGCGCTCGACGAAATTTCCGTATCGCTTCTTATTTCGACACTGAAGATCGTCGTCGTGCTTCTGGGCCTCTTTGCCACGGCAGACGTACTCGCGGTGCCGTACCGCACGGTCTTTGCCGGTCTTGGAATTGGTGGCCTGGCCTTCGCCATTGCCGCACAGGATACGCTCGCGAACTTCTTCGGATCCGCGGTCTTGCTCGCGGATCGTCCCTTTCGACGAGGCGACCATATCGTGGCCGGGGAACTCGAAGGTTTTGTCGAACATCTCGGCCTTCGGTCGACACGTCTCCGGACCTTTGACGATTCGATTGTCGTCGTTCCCAATCGAGAGCTCGCCAAGAGCGCAATCGACAACCGAAGCCAGCGTCGAGAGCGAAGATTCGAGTTTGTTCTCGGTGTGGAATACGATACCAGCGGGCCAAAGCTTCTCGCGCTCACGGAGGCGCTCCACGAGGCGCTCTCTGAGTTCGCGCGAGACGAAATCCGCGTAGGTGTCGATGCGCTCGGCGATTCCGCGATCGAGATCAAGATCACGCTTGGCTTGGTGGCAGACGCCTACAGTGGAGAGGTTGCTTCTCGCCAGGATGTTCTCCTTCGCGCGCTAACGGTGTGCGAACAGAATGGCGTTTCTCTCGCGTTCCCAACACGAACCTTGCACATGGCGACGTCAAAACCTCAGGAAGAAGCCGACGCCGCGGTGGACGAAGTCGGGCAGCGGGTCGAGTCAAACGCCGGGCCAGCCGGCGACGAGCAGGAGTAGCTTCGCGACCAGCTTTCGGGAGTGCCCGGGCAAGGTTCGCTCGACGGGTACGGTTGAAAACGTTTGTGCGAGAGAGCCGCCGTTGACCTCGGGCTCGTCAGTCGCTCTCAGGGTCTCGGACTTCCCACAATCCGAAGACGTGAAAGGGCGCGTGCTCTGCTACTCGGACATCGCTCATTTCCGCGAAAGAGAGCGCCTCTTCGAGGTCCGTGAAGAGATGCCACTCGTTCAGCGATGGCCCCCAGCGGGCCCGAAGAGCAGCAACGTCCTCGACATCCGGGACGAAGCCGCAATTGGACAGGCCGCTGGTCCGGCCGACGTCTGCGACGTCGTAGCCAAGAAGGTGCCATCGCGCGTTCAAGACGGGTTCGGGAAACGACTCGAGCTGCGCACGCATCATCTCGTCGGGCGAGTTCGGATTCGCAGGCGCTTCTCCGCGCGGCAACACCGCAACTGCCACGCGAATACTCGACGCGTCAGCCCCGACGCCTGTTTCCTGCCAGACGCTTGAGTCCACGGACCTCACTTGAGTCACGTCTTTCCGAAATAGAAAGGCTTCGACTCGAGCAGCTTCCCAAGGCTCCGGGAGAGTCATGCCCAGATCAATTCGAGGGCGCCGCTCTATCGCCAGGAGGTGAAATGTCACGCGACGCGATCAGTGACAGGTGATGGTCTCGGTCTTGCCCAGGAAGCACATGCAGGTCACCGGGTTTTGATTGTAGTGGTACACGTAGTGGTGGGTGTGCGTTCCAGTGCAGGGCCAGTGCGGCCTCGAGGGCGGGACAACGTCCGTCCGCGAATCGGGCGGGGGCGGCGCAGGACAAGCGGCACAAGTATTCACCAAGGGCCGGGTCATCGTGGCGGCCACGGTCGCCTCGTAGAGAACGTGTGCGACACCGACAACAAGGATCGCCGCAGCGAGAACGTCGCCCGGGCCTGGAAGAGGCGAATCTCCCAGCGCAGAAACACCCGCAGCCGTCGCGTACCGAGCCATCAAAGCGCGGCCGCTCGTCGTAAGAGCACCGGTGAAACTAACCGGCTGCGAGAGCGTGCCGGTCATCATCATTCCGACGCAGGGGGTAATGCCGAGCGCCGACGCTTGCGAGACAGCCGTGGAATCGGGGTGCATCCAGCTGCCGACGAAGGGTCCCGGAACGGACGGCGCGCTCAAACCATTCGAGCTGGTGTCGCCGCAGTTGAAGTCACCTTCGATGAGCCCTTCGCTGTAGGCGCTCGCAAGCACTCGACCATAGTCGATCGCTCCGCTCTCGAGCATCGCCCGGGTGTACTCCACCTCATCCTGCAAAACGTCATTCGCGACACCATCGGTGTACCCTTCCGGTTCCTCGTCGGGGGGGTCAGGCTGACAGCCTGCGACTGCGAAAAGCGTGAGGAGACCGAGGACAGCGTTGGTGGCAAACGTCTTCATCTCTTTCTAGACTAGACCAACCGCAACTCGATGTGCAATCCTTCTGTGAGTGCGGTTCACGAAATCACACTTTTTGACTCTCCATCTCTTCAACGCGAACTCGTCGACACGGAACTTCATGCGAACACCGAGCATCTTTAAGGTCATCACCCAGCTGGGGCTGGCGATTCTTCTTGCGATGATGGGCGCGTGTTCCGACCCCGAGCCGACCCTCGATGCTGGACCCGATGCTGGCGAGGACGCTGGGCCCGATGCTGGCGAAGATGCTGGCGAAGACGCCTCCGACGATTCCTCGGAACCTTCTCCGACGTACACGTTTGTTCTCGATTCGATCGGGGTCCCTCCGACTGCCGCGGGCGGGCAGGCCCCTGGCTTTGATCTCGACGATCAGGCGACCCACTCCATTGGAGGCGACGCCTGCCAAGATCGTCACCTCGACTTCATTTCGCCAACCGGCCAACCCGGCGTGGACAACCAGTTCGTCGGCTCCGTGATCGACATCGTCCGAGATTTTGTTCCTTCGTTCTCCCCGCAGCGCGCGCTCCAGGCCGAGATGCAGCGAGGACGACTTCTCCTTGGCGTTCGCCTTCGGGACGTCGACGACCTCGTGAACGATGACGATATCGCGCTCGACTTGATCGTCGTGCGACCGAGTTCCTGCGAAGAAGATCTTTGTCCGCTGACGACTTCGATCGCGGCAACCGAAGGCTGGAGAGTCCATAACGAGGACGTCACTTCGGAGGTGCGGGGTAGCATCTCGAACGGGCGCCTGATGGTTTATGCCGAGACCCTGCCGGTATCCTTCCCCGTGGATGACATCTTGGTCGACCTCACGATCCACCATGCTTCGTTCGCCGCCGATATCACCTCTGCCGGTCTTCGGAACGGCGCTTTTGGCGGCGCTGTTGAAATCGAAGAGACGGTGGCCCTCGCCAACTCCTTGAGATCGGGAACCGGCGGTTTGGTCCGAGCCACTCTCCAAAACTCCGCCGACGTCGAAATCGAGGAGGAGTGCAACGGACTCAGCATCGGGGCCGCCTTCGCGGGAGTCTCCGCAACCTTCTGAGGCGCAATCCAGAGCAACCTTCTGAAGTGGAGGATCGCAACGGATGAAAGACCTTCGAGCCTAACGCACAGCGGGTATGCCACGTACGTGGATACCCGTTTTCGTCGTCTACCCCTATCTGCACGCTGCTCCAACTCAGGCTCAAACGACAAAAACCAACACCTCTACTCTTCCCGCTCGAGAAGGTCGTGAAGAGGGAGGAGAATGTCGCGGAGCGGCTCAAGGCTCCGGCCAAGAGCCGCTTCGAATTCGGCCTGCATCTTGTTTAGGTGCTGGAGACCAAGCGCGAGACGCTCGTAGCCTACGTCGGTGAACGCGATGCGTTTGGCGCGACCGTCACTCGGATCCGGGCGACGCTCGACCAGATTCATTTCAACGAGATCATCCACAAGTTGTCCCGCGGCTTGTTTCGAGATCCCGACCTTGGAAGCGAGTGCCGTGAGACGGATGCCTTCGCGATCGATGTGCGGGAAGAGCGCCATATGCGAAGGCCGAGGTCTGGGCCCTTCGGTCTCTGGCAGACAGTCAAGTGCCTGTTCGTTCACTAGCCGGGCGCACTTAATAAGCAGCTGAAGAACGCTCTCTCGCTTTGAACGCTCAAAGCGCCCCGCGCTCTTTTTGGGGTTCCTAGGGGCCATGCTCTTCTTCTACGTGGCAAGGACGCGAAGGCGCAAGCACGAGGATTGGAGACCGGTGAAACTCGATATCCGGCGATGCAGCCAACAAACCAACGGCAAAATAGTCAAGCCCACTTGACATAATTCGTCATACGCGCTTTACTATATGCATGAGCACACGACTAAAGCCGCTGGGTGAGGGACTGCACGAGATGCAAGCGACCCTTGGTCCCTTTCCGATTCGCATGACCGTGATGCAGACCGAGAGTGGGTTGACGCTTTGGTCTCCGGTGGCGATGGCTCCAGCCGAAGCGGAGGCGATCCGTTCGCTGGGACCGGTTCGCTCCATCGTCGCTCCGAATCTCTTTCATCACGTGCATCTAAAGAACGCGATGGAGCACTTTCCAGAAGCAACGCTGCACGCCCCGCAAGAACTCTCGGACAAGAATCCATGCGTTCGTCCGGAAACTCTTGCGCCAAGCTCACTCGACGAGCTTCAGGTTCACCGTGTAGAAGGCGCTCTGAAGATTCAGGAGCACATCGCATATCATGAGACGAGCCGAACGTTGGTGCTTACCGATCTGCTCTTTAACGTCCGCAAAGCTCGCGGGCTTCGGCAGTGGTTTGTATTTCGGTTACTCGCGGGGACTCTGGGCAAGACCAAACAAAGTCGACTCTGGCGATTCTTTCGCGACAACCACGCGCTCTATCAGGAGTCGATCGAGGCGATGCTGGCACTACCCTTTGAGCGCGTGGTTGTAGCGCACGGAGAGGTGATCGAGACACGCGCGAAAGACGTACTTCGCGACGCGCTTCTCTAAATCGGCGAAAGCCCGGTCTACTCTCTCTCGAGCGCGCCGATCATGACGGGGAATGAATCTTCGTAGCGGTAGCTGGTGCCGCGATGGCCACCATCGAACTCTTCGTAGTGGACCTTCGCTGAGACCCGCTCAAAGGCATCACGCAGGCGTCGCGCCGCGAAGCAAAGCCCGTGCTCGTCACGATTGCCAGCATCGATAAAGATGAGGGACATCTGCCGAAGCGCGTCTTCGCTCGCACCGACTCGCTCAAGAGGGTCGTGCTGGAGCCAGCGTTGCCAGCGAGGCACGTCGAGTTCGGCTGTCTGTGCGGCAAAAGGTGCTTTGCAGAATGGAAAAGAATCGCCCTCAGGTGCATACGCGGCCGCGCATGCGAGCACGAGCAACCCCTCGAAATCGTGTCCGCCCCGAGGGCCTTGGTCGCGCATCTTTTCTGCGAACGAAACCCAACCACCTGCCTGCTCGATAGCGACCGCCGCGTGCGTGAGCATCGGGCGTTGGCTCAGATCGAATGCGGCGTCTCCAGCGTGGGTGCCGAGAACACTGACGATCTCCGGGCGGTCCATACCGAGGCGAAGCGCACCAAAGCCGCCGCTACTACGACCGGCAACCGCGCGTGCTTCACGCTTCGGAATCGTTCGAAGTTCTCGATCGAGGAAGGGGAAAATCTCGTCTGCGAGGTAGCTCTGGTACGGACCGGTCGCTGCAGAGTCGACGAATTGACTGCCGCCGAAGCAGGTCATGCAATCGGGCATCGCGAGGATCGCCGGCGGGCACGCGCCGCGTGAGATAAGCCCGTCGAAAATCTCAACGGTATTTGGCTTCCAGAGACTGTAGCCAAGCATGGAGCGATGATTCGCGGCGAAGCCCGGTAGCAGCATCACCACGGGATAACGCGCGTCGCTTTCTTCGTAGCCTGGTGGCAAATAGCAGAGCACTTCGCGCACGTGCGGATCCCGGAGCGCATTGTCCTTGAGAAGCGTGCTTTCGTGACGAAGCGCGACGACTTTGCCCCGCAGCATCACATCGCCTCCAGGACGCCGATGCCGATGAGTTCAAGACCACGTTCAAGCTGACGTCCGGTCAGCGCGACCAGCGCCAGCCGGCTCATCTTCGCTTCTTCGGTCTCTGCGCCGAGTACGCGGCATTGCGTCCAAAATCGGGAGAAGGCGCGGGCCAGCTCGTAAAGGCGCTCGCAGATGAGGTGCGGTTCGTAACGCTTCGCGGCGCGGGCGACGGTATCGCCAAATCGCGCGAGCTCTCGGGCGAGGTCGCCTTCGGCCGCTTCGGTGAAAACCATCTCCGTGGGTGCGCTTTCCCACTCGATGCCCGCTTCGCGAAAGACCGATCGACACCGCGCATACTGGTACTGCAAGTACGGCGAGCTGTTGCCAGAGAACGCAATAAGCTTCTCCCAATCGAAGCGGTAATCCGTCGTCCGGTTTTGGGCGAGGTCGCCAAACTTCACAGCGCCGGTGCCGATAATCTCGGCGGCAGCATCGAGCTCGTCCGCAGAGATTCGAAGTACGCCTTCGTTGCTCTTTTCTTCGATCAAAGCCTTCGCCCGCGCGACCGCTTCATCGAGAAGCGCACCGAGCGCAATATTGTCGCCTCCGCGCGTCTTCAGAGGCGTGCCGTCGTCGCCGAGGATCTTCCCGAAGCCGACATGGTCCGCTTTGATCGAGAGGCCAAGAAGTTCCGCCAACGCGAAGATTTGAGCAAAGTGAAGCCCTTGACGGTCGTCGACCACGTAGATGGTTCGATCCGCCTTAAAATGATTCTCGCGATGCTGAATCGTTGCGACGTCGGTGGTCGAGTACGTCGCTGCGCCGTCTCGCTTGCGGAGAATCACGGGCTGATTCTTCAGCCGCTTCGGAATCTGCATCTTCGGCTTTCCGTGCTCCTTCGGATCGATCTCCTTAAAGAAGACACAGAGTGCCCCTTGGTCTTCGCGAGCAAGACCGCGCGAAGTGACCTCCTCAACAACGCCCGGGAGCATCTCGTTGTAGAAGCTCTCACCGAGGGTCTCTTCGAAACGCACACCAAGGCGTTCGTAGATGGCGTTATTGGTCTTGAGCGTGACCTCGACGAAGCGCCGCCAGATGGCGAGGTTCGCTTCGTCACCGCGCTGGAGCTTCGCGAGTTCGCCGCGCGCACGTTCGGCAAACTCTTCGTCCTGTTTCGCTCTCGCACTGGCGCGCTTGTAGAGCTGCTCAAGGTCCTTTACCGAGGCGCTTTCGAGCTCAACGTTGAGTTCTGTACCCCAAGTCTCCAGCCCGACGATCAGGAGACCAAATTGAGTACCCCAGTCGCCGAGATGATTGTCACCGATGACCTCATGACCCACCGAGCGCAGAATCTGCACGAGGGCGTGCCCGAGGACGGTCGAGCGAAGGTGACCGACATGCATCTGCTTCGCGATATTCGGCGACGAGTAATCGATGACGATTTTCTCTTTGGGCTCCGCCTTCGGGATCCGCAGATCGCCTTTCAGATCCAGCGAAAGTTCGTTCGCCAGCCACGCATTGTCGAGCTTCACATTCACGAAACCGGGGCCCGCGACTTCCGCTTCAGCGACCGCATCCAATGAACGAATTGCCTCCGCGATCTCCGCACCCACCTCACGTGGGGGTTTTCCCACACTGCGTGCGAGCTTCATCGCGGCGTTGATCTGATAGTCGCCAAACTTCGGGTCCGCGGCGCGGAGAAGTGGGTCCGCCGATTCGAGGTCGAAAGCTTTGGCGATCGCGTCGCCCGTCAAAGACGCAAGGGTCTGTTCGAGATCCATGGTGCTGCCATAACGATGTCTCTCGGGAAGCGCAACGCTGTCGTCGGAAAGTTCGAACTGCGGACTTGGGAGAATCCACCAAATGGTGTAGAAAAATGACCAGTGAGTCGTTCGACCGTACCCCCAGGCATCCCGGAAGTCCCTACACTCGCGCCCGGCGCGCAGATCACGGATCGCTATCGCGTGAGCCAGCTTTTGCGCTTCGACGCGTTTTCCGCCGTGTACTCGGCGACCCATATGTTGATGGGCCGAAACGTGGAACTCGAGCTACTCCACACAGACGACGTCAAAGCGATCAAACGCTTTCGGCGCGCGATGCGACTCGTTGGCATGATGAGGCACCCCGGCGTGGTGCTCGTTCACGATGTAGGCGTCTTCGATGGACGTTATTTTGTCGTGCGGGAAGACCTGACAGGACAGACGCTGCACGAACGATGTCGCCTCAAGGGCATGATCACCGCGGCCCAACTGGAGCCCATTGCGTTTACGCTGCTCGATACGTTGCAATACGTGCACGATCGCAATGTGGTGCATCGCGGACTGACCAATAAGAACGTCGTGTTTACGAGTTCCGGAAATGATGAGGTCGTGAAGATTACGAACTTCACGCTCGCGCGGGACCTCGGAGCGGTGACCACCACCGGCTTCGGATCTCTTGATCTCTCACCTCTTGTCACGCTCGCTCCAGAGCAGATCCTTGAGCCGGAAACCGCCGACCATCGCGCGGACCTCTATGCGGCAGCGGCGATCTTTTTCGAGGCAATCACGGGTGCCCCCCATGTTCGCGGAAAGAACGTCGCCGAACTGGCGGAGGCGGTGATGAGCGCGCCAACGCCAAACCCTGGGGATTTCGCGAATATGCCGAACGTGCTCTCCGACGCGATTTATCGGGGCCTCAGTCGGGACCCGGCGAATCGATTCGGTTCGGCGCGTGAGTTCTGGGACGCGATGGCGCCAGCCTTTTCGTAGAAACCAACCTTCCACGCGGGCAGGATTGCTAGGCGAGTGCTCGGCTAGTGCACGTCCATGAAGAAGCGGTCCCAGCGCGGATTGCCGCATCCGAACCACCCCTCGGGATCGTCGCCGCAGGAAATGTAAGTGAAGAGCGCCTGCCCCTTGATTCGTGAGACCGGGATCTGACCGATCTCTTCGCTATCGTTCGAATGGTCACGGTGGTCGCCAAAGACCCAGATATGACCTTCGCGAATCGTTTCCTCGAAGTCGAGCATTCGCCACGATGGATGCCGGCTGATGGTGAACGTGACGCCATCGACGGTCTGCTCGTACACCGTGCAAGGCGCATTCGGCTCACCAGGACGCTTCATCTGAGCCTCCTCTTCGCACTCGCCGATCTCGCGCGTGTTCGCAGACTCGCCGTTTACGTACAGTTCACCGTCGATCATCGCGACGGTATCACCACCCACCCCAATCACGCGCTTCACGATATCGAGACCGTCGGCCGGGCTATTGAGGATAACGATATCGCCGCGACTCGGTTGCCCCCACGTCATCACCGCCTCGTGGGTGAAGGGGAGAAAGAGACCGTAGAGCATCTTGGAAACGACAACGCGGTCCCCATTCAAAAGGCTCGGCTGCATGGAGGGGCCATCGATTTCGAAGGCCTCGAAGAGAACGACGCGAATGAAGGCCGCCAACATCGCCGCGCCAAGAATCACGCGCGCGTTCGCAGCGAAACCGCCTTCGGCGCTCTCCTCCACCTTTTTCTTCGCAGCTTCCCGCTTCTCCTCTGGCGTCTCGCTGATATCGCTTGAGCCAGGTTCGAGCTCATCCCCGTCGCTGATATTCTCTTCGTCACTCATCGTCGTATCTCTTGTAACGCGGTCACCCGGATTGGCGAAAGTCTTTCGCGACTATCCGTGAATAGAGGGACCGAGGGGGAGTTTGTCCGCAATGCTCGCTTCGCGAGAAGCGAGCACAGCGAGTCTCTCTCGAGCTTCTTCGCCATAACGCTCAGTCGCGAGCCCCGAGAAGAGCGTAAAGTGCTTGGCTTCGGCTTCCATCAATCGGCGATAGAACGCGCGATAGGCCTCATTTGTTCGAAGTTCTTCGCCTTCGCTCGATTCGCAGGCCGCATCGAAATAGCGGACAAGGCAATCGAAGCGTTCGCACGAGCGTGCCTCGATCAGCGAACAGGTCAGCAGTCGATCGAGGAAAACATCAACATTGGAGTGATCGCTGCGCGCGACCGACCAGAGCTCGCGCACGTAGGCATCTTTGCGTGGAAGGTCGAGCGAAGCGCCGAGGTCATCGAGCCGCTCACTCACCTGCCGAAAATGCTGAGTCTCTTCCCGAGCGAGCTTTGAAAGGGGATCGATGAGCGCCGGAAACTCACCGCCAAAGCGCCCGATCAGCGAAAGCGCGGTCTGCGCCGCCTTCAGCTCGCAGTGCGCATGATCGGCCAGAAGCCGCGGCATATCGCTCACGGCTTCTGTCGCCCATGCGTCGGGCGTGGGGGTGAGAAGGCGCAGCATTAACCGCCGATGATCTCGCCGCCGTCGACGTAGATGGTGTTGCCGGTGATCCAGCGACACGCGGGAAGCGAGAGCGCAACCATGGCGTCGGCCACGTCCTGCGGCGTGGTGAGACGACCGCTGGGGTTTCGCGCAACCGCGCTTTCGATCATCGCCTCGTTGCCTGGAATCTTGCGAAGCGCAGGGGTATCGGTGACGCCGGCGCAGAGCGCGTTTGCCGTGATGCCCTTGTCCGCAAGTTCGGCGGCGAGCTGGCGGCAGTGCGATTCGAGCGAGCACTTCGCCGCACTGACCGCTCCGTAGCCGCGCCACACGGTGGAGCTTCCCGCGCTCGTCATCGCAAAGATGCGTGCGTTGTCGGTAAAAAGCTCGCGGCGGAGGACATCCTGGGTCCAGTAGAGGAGCGAGTGCGCCATGACGTCGAGGGTCATGTCCATATTTCGTTTCGAGATAAGCGCTTCGCCCTCGTCATCGCTCCAGTACGGGAGGAGCGTCCCGAACGCCAGGGAGTGCATCAGCACGCGAACGCCGCTGCCCTCTCCAATCGTTTCTTTGAGCGCATCCAGGGTCGCCGCGCGCTTGTTCTCGTCGGCGGCGTTGATGTTGAAGAACTCCGCCTTCTGGCCCATCGCCTCGATTTTCTCTTTCAGCTCCGCCACGTGCTTGAGGCCCGCGCGGCGATCGAGATGCACGCCAGCGATGTTCATGCCGTGCTTTGCCAAAGTGAGCGCTGCAGCTTCGCCGAAGCCACTGGAAGCGCCGAGAATGAGGGCCCAGTCGCCCAACTTCAGGATGTCAGTCATCGGCCAAGGCGTAGAAGGAGCGCCCTCGATTTGCAAGGCGCGGGGATGCACGCGAGATCGAGAATCGGGTTCGCACCGGTGGGCAACAGAGGCTGAGCTTCGGTTGTGGTTCGGAGGCGCGCAGGCTAAGGCGAGGTCGAATGATGAGGCAGGGATCCTTCATAGCGGCGCTCTTCGCAATCCTCGCAGGCGCGTTCGGTGCGTTCGGGTGCGGCGAGGAGCCTCCCCCAGAGCCCCGTGTCGAAGCGCCCGAACCCGAGCCCGAGCCCGAACCCGAGCCCGAGCCCGAGCCCTTTGTGGAGCATACGATCCAAGAGGGGCAGACCCTCTGGGCCATCTCTCGGACCTATGACGTTAG
>JAHDCI010000142.1 GCA_020629955.1 Myxococcota bacterium | reverse complement strand
TCATCGGAATCGATCTCGGAACGACCAACTCTGTCGTCGCGGTCATGGAAGGCAACGAGCCGAAGGTGATCGTCAACGAAGACGGCGGCCGAACGACCCCGTCCATCGTTGCATGGACCGATAGCGGCGAAGTACTCGTCGGAACGCAGGCGAAACGCCAGGCCATTACGAACCCCGAAGGGACGGTGTTCTCGGCGAAGCGATTCATCGGACGCCGCTTTGAAGAGGCCAAAGGCGAGACCGAGCGCATGCCCTATAAGTGTGTGCGCCGCGACAACGGGGACGTTGGATTCATTGTCAAAGGCAAAGAACTCGCTCCGCCAGAAGTCTCCGCCCAGGTTCTTCGCAAGCTGAAGGAAGCGGCAGAGCGCCACCTTGGCCATGACGTCACCGAAGCGGTCATCACCGTACCCGCGTACTTCAACGACTCCCAGCGTCAGGCGACGAAGGACGCCGGCCGTATCGCGGGTCTCGAAGTGAAGCGAATCGTGAACGAGCCGACGGCCGCTGCCCTCGCCTACGGGCTCGACAAGAAGAACGAGCAGCTCGTCGCGGTCTATGACTTTGGCGGCGGCACCTTCGATATTTCGATACTCGAGGTTTCCGACGAGATGGTGCAGGTTCTCAGCACCAATGGCGATACGCAGCTCGGTGGCGACGACGTCGATCGAACGATCATCGACTATCTGATCGCAGAGTTTAAGAAGGACACGGGCATCGACGTCGCGAAAGACGTGATGGTGCTCCAGCGCCTGAAGGACGCGGCGGAGAAAGCGAAGATCGAGCTCTCCTCCCGCCTTGAGACCTCCATCGAGCTTCCGTACCTGACGGCTGACGCGAGCGGACCGAAGCATCTCAACATGCGCCTGACTCGCGCGAAGCTCGAGTCCATGATCGAAGATCTCATCGAACGCACGCTCGTCCCGCTCCGCAAAGCGCTCGCAGATGCGGACGGCGGCAAGACCGCAGCGGATATCGACGAAGTCGTGATGGTCGGCGGCTCGACCCGTATCCCACTTGTGCAGGAAAAGGTTCAGAAGTTCTTCGGCAAGGAATCCCACAAGGGTGTGAACCCGGACGAAGTCGTTGCGCTCGGCGCGGCGGTCCAAGCCGGCGTTCTTTCCGGCGAAGTGAAGGATATGGTCCTTCTCGACGTGACGCCGCTTAGCCTTGGCGTTGAAACCCAGGGCGGCGTGATGAACGTCATGATTCCGCGAAACACGACGATTCCGACGAAAAAGGAAGAGGTCTACTCGACCGCGGACGACAACCAGACGAAGGTCGAGATTCGTGTTCTTCAGGGTGAGCGTGCCGAAGCTCGACACAACCGTTCGCTCGGTCACTTCCACCTCGACGGCATCATGCCGGCCCCGCGTGGCGTTCCGAAGATCAAGGTAACGTTTAACATCGACGCCAACGGTATTCTTTCGGTCACTGCGAAAGACGAGGCAACCGGCAAGGATCATCAGATCACGATCACGGGTGATAGCGGTCTCTCCGAGGAGGAGATCGAGGCGATGATCAAGGATTCCGAAGCGAACGCTGAGGAAGACCGAGTTCGACGCGAGCAGATCGAAACAAAGAACCGCGCCGACGCTTTCGCGCACAGCGTTCAGAAATCTCTCGGCGACCTCAAAGAGAAGCTCGACGAGGCGACCCTGAAGCCGGTGGAGGACAAGCTCAGCGAACTTCAGACCGCGCTCAGCGAAGACAACTTCGACGCGATCAAGACCAAGCAGGAAGAACTTGAAGGCCTGATGAAGGAAATCGCAACGGCCGCCTATGCCCAAGCGGGTGCACCTGGCGAGGGCGCGCCTGACGCTGGTGATGCGAGTGGCGGCGGAGACGACGATGTCATCGACGCCGAGTTCGAGGAATCCTGAGCGATCACCTCTCAACGAAAAGCCCCGTCTGACGACGGGGCTTTTCTTTTTCGGGGTGAGTCAACGACTCAGGTGTTCTGAGCCGGTTCGCCTGCCGCCTCGACACCTTCGCTTGTCTCTGGCGCGGAAGTCTCGGGTACGCCGTTCTCTTCAACGTTCCCTTCCTCCGGCTCCCTCGCATCGTTCACTTCTTCAGGTTCTCCTGTCTGATTCCGTGCCTCCACCGCGGCCTGCAACATCACGTTCACGTGGCCAACCCAGTCGCGAACCGCCGCCGCATCCTCACCCTCAGGGTCGAGTTCGAGGTAGAGAAGAAACTGTTCGCGGGCACGCATCACATCCATCAGATCATCGCGGTACATCACGCCGAGCGCGTAATGTGGCCGCGGCTCCTCGGGGACCTGCTGCACTACGCGCTGAAGGTTCTGTAGCGCTTCGGCACCTCGGTCAGAAGCCGACTGCAATGAAGCGACGAGGAAACGTAAGCGCCAATCGGATGGCCTTGCTTCAAGCTCTGGTTCTGCATGATGAAGCGCGTGGTCAATGCGAGAGTCCGCGACGCAAATCCGAACGAGGACCGGAAAGGTCCGGGAGCGCGCGATACCTCGCTGCTCCGCCGCGAGGATATACTGCTCGGCGCGAACGTAGTCACCACGCTGGGCCAAGCCAACGCCATGATTAAAGAGCTCTTCCGGCTCGACGTCTGCGAGAACATCGGCAGGCGGGTTGTCGTTCGCCCCCGCGCCACCGCACGCGCCGGACAACATCGCGACGGCGCATAGGAGCGAGGTTCGAAGGAAAGTATTAGCCATGAGCCTTCTCTCTCATGAGAAGGTCCATTCGACAAGCCGCTTAAAATGAATGGAAGAGCAACGAGGACGTGAGCTCTTCTCTGAGCGATGGACTATTCCTCGGTCGACGTGACCGTGTCGGCGCGAGCCTGCACATCGCGATGCGTACGTTCGAGCCATTCGAGCCAAGAGTCTTCCGGATTTAGATGACGCGTCATGCTCATCAATGCGTCCGTCTCAATGGCCGCCGCACGCCAATCCTCAACCTCGATAGCATGCGAGAGGCGAATCCGACGCGCGCCATAATCGGATTCGAGAAGCGTCTGCAGATGGTCCGCTTCGTGGCGCATACGCGTGGCATCACCACCGTTGCCGCCGGCGGTGTAGCACGTCGCGGCCTGGCGATAGAGCTTCACCGCTTCTACCCCGTCCGCGAGTTCGTAGTGGAAGCGGTCTCCGCGACTGTGTGCGCGATACTCGATCTCGGGTGCAGTATTTCGTGGCCCTTGAGGGCAACTCTCGTCGAGCCCGGCAAAAAGCTCCGGTGGTGAGAGGCCGTCGGAGCTCGTCACTGCGGAGTCCTCATGTTCGAGAAAGGTGTACGCCATATAACCGAGCGCACCGACGAGCGCGAGAAGTAGCACGGGGCTCGGACCGTCGCCGCTCTTGCTGGCGCCTGTCTTGGTGAGCACACGTAGGGTCGTTCGCCCAATACGGAACTCGCTGCCCCAGGGCACCATACCGCTTCGGAATGGCTTTCCTTTGAGCAGAGTGGGCGTGGAGGCACCATCGGTCGTAGAGACCCAACAGCCTTCTTTGCCCTTCGGGGCAACCAATAGATGTTCGAGCTCTAGCTCCGTTGCCGCCGGGATGGAAATGCCGGCGACCCCCGACTTTCCGACCGTGACTTGTCCGCCTTCGATCGGATGACGGTCTTTGCTCCCGTCGGATTGAACAACTTCGATGAGGTATTGCATGCGCTAACGTCCTGAGGCGGCGAAAAGCAGAGAGGTTTGAGCCCCCTCGGAGAGAAGAAGAAACGACACGACGAAGTGGCTGGCCTTTTTGAAAGCGAACGACTTCCGCATCAGAAACCCGAACCCACCCACTGGATGATAAACGGACCCATCAGGAGGATGATGATGCAAACGAACATGAGCATCATCGGCGCCATCATCATCAACCCAGCCTTGGCAGCAAGCTCTTCGGCACGGACGGAACGTCGCTGCCGTAGGGAGCGAGCCTGAATGGTGAGCACCTCCCCGAGCGGCGTACCCTTCGATTCAGCCTGCACAACTGTGGCAACAAAGTCCTTTACCGACTCGACAGGTACCCGGTCGGCAAATCCTTGGAGTGCCTTGGCACGGGTGTGTCCCAATTCAAGCTCTGCGAGGATGCGTTGAAACTCCTCCTTGATGACAACGTCCCGGGAACTCGATTTGTCGACGATTTGCTTCACTGCGCCAGGAAAATCGAGACCAGCGCTCATGCAAAGAGCGGCGAGGTCGATCGACGTCGGCAGTGATCTCGTGACCTGCTTGAAGCGCGCCTGCGCCTCTCCCGTAATCTGAAGCCATGGAAGATAGGCACCGACGATGACAAGAACGATGTAGAACATTACGGGAATATTGGCCATCGTGGAGATGAAGGCGCCCGTTAGCCCCAAACCGATCGCTCCCATCAAAGAGAGCGCCATGAAGTCGTTCGAGCTCAGGCCGAGGTAGTCCCCGGCGTAGCCGATCTGGGCTTCGACCGCGGGACGAATGCGGCTAAGCGCCATCCCATCGAACCAGCCCGCCATGAAACGCATCGGTGGTTCGAGAATCGGAAAGGAGCCGCCCCCTTCAAGCCCCATCCGGCGCTTCATACCTCGCGTTCCAAGTTCGGGCCTCGCCGCTCCCGGACTCGAACCAAGGATGTAGGTCATCACAAATAGACCGAGGGCAACGCAGCCAAGGCCCGCATAGAGAAGAATCGCCGTCATCAGATATCCACCGCGAGAATCTTTCGTGCCCAGGCGAGCGCTGCCCCCCAGAGAAGGAACGCGAAACCAATCATCAAGTTTCCAACGAAGCTGCCGAACATTGGATCAAACCAGTGCTCGTCCATCAGAAGGAGAATGCCCATCAGTGCGAAAGGCAAGATCCCCATGACAACCACCTGCCCTTTGCCTTCTGCGGTCTTCGTACGAACCACGCCCTCCAGGCGGTTCATTTCGCGAAGCGATGAGGCAGACGTCTCAAGAATCGTCGGGAGGTCACCGCCGGTCTGCCGCGCAATCACGATCGTCGCAAGGGCACCGCCAATGATCGGGCTTCCCATTCTCTCGCTCGCATTAAGGACCGTTTGGTCGACCGGTGTTCCAAGCTGGTTTTGCTTCACCATGAGGTCGAGTTCTTCACTCATGGGCGGCTGCGCGAGGTCCGCGGTTGAGCGAATCGCTTCACCGATGGCGGGAGTCGCTTTGAGCGCGTTCGAAAGGTTCATCAACCACCCGTCCAACTGGTCCTCAAGTTTAACAACGCGGTCGGCCTTAAGCTTGTCAAGGTAGAGCGGTGGAATGACGACCACCACCGCAACCGCTGCGAAAGAGAGCAGAGACGGCTGCCAAACGACCAGGATTAGCGTCAGACACACGCCAAAAAGATGACGCGCCGCGATTTGGGCCCCGGAGAGTGGAAGAAAGAGGAACGAGACGTAGCCATCGAGGTATGCGATGTAGCGAATCCATGCTGCGCGCAGAGGGCTCCCGGGGAGCGCGAGTCCGGAGTAGACCGCCGCAAGGATCCCCACCAGGAACAGCGCGATTCCGATCCAACCAGAGATTGGGCTGACCAGAAAATCATTCATAGGTACTCACCTCCAGTGGCCTCGACCAGACCGTTTCGGATGAACTCATCGATGAAAGAGGGGAGGTACCCCGTAGCGCGGAACTCGCCGAGGACTTTACCCTCCGCCGAGGTGCCCGTGCGATAGTAAGCGAAGATGTCGTTCAGGATGAACTCCCCGTCGTCATCCAACCCGCCAACTTCGGAGATCGCGGTGACTCTCCGGCTACCGTCCGAGAAACGGGTCTGCTGTACCATCAAATGGACGCTGCCCGCGATCTGTTCGCGAATGGCGCGCGACGGCAAATCGATCCCCGACATCAAACACAGTGTTTCGATTCGAGCCAATCCTTCTCGGGGACTATTGGCGTGGGTCGTCGTCATCGAACCTTCGTGACCCGTATTCATGGCCTGAAGCATATCGAGCGCCTCACCACCGCGACACTCCCCGACGACGATCCGATCCGGGCGCATACGCAGAGCGTTCTTCACGAGATCCCGGATCGAGTATTCGCCCTTCCCTTCCATATTGGCAGGTCGAGTCTCGAGCGAAACAACGTGGGGCTGGCTGAGCGAAAGCTCGGCGGCGTCTTCGATGGTCACGACCCGTTCGTGCCCTGGGATCGACGAGCTAAGCACATTCAACAGCGTGGTCTTTCCACTACCGGTGCCGCCACTGATGATGATGTTCTTTCGCACCGTCACAGAACGGTCGAGGAAACGCGCCATCCGTTCGTTGACCGACTTAAAGCCGATCAATCGATCCATGTTGAGGCCTTCGTTCTGGAACTTTCGAATCGTGATGCAAGCGCCATTGATCGCGAGCGGCCGGATGACCGCGTTTACACGAGACCCGTCCTTGAGACGCGCGTCGACCAGGGGTGTCGATTCATCGATTCGCCGTCCAAGAGGGGTAACGATTCTCTCAATGACCGCGCGTGCGCTTTCGTCATCGGTAAATCGAAGGTCGGTTGGCTGAAGTTTCCCCTTCCGCTCGATATAGATCTTCGAGGGATGGACCACCATGATCTCGCTGACATGTTCGTCCTCGAGCAAGCGTTCAAGGGGCCCTAAACCAAGTGCCTCATCCGCCATTTCGCGCATGAACGCCTGGAGGTCCGCGTTTGCCGGGATGTCAGCCCGGAGTTGCTGAACGATTCGGTTCAGCGCTGCGTAGACCTTCGGCCGCATTGTGTCGTCGCCCATCGCGCCGCGATCGAGAGTCGCGAGGTCGAGATGGTCGAGAAGCATCCGGTGTACGCGCTTTCGCAGCTCTACGGTAATGTCGGCGGTTCCCCCAGCGAGCATCAGGACGTCTTCGCCGTGCGCGTTCTTCTCCGTGCGATGGTCCGAAGCCTCTGCTTTCGCGGCCGGTTTTGGCGGCGGCTTGGGACGTTTCGCGCCCGGCGGTGGCGGAGGAGGAGCGCCGATTCGACGTAGCCTGACGATATAGGGGCCAATCCGGAGAGGCACATTCGGAGGCGTGTCCACCTTCGATTGCTTCACGCGCTGGTTGCCCATCATCGTGCCGTTCGCGCTCTGCTCCGTAAGCTTAAACCCACGTTCCGACGGCTCAATCACGAGGTGCCTTCGGCTAACCTCCGGTGATGGCAGCACGACATGGCAGCTCGGGTCACGCCCCAGCACAATCGGTCCGGGAATATCCACAGGCAGCTCCTCGACCACGCCGTCGGGGAGCTGGATCGACAAGAGCACGCCCTGTTTCACCCCATCCTCCGAATCGTTCGGAGGATTCCGCGCACGACAACGAAGCGGCGTACGCCGGCTCGTTGGTTAGCTTCGTGCGCGGTTCTCATGCCTATTCGTCGTCGTCTGCGGACTGTGTGCGCATCCGGGCGCCAGGAATCGTGGGCTGATCGTGAAGCTCGACCTCATCGACGCCACCCGTGAACTCTTCGTAGATTTCGATCGCTTCCTGGATACGGTTGCGGCGCGCCATCGACGTCGGCTGAACGATCGTCGGCACGATAAACATCAGAGTCTCCGATTCCGCGAAGCGTCGCGTATGGGAACCAAAGAGAGCACCAAGAATGGGAATCTGGCTCAGACCTGGAAGCCCCTGGCGGCCGCGCGATTCGTTCCGAGCGACATTGCCCATGAGCACGACGCCTTGGCCAAGTTCGAGGTTCACGATGGAGGTCGCGGTGGAGATACTGCGCCCCGGCGCCTGCTCACCTTCGATGATGTCCGTGACTTCGGTGGTGATGCGGAGCTCCACACGACCGGTCTCTTCATCGTATCGCGGTAGACACTGAAGCGTGGTTCCGAACTCAATGGTCTCCAAGCTGCCACCACCAAGACCACCAATGACGATGTTCACTTCGAAACCAGAGCGGAAGTTCGCCTCGGTGTTGTTGGCGGTAATGACCGAGCCCTGCCGGAAGATCCGCGCCCAACCCGAAGCTTGAGCGATGTCGATCGTCGGGAGCGCGGAGGCGAGGTTCGCGACGAGCTGCGTTTGAACGCCACCTCCGCCATTGGCCCACTCCAGGTTCAGCCCTGCGGTCGCGTTTCCGTTCTGCCCCCCCATGATGCTACCTGGGAAGTTGATTCCGATCGCGTGTTGATACGAATCGGAGAGCTGCACAAAGTAGAGGTCGAGCCGGACCATTGTACGGGCCGGGACCGCGCCATCGCGCACGGGCTCACCTTCGTGAGAGGGCACCTCGACGCGATACTGAACCTGGCTGCCGTCCTCCATAATGAGAAGGAGCGAGGTCGACCCGGGGCTCATCCCAACCAAAATGAAGCGGTCTTGAGCTTCGGTAAGTCGGACATCGACAAAGCCCGGGGCGCCTTCGGAGTAACTCCGAACACCTTCGGCGGAGATGCTGGTCTGTTCACCAACCTCAACTGAAATCTCTCGCCGTGTTGTCTGTTGCGCAAGGGATTCGGATGGCGCAACGAAAGCGAGGGAGCCTGTCGCGATGGAGGCTGCAAGGGCGGCAGCTCGCCAACTATTGAAGTGAATCATTTCGGTTTGTCTTGAGTGTTCTGGCTGGGGCCAGGTTAGAGGATGCTCGGCAGATTACTGCACGCGTTCAATCATGGTGGGCTCAGGTTCGGGCGTTCGACGACGGCCGCCGCGCTGAATCTGTTCACGACGGGCTGGTTCGATGAGATCCGAATCAAGCGTGTCCTGAACCTCCTCGATAATGTCCACATCGCGCGGGTTGCGGAGTACGAGCGAGAGCTCTCCGCGATCACCGGCATGCGCGACCAAACCAGCCTGCTCGATCGTCACTGCGATACTCACCTCTTTGAGGTTTCCATCGTCGCCACTGTAGTCCGGGTTCCCCGTGTCGCGGCCAACGGCGAGGACGAGGACGTTCTGCAGAAGTGGAATCGTAATGCGTTCGGGGTCCGCACCACGTTCCGCGGGTGGTCGCGTTCCAGTGAGAAGAACATCGACGCGATCGCCGGGTCGGAGAAGCCCGGCGAAGGTTTCTGTGCTGGAAACCGAAATGTTCATCGCGCGCATCCCTTCACGGAGAAGAGAAGACAGCTCTTGCCGCCCGGAACCGGAAGTCGTCAGGTCGGACCAAAGCAGAGATTGGTTGGCTCGCACTGCCGTAGCGACTCGAATACCAATGATCCGGTCGCGATCATTCACCCGGATATGCCGTGATTCGACAAAGCGTTCGGGTAGCTGACGAACGCCGAGCTTCTGAGTCGTGATCGGCTCACCAGCGGCGATATCTGCTGTCACGGTGAGTACGTCCACTGGCGCCCCACCGGACGCTTCGAGCTGAAAGCGCTGCATGTAGACGGCGAGAAGCGCCGCCCCGACGAGAGACACGCCGAGCCCGGCCAAAAGGGCAGTTCGATTCATCGGTGCAGCCTCACGCGTGCGACACTTGAAGATTCGGAGATGAGAACCATCTGATTTCCTCCGACGGCGGAATTCCGCACGTCAAAGCGAGAGACTACCTAAAGGTGAGCCCAAAGAATAGAGGGAAAGTGTATTGAGTCGAGAACGAGAGCTCGGGCGAAGGCTGCGAGAATCCCCAAAGCGAACCACGGACCGAGCCGTACCCAGACTTTCCCGTCTGCCGATCCGGAAAGACGGTACCGAAGGAACCCGTATCCTGCTGCGGCGACGCTCCCGACGAGCTGCGCGATCATTCCATGAAACGGACCAAGAATGGCTCCGTACGCGGCGAGCATCTTCACATCACCACCTCGGAATTTGCCGTTGGATCGATACCAAAGGAAGACCGCGGGACCTCCGAGGAGGAGGAGGCCTATCACAGAAATGAAGAACGCCTGTGAACCACCTACACTGAGGTGAAACACAGGCGCCATTAGAATCGCGGAGTACGTTACTTGATTTGGGACTGTCCCGCGGCGGGCATCATAGAGCCCACAAATCAAACCAACGAGGAGCGATCCAAGCCACATGGGCCGGAGCGAGAGGCTTAGAGCCCGTCGATCTCCCCCTGACCTTCCGTCACGCGCGCTTCAACGGCAGTACCGAAGTTACGCCACGCCCCAATCGCGACGACCGCGATGAGAATGAGGATGATGATGTACTCAACGGTCGAGAGACCGTCTTCATCGTTGTGAAGGTTCATTGCAACGTTCTTCATGTTGTTTTGCTCTTGCATTGTGCAGCTCCTGCGCGGGATCCAAAAACCTACTACGAGCGTATCAGACGAAGAATCGCGCCGTCAACGCTTTCCAAAACTCGGTCGAACCATGTTGCAACGACGATGCCAAACCAAAATCATTGGGATTTTACCGAAATTCCGGCGACAAAAGTCCCCAGGGATTCGAGTTCGGTGCGAGGTGTGTAACAATTTTGCACGATCTCGTAGCCATCTCGCTGAAAAGGGTTCATCGCACCCGTTTAGCCCTTGGTCCGCCCGTATCGTGTTTCGAGGTACGCGAAACACGCGCGCATCCCCATCGCTTCACCGCCGGCGGGACGGCCGACCCGCGAGCCGTCGTTGTAGGCCATCACGTCGATATGCACCCACGGGATTTCGTGCCCAACGAATCGCTGCAAGAAGAGCGCGGCCGTAATCGCACCGCCGTATCGAGTGCTCGACGTGTTGGAAATGTCGGCGACTCGGCTTTCGAGATGACGCCGGTAGGGCTGATGTAGAGGCATTCGCCAGAGCTCGTCGGTCGCCCCTTTCCCGGCCTCAAGCACTCCCGCGGCCACCTCGTCGTTATTGCAGAAGAGCGCAGGGAGCTCGGTACCCAATGCCACGCGGGCAGCCCCCGTGAGCGTCGCGAAGTCGATGATGAGTTCGGGCGAATCTTCGGTCGCGGCGGTCAGCGCATCCGAAAGGATAAGGCGTCCCTCGGCATCGGTATTTCCAACCTCGACGGTAATGCCTTTACGTGTTTGGAGAACGTCCAATGGCCGAAACGCGTTGCCTCCAATTGCGTTTTCAACAGTCGGCACCAACACCCGAAGGTTTACGGGAAGCTTCGCATCCATGATCGCGAGCGCGAGACCAAGGACATGAGCCGCGCCGCCCATATCCTTCTTCATCTTCAGCATCGAACTTGCTGGCTTCAGGTCGAGACCGCCGCTGTCGAACGTAACGCCCTTCCCGACCAAGGTGATCTTCGGATGCTTCTTATTTCCCCACTGCAAGTCGACCAGACGCGGCTTCTTTTCCGCGGCTCGCCCCACAGCATGAACGGAAGGGAAGCGCTTCTTGAGCAGGTCTTTTCCGACGATCGTCGAGACCTTGGCGCCAAAGCGCTCACCAAGCTTCTTCGCCGTCGCGGCAATCTCCGCGGGCCCCATGTCTTCGGCCGGGGTCGTGATGAGATCGCGAACGAGATACGTCGCCTCCGCAAGTCGAAGGACCCTCTTCTTGTCGACGCCCGCTGGCCACACAAGCTCTGACTTCTTCACAGAGCGCTTCTTGTACTTGTCGAAGACATACGCCTCGAGCGCCCAACCGAGGGCGATGGCCTCACCATCCGTGGGGTTCACATCAATCAGCTCATACCGACCTTCCGGCAATCCGCGACGGAGTCGCGCAGCCGCCCATACATCGAAGTCTGTTTCCCGAATGAAGAGCACGGAGCCGAGGCTCCCATCTTCATTGGGTAAAAGGCGAACGGTACCTGCCCGCACGGCGCCAGTGCTTCGGACCCAGCTTTGCACCGCGCCGGATTGTTCTTTTAGCCATTTCTGAGCATCGGTCTTCGAAAGGAGGTGAACGGGTACGGTCTTTTTGGTTGGCCGGTTGGCGAAGAGCTTTTTGAGCACAGCATTTCTCCGATGGGAAAATCGAGCGCCCTTTGCGGCGCTATCAATTGTTAAGAGGTTGTCTCGACGATGGGCGATCTCTAACGCGACGAGCCTTATTTCGTCATCCGAAATGCGCCATCTCTACGAAACTTCGTCGAAGTCGAATTGACGACGATCGATGCGCAACTACGCACTTTTTTCGCACCAAGGGTTCATGTGCGGGGTGAAACCTCGACAAATTCGCCCGATTCGTTCGGTACGGAAGATGCTATCGTGTACTGTGAAGGCGTGCTCAACGTGGGCGCCTCGGAGCCAACCAATGATGAAGACCTCTCGCTTACTCTCCCTTTTCTTCGTTCTCAGCGCGCTTGCAGGTTGCGCAAAAGACGAAGGCGCACTGGTCGACGAAGCGGTTCAGTCGGTGGAAGGGTCAACGACCGAGCTTGACGAGAGCGATCCCTTTGTTGGTTTGACCGCCGAAGAAGAGGATCGCCTCGCAGCGGAATACGCTGCGCAGCAAGAGGGCACGATCGATTCCGTGGTCAGCGAGGAAGTGGCCCAGGTGGCCGCAATCGACGAGGTGCTTGAAGAAGATCCGCTCGCTCCGATGCGGGCCGCTCTTGCGGAAGAGGCTGCCGTCGCGAACGCGCTGCCCGACCTTTTTGCAGAAGAAACCGATGTTTGTCAGTTGGCACTCGAGGAAGCCGGGCTATCCGCGGAACTGCACGCGAGTTGCGCCGCGATGCCGCGGGCGGCCCAGCGGTGCGCAGTCAGCAGCTACCGTGTTCAGGCACCCAGCGAGTGTCAGGAAGCGACGAGTTCGCTGGAAATCAATGCTGCCCTGATGCCTCTTTTCGAGTAGCACGAGGCGATTTTTATCCATTCGCCGGCCTGGAGATCGTCGGCGAATGCGTTTCAGGCCTCGAAAATGGAAAAAAGCTCCGGATCCTCTCGCTCTCCGCTTGACCAATAGGGGATCTCGCGGATAGGCTCGCCGCCCAGCTATGGCGACCAAGAAGCCCCGTAAGATTAAGGATCTGAAGGCC